>DALYHW010000001.1:0-48229 GCA_031970695.1 Hylemonella sp.
ATGGTCCATGGTGTAGCTGGTCGGAGTCTTGCCTTCGACCCGCTTGTAATAGACCTTGTAGTCCTTGGCCACCGCCGCCAGCTTTTCGGGCGTCTCGGGGTACAGCGCGAGGAAGGTCGGATCAAAGTTCGCCATGTAGGGCTTGAGCATCTCGGGCTTGTCACGCTCCGGATCCACGGTGACAAACAGGACCTGCAGCTTGTCGGCATCGGCACCGAGCAGCTTTTTGACGGCCACCAGTTCCGTCATGGTCGTGGGGCAGACGTCGGGGCATTGCGTGTAGCCGAAAAACATGACCACCACCTTGCCCTGGAAGTCCTTCAGGGTACGCGGCTTGTTGTCATGGTCGGTCAGCGCGAAGTCCCGGGCATAGTCGGCACCGGTAAGGTCGATCGAGGTGAACCCGGGCTGGCTGCTGTCGGAGCAGGCGCCCAGCAACAACGTGCCGGCGGCCAGCAGGGCTGCGACAGTCGATCGGAGCAGGGTACGTTTGTCCATGGAGGCCTCACAGCAGGTAATGGTCGAGCAGCAATGCTGCAAACAGCACGCTGAGATGGATCAGCGAGAAGCGGAAGGTCTTGCGCGCCAGTTCGTCCGAATAGCTGCGCCACAGCTTGAAGGCGTACAGGAAGAAGCCGACGTTCAGGACCACCGCCGCCACGAGGTAGATCCACGAACTCATGCGGTAGACAAAGGGCATGAGGCAGGCGGCGAACAGCACGAGGGTGTACAGGAGGATCTGCAGACGCGTGAATTCGTTGCCGTGCGTCACCGGCAGCATCGGCAGCCCGGACTTGCGATAGTCCTCCACGCGGTACAGGGCCAGGGCCCAGAAATGCGGGGGCGTCCAGAGGAAGATGATCAGGAAGAGGATCAGCGACTCGGGCCCGACGTCGTTGGTCATGGCCGCCCAGCCCAGCACCGGGGGCATGGCGCCGGAAGCCCCGCCGATGACGATGTTCTGCGGCGTCAGCGGCTTGAGGATGACGGTGTAGATGACAGCGTACCCGACGAAGGTGGCAAAGGTGAGCCACATGGTCAGGGGATTGATCCAGAAGTACAGCAGCACCGATCCGGCCGCGCACAGTGCCGCCGAGAACACCAGTGTCTGCAGGTCACTGAGCTCACCCTTGGCCGTAGGACGCCAGGCGGTGCGCTTCATCTTGGCGTCGATGCCCTTTTCGACCAGGCAGTTGAAGGCGGCTGCGGCACCGGCCACCAGCCAGATGCCCAGGCTCGCGAGGGCCATGAGCTGCAATTCGCGCCAGCCCGGCAGGCCGGGCACGGCCAGCACCATGCCGATGAGCGCACAGAAGACGATGAGCTGGACGACACGCGGCTTGGTCAGCGCATAGAACTGGCTGACAACGGAGGTCGTGGGTGCGGAACTGAGGGCACTCATGCGGCAGGACTTGAAACGGAATCGTAAGACGCGGTCGATGCGTCGGCGGTATGGCTGCTGGCCAGGCTCCAGGTCAGCAGCACGACCATGGCGCCGGCGCCACCAGTGTGCAACACAGCGGCGAGCAGCGGCCAGTCGAGCACGACGTTGCTCAGGCCGGTGAGGAATTGCAGGAGCAGCAAACCCGCCAGCCAGTGCGCGGTGCGGCGCCAGGCGGCTTGTGTGCGCAGTTGCCACGCCAGCGCGGCGAGTACGGCGATGACGGCATACGCGGCTATGCGGTGCGTGTAATGCACCGCGGTCAGCGCGGCGAAATCGATGTGCGCACCAGCCCCCGTGTAACCCAGTTCGCGCCAGAGCTCGAAGCCCTGGGCAAAGTTCATCTCGGGCCACCAGGAGCCCTGGCAGGTCGGGAATTCGGTGCAGGCCAGCACGGCATAGTTGGTGCTGACCCAGCCGCCTAATGCGATCTGCAGCGTGAGCAGCGCCAGTGCCCCCCAAAACAGGCGGCGCAGTCCGCGCGAGACCGGGCGGCTGGTGGCCGCGTCATGCATCTGCGCATAACGCACGGCCTGCAGCGCCAGCAGGGCCAGCAGCAACAAGCCCCCCAGCAGGTGCAGCGTGACAATCGCGGGAAACAACTTCATGGTCACGGTCAGGGCCCCGAACGCGCCCTGCACGCAGACCCAGACCAGCGTGAACGTGGCCCACCAGGGGCTGAGCTGGGCCTTGCCGGCGCGCTTGTTGCGCGCATGCTCGACCCAGCTGAAGACAGCCAGCACCAGGATAAGCACGCCGACGCCGGTGGCGAGGTAACGGTGCACCATCTCGACCCAGGCCTTGCCGTGCGTCACGGGACCGGTGGGCATCGCCTGCTGCGCTGCCGAGATCTCGGCGTGCGCGCCCACCGGGCTCGCGTTGCCGTAACAACCGGGCCAGTCGGGGCAGCCCAGGCCGGAGTCGGTCAGGCGGGTGAAGGAGCCGAACATCACCAGATCGAAGGTGAGGAACAGCGTGAGCACCGTCAAGGCCTGCAGCCGGCGCGTGGTGCTGGCCTGCCGGTTGCGCAGCCAGATCCAGGCCAACGGGCCCAGGGCGACGACCAGGCCCATGAGCATCACGCGCAGGGCCGGGGTCAGATCGTAGAGTGCCTGGGTTTCCATGGCTCAGCGTCCCGCCTGGTCCCAGGACGCGGAGGCCCGCATCAGGCGTTCCAGGTCACGCTTGGCCCGGCCGGCGCCGGCAATGTCCATGTGCGCGGGAAAGCGCATCATCCAGTGTCCCAGCGGATCCACCACGAACAGGTGATCACCGAGCGACTGGCCGGCCGCCGGCTCGAGCCAGCGGGCGAGGTCCTGTGCCGGCACACGCAGCACGACGGCTTCTTTCAGGCCGGGCAGGAGCTCGGGGCGGATGGGATCGGTGTCGCTCACCAGCCAGACGCGGTCGAGCCGGTCCTTGTCCTTGCCCAGGCCCTCGCGCAACTGGCGCTGGAAATAGAGCTGCTGCACGCAGGCCTCGTCACAACGGCCGCTGCCCACGCTGACAAGCAGCCACTGGCCCTTGAGTTCACGCAGGTTGTGGGTCTTGCCTTCGCTGTCGAGGGCCAGCAGGTCCGGTAGCGGGCGCTGGGGATCGATCAGCTCACCGTAGCTGCGCCGGGCTTCAGGCCGGATCACGTAGTACGTGAAGTACGAGGCGATCACCGGCAAGGCGCAGAACAGCAGGAGCGCGATCATCTTCCAGCGGCCGTTGCGGCGCGCCTGCTCATCGGCCATGGCCGCACCGGGTTCAGGCAGGGTATGCACGGTCAGGCCGAGCACATGGTCGTGCGCACGCTCAGCCGCCACGGGGTTTGAATCTTCTGACAATTTGGAACCAGACATAAAGTGCTGCGATCAGGGCGCTGAGCCCGAACCATTGGAAGGCATAACCGTAGTGTTTTTCGACGCCGGTGCTGATCTTCGGCCAGGCGCGCAGCAGGCCATCGGCTGCATCGCCCTCCTGCTGGATCGAGACCGGCGCCAGCGCCAGACCGGTTTCGGTCCGGAATTGCGCCACATCCAGATTTTGCCGGATCGGGCCGCTTCCCGGCTCGCCGAGCTCATAAAGCCTGGACGGCGCAGGCACGATATGGCCGCTGATGCGCACGACGCCGGCAGGCGTGGCCACCGCAGGTACGCGCGTGCGATCCTGGAAATCGCGAGGCGCCCAGCCCCGCTGCACCAGCAGCACGGCATCGCTGCCGCGCAGGCGCAGCGGCGTGACGACGTAAAAGCCGGCCCGGCCGTTCATGGGCCGGTTGTCGAGAAACACCGTGCGCGCAGCCAGCCACTCGCCCTCGGCCTCGACACGGCGGTAGAGCAGCGGCTCCGTGTCGACGTCACCCTGCAGGCTCAACGCGTCGAGCACCGGCAGCTGCTCCCGCGCGTCGATGCGGGCCTGCAGCGCCTCCTTTTCGGCCGCCCGGCCCAGTTGCCAGCGCCCCAGGGACGCTGTGACCGCGCAGGCCAGCAGTGCTGCCAGCGTCACCAGCCAGAAACGAGTTTTTGCACTCACGCGATAATCCCGTTCATGAAATACCTAGTCGCCCTTGCCTTCCTTGCCATCATCGCCAGCCTGGGCTCGGCGCTGTTCTTCATGATGAAGGACGGGCGCGACGGCAAGGCCAAGACCAGCAACATGGCCCGCGCCCTGGCCTTCCGCGTCGGCTTTTCCATCCTGCTGTTCGTCTGCGTGCTGATCGCCTGGAAACTGGGTTACATCCAGCCCACCGGCATCCCGGCCGGGCGGTAATCGTTCCAGATTAGCAAAAACAAAAGCCGCTCGATGCGGCTTTTGTTTTTGTCGGCTCGAGCGCCATGACGCGCCCGAACTGGCAGGCTGTTACATCCAGTAGACCAGGATGTACAGACCCAGCCACACCACGTCCACGAAGTGCCAGTACCAGGCGGCACCTTCGAAACCGAAGTGACGCTCGGCGGTGAAGTGGCCCTTCTGCAGGCGCAGGGTGATGAAGAACAGCATCAGCATACCGACGAACACGTGGAAGCCGTGGAAGCCGGTCAGCATGAAGAAGGTGGAGCCGTAGATGCCGGAGCTGAGCTTGAGGTTGAGCTCATGGTAAGCGTGGTAGTACTCGTAGCCCTGCACGAACAGGAAGGTCAGGCCCAGCAGCACGGTGATCCACATGAAGGCGATGGTCTTGCCGCGGTTGCCGTCACGCAGGGCGTGGTGGGCAATGGTCAGGGTCACGCCCGAGCTCAGCAGCAGCGCGGTGTTGATGGTCGGCAGCCAGAACGGGCCCATGGTCTGGAAGGGCTCGATGATGCCGGCCGGCGAAGCGGTCGCACCGGCAGCCACGCTGGGCCACACGGCCTTGAAGTCGGGCCACAGCAGTGCATTGTCCAGGCTGCCCAGCGCCGGCACGGAGTGCACGCGGGCCCACCACAGGGCGGTGAAGAAGGCGCCGAAGAACATCACTTCCGAGAAGATGAACCAGGTCATGCTCCAGCGGTAGGAGATGTCGATCTTGTGGCCGTACTGGCCGCCTTCGCTCTCGGCGATGGCGTCGCGGAACCACTGCGACAGCACGAACAGCCACCAGACCAGGCCGAACAGCAGGCTGTACTTGCCCCAGCCGGCGCCGTTGATCCACTCGGCAGCGCCAAAGAGGACGAAGAACAGGCCGAACGCGGCCATCGCGGGATGGCGGGACGGGCTGGGCACGAAGTAGTACGGGGTGCCGCCGTGGGTAGTCGAACTCATTTTTGCTCCATTCCTTCCGGTTCTGGTTCTCTCAAATCTAAGGTGCGCGGGTCCGGCCTTACTTGGCCACGACCCAGTTCACCAATGCAATCAGTGTCAATATCAGCAGGATCGCCCCGACCACGCCCACCGCGATGATGGCGAAGGGATTGAGGCGTCCGACATCCGCCTGGAATTCGCTGTTCTTGCGAACCCCGAGGAAAGACCAGGCCACGGCCTTGATCGTCTGCCACAGCGAAGCCTGGCCGCTCATGCGCCCGCCTCCGAACCCGCGGCCCGTGCCGTGCTGCCGGTCGGTGCCGGCGGCGTCTTGCTGCCCACCTCGAAGAAGGTATAGGACAGCGTGATGGTCGTCACGTCCTTCGACAGCTTGGGGTCGATCACGAAGACGACCGGCCACTGTTTCTTCTCGCCCGGCTCCAGCGTGTACTGGTTGAAGCAGAAGCACTCCAGCTTGTTGAAGTGCGCAGCCGCCTGGCGCGGGGCGTAACTCGGGATCGCCTGGGCCGCCATGCGACGGTCCTGGACGTTCTCGAACTCGTACATGACCGTGGCCATCTCGCCGGGGTGCACCTGCAAGGTCCGCTGCGCGGGCTTGAAACTCCAAGGGCCGCGCGCATTGGCGTCGAACTCCACGGTGATGGTGCGGGTCCGGTCGACCTGCGTGTTGCCCGGCGTCGCCTTGCTCAGCCCGGGGAGGTTACGCTCCCCGATGGCCAGCACGTTGATGCCGGTGAACTCGCAGATGGCCTTGTACATGGGCACCAGCGCGTAGCCGAAGGCGAACATGCCGGCCACCACAATGGCCAGCTTGCCCATCATCTTGACGTTCTCGCGCGGCAGGCTCATCAGGGCCTCTTACTTGCTTCCGAGCAGGAAGAACTTGGCGATGACGCCGACGAAGAACGCCAGCGCGATCGTCGCGAGGACCAGCCCCATGCGGACGTTGGCTTTCTTCTGTTCAGGCGTCGTCATGCGCGTGCTCCGGTCCTGTGGTTCAGCCAACGATGCGGGTCGCCGAGGCGTCCAGCTTCGGGGGGTGCTCGAAGGAGTGGTAGGGGGCCGGCGAAGCCAGTTCCCACTCCAGGCCTTCGGCGCCGTCCCAGGGCTTCTGGGGAGCCTTCTCGCCCTTGCCCTTCATCACGGGCAGGACCACGAAGAAGAAGAAGTAGATCTGGGCGAAGCCGAAGAAGAACGCACCGACGGACGCGATGGCGTTGAAGTCGGCGAACTGCATGGGGTAGTCGGCATAACGACGCGGCATGCCGGCCAGGCCCAGGAAGTGCATCGGGAAGAAGGTGACGTTGAAGGAGATCAGCGACCACCAGAAGTGCAGCTTGCCGCGGGCTTCGCTGTACATCACGCCAGTCCACTTGGGAGCCCAGTAGTAGAAGCCGGCGAACAGGGCGAACAGCGAGCCGGCCACCAGCACGTAGTGGAAGTGGGCGACGATGAAGTACGTGTCCTGGATCTGGATGTCGATCGGGGCGACGGCCGGGATCAGGCCGGTGAAGCCACCGATGGTGAACACGAAGATGAAGCCGATGGACCACAGCATGGGGGTCTCGAAGGTCATCGAGCCCTTCCACATGGTGGCGATCCAGTTGAAGATCTTCACGGCGGTCGGCACGGCGATCAGCATGGTGGCGTACATGAAGTACAGCTGGCCGGTCACCGGCATGCCGGTGGTGAACATGTGGTGCGCCCACACGATGAAGGACAGGATGGCGATGGAGGCGGTGGCGTACACCATGGAGGCGTAGCCGAACAGCTTCTTGCGGGAGAACGCCGGCACGATCTGGCTGATGATGCCGAAAGCCGGCAGGATCATGATGTACACCTCGGGGTGACCGAAGAACCAGAAGATGTGCTGGAACATCACCGGGTCGCCACCGGCGGCCGGGTTGAAGAAGCTGGTGCCGAAGTGGCGGTCAGTCAGCGTCATGGTGATGGCACCGGCCAGCACGGGCATGACGGCGATCAGCAGGTAGGCCGTGATCAGCCAGGTCCAGCAGAACATGGGCATCTTCATCAGCGTCATGCCGGGCGCGCGCATGTTCAGGATGGTCACGATGATGTTGATCGAGCCCATGATGGACGAGGCGCCCATGATGTGCAGGGCAAAGATGCCGGCGTCCATCGAGGGGCCCATCTGCAGCGTCAGGGGGGCGTAGAACGTCCAGCCGGCGGCGGGGGCACCACCCGGCATGAAGAAGGACAGCACGACCAGGACACCGGCAGGAATCAGCAGCCAGAAGCTGAAGTTGTTCATGCGGGCGAAGGCCATGTCGGCCGCACCGATCTGCATCGGCAGCATCCAGTTGGCGAAGCCCACGAAGGCCGGCATGATGGCGCCGAACACCATGATCACGCCGTGCATGGTGGTGAGCTGGTTGAACAGCTCGGGGTTCACGATCTGCAGGCCGGGCCGGAACAGCTCGGCGCGGATGCCCAGGGCGAGGATACCGCCCAGGATCAGCATGGCAAACGAGAACAACAGGTACATCGTACCGATGTCCTTGTGGTTGGTCGCGAAGACCCAGCGACGCCAGCCCGCGGGGGCGTGGTGGTCGTCATGGGCGTGGTGATCGTGATGGTCTAGAACGGCACTCATCGTGATTTCCTTCTCAATGCTTCTCTTGTCTGACGACTCTGGTTACTTGCGCGCGGCCTTGATCTCGGCCGGCTGGACCAGCTGGCCGGTCTTGTTGGACCAGTTGTTCTTGGTATAGGTGATGACGGCGGCGAGCTCGGTGTCGCTCAGCTGTTTCCAGGCCGGCATGGCGTTCTTGCCGTTCAGCAGAATGCTGATCTGCTTGCCCTTGTCGGCGTCCAGCACGATGGGCGAGCCATCCAGCGGCTTGAACGGACCGGCGCCCTTGCCGTTGGCCTGGTGGCAGACCGCACAGTTGGCGGCGTAGACCTGGGCACCACGCTTGGAAATCTCGTCCAGGGTCCAGACCTTGTTCGGGTCATCGGCCTTGGCGGCCATGGCCTTCTTCTGGCCATCGACCCACTTGGAATAGTCTTCGGCCGACACCACCTTCACGTGGATGGGCATGTAGGCGTGTTCCTTGCCGCACAGCTCGGCACACTGGCCGTAGTAGTCGCCCACCTTTTCGGCGCGGAACCAGGTGTCGCGCACGAAGCCGGGGATGGCGTCCTGCTTGATGCCGAAGGCCGGCACCATGAAGGCGTGGATCACGTCGTTGGCGGTGGTGATGATGCGGATCTTCTTGTCGACCGGCACGACCAGCGGGTTGTCGACCTTCAGCAGGTAGTTGTCGATGGCCGGCGGCTTGCCCGACTCGGACATGGCGCGGTGCTCGGGATCCAGGGTGGAGAGGAAGCCGATGCCCTCGCCCTCGCCCTTGAGGTAGTCGTAACCCCACTTCCACTGGTAGCCGGTGGCCTTGATGGTCAGGTCGGCGTTGCTCGTGTCCTTCATGGCCACAACGGCCTTGGTGGCCGGCAGGGCCATCAGGATCACGATGATGAAGGGGATCACCGTCCAGACGATTTCCACGGTCACGGACTCATGGAAGCTGGCGGGCTTGTGGCCCAGGGACTTGCGGTGCTTCAGGATGGAATAGAACATCACACCGAACACCAGCACGAAGATGATCGCGCAGGTGATCAGCATGAACCAGTTCAGCCAGTGGATGTCTTCGGCGATCTTGGTCACCGGGGGGTGCAGGTTGAGCTGGTTGACCGCCGGACCGCCGGGCAGATCGTTGACAGCCTGGGCTGCGGTGAAAGCCGCCGTACCGGCCCATGCACCAGCCATGAGCAGCAGTGAAGCCAATTTATTAGAAATGCTCTTCATCATGTTCACTTCTTCAATGTCTTAATTAATCCTGTACTGCCCAGGCTCGCACGTCATGCGGCTTGTGACCGATGTGCCCACCATCGCCGATGGCGCGCAGCAAGCTGCCGTTGAATTCCAAAATTCAGCAACCGCTTATTGTAGCCAAGCCCAAGTAAGGGTTATCCCGGTGTGATCTGCGTCAAACGGGGGACCTTCCCGTTTTGCCCTGGATCAAACTGGCACGCAATTCCTCGACGGAAAAGCGGGTTTCCGCGTCCACGGCCAGGCGGCGGGCCGGTTTGAAGGCATGTCCGTAGACGATTTCGAAGGTCAGGCGCAGCCGCCCGTCCTGCGCCGGGTCGGCCAGCCGGCCCAGCGCGGCATGCAGCGCGGACAGCCAGCCCCGGGCGCGCAGGCCGGCGGGGCGCGCCGGATGCAGGTTGCGACCCAGTTCGCGCAATTCCTGCAGCAGGCGCTGGGGCGTCTCGAACGTCAGCTCGATGCGCTCCATGTCCATGACCGGTTCGGCAAACCCGGCGCCGACCAGCATGTCGCCCCAGTCGTGCATATCGGTGAACTCATGGGCCGGCGCCGGCCAGCCCATGGTCTGGTAAAGGCTGCGCAGTTCCCGCAGGGTGTCGGGGCCAAAGCAGGAAAACATCAGGAAACCGTCCACCGCCAGGGCCTCGTGCCAGCGGCGGATCAGCGCCTGCGGATCGGGCTCCATGTGCAGGGCCATATTGGCCCACAGCATGTCGGCCCCACCCGCCTGGGGCTGGGCCAGAAAACGTGGGGCACCCCGCCAGCGGGCCGGCTGCCACCAGGGCGGAAGGATTTTCTGGCGAGCGAGCGCCCGCTCCGGTACCTGCGCCACCAGCACGTCACACGGCACGCCCCGGTAACGCTGCGCCAGTTCGGTCTGCGCGGCCAGGCCGCCCCGCACCGGTTCCCAGTGCAGCCAGCGCTGCGGGCGGCGCACGATCCAGTCGAGCCGCTGCGCCATGCGACGCGCCACCTCCTCGTGCAACCAGGCCGAAGCCGATTGCGGGCGCTGCTGCCAGCGGGCCGCAGCCGCGGGATCGATGGTCGGGGGACGGTGGTCGCTCATGGGGAAAGCTCGCGAGTATATTGATTCCCCGGCCCGCCGCGTCTTCCTATATACAGAGACCATGTTCCGCACCCTGCTCGAACGCGCCAGCGCCGCCCTGCCCAGCCAGTGCGCGGTCTGCCACGCCTGGCCGGCCCAGCCGGTCTGCGAGGCCTGCGTGGCCCGTTTCGCCCAGCCCCGGCCCCGCTGCCAGACCTGCGCCTTGCCGGTGCCTGCCGGTGTGGAACGCTGCGGTGCATGCATCAAGGAGGCGCCGCCGCTGGACCTCTGCCTGGCGGCCGTGCCTTATGAATACCCCTGGAGCGGCCTGATCACACGCTACAAGTTCGGCGCCAGCCCCGGCTGGTCGGCCGCACTGGCATTGCTGATGCGCAGCACCCCCTGGGCCGAGCCCGCGCTGGACGCCGCCGACCAGGTGCTGCCCTTGCCCCTGTCGCGTGAACGGCTGCGCCAGCGCGGCTTCAACCAGGCCCTGGAACTGGCTCGCACGCTGGCACCAGGCAAGGTCGAGTCGGCGCTGCTGCAACGACTGCGTGATACACCCGCCCAGAGCGCCCTGCCACGCGACCAGCGGTTGCGCAACGTGCGTGGCGCCTTCGGCGTCGTCCCGGGCAAGGAGGGCCACGTCGCCGGCCGCCGGGTGGTGCTGGTCGACGACGTCATGACCAGCGGCGCCACGCTGTTTGCCGCCGCGCGGGCGCTGCGGGCCGCAGGCGCCAGCCACATCACCGGCCTGGTGCTGGCGCGCACGGAATAATCGCGGGATGTTCCACGTCGTCCTGGTCCACCCCGAAATCCCGCCCAACACCGGCAACGTCATCCGCCTGTGTGCCAACACGGGCTGCACCCTGCACCTGATCGAGCCACTGGGCTTCTCGATGGACGACCGCCACATGCGCCGCGCCGGGCTGGACTACCATGAATACGCCGAAGTGAAGCGTCACGCCATCTGGGAAACCTTCCTCGCCGACGAACACCCCCGGCCGGACCGCCTGTTTGCGCTAACCACCCGCGGGACGCGCCTCGTGCACGAGGTGTCCTTCGCGTCCGGTGACTGGCTGGTCTTCGGCTCGGAAACGGCGGGCCTGCCCCCCGATGTGCGCGCCGCTTTTGAGCCGGCACAGCAACTGAAGCTGCCCATGCGCGCGGGCCAGCGCAGCCTGAACCTGTCCAACGCCGTGGCGGTGACCGTGTTCGAGGCCTGGCGGCAGAACGGGTTCAGGCAATAGGGCCATCTCGCTCGGCACTGCGTGTCCTCGCTGCCGCACCAAGGGGGCCCTCGTGGCTTCGGGCGGCCGTGCGCCGCTCGACCTGATCAGGGATAGCGCCGCGCGATCGACTCGGCCACGCAGACCGGCTTGGGCGCGCCCTCGCGCTCGATGGTGACCTCCCAGGTCATCTGCATGCCCTGGTTTTCGATGGGCTCGCAGGCCTGCAGCTTCAGGCGGGCGCGCAGGCGGCTGCCCACGGGCACCGGCGCCATGAAGCGCACGCGGTTGAGGCCGTAGTTCACGCCCATGCGCGACTCGACCACCTCGATGCTGCTCTCGAAGAAGCGCGGAATCAGGGACAGCGTCAGAAAGCCGTGGGCAATGGGTCCACCGAAGGGCCCCGCCTTGGCGCGCTCCACATCGACGTGGATCCACTGGTGGTCACCCGTGGCCTGGGCGAACTGGTTGACCTGTTCCTGCGTGATGGTGAGCCAGTCGCTGAGAGCGACTTCCTGGCCCACGAGCGCGGGGAACTCCTGGAGGGACTGGAAGGTTTTCATGCCAGCCACTTTAGCGGCGCCAAACACCGCCAGCCTGTCATGCGGGTGACCGCGTGGCCGGTCTAGCTGTCCAGCCAGCGGCAGATCCCCTGCCACTGCTCCAGGTCTTTCTCCACCCGGCTGGGCGCCACGTCGAACAGGGTCAGGCCATGCGCCGCCAGATGGATGTAGTTCTGCGTGTCGCGCAGGTACCCCAGCACCGGCAGGCCCAGGCTCTCCACGAAGGCCTTGAGCTTGTCGGCCGACAGGGTGCGCCCGTCCACCCGCATGCCCACGATGCCAATCTTCATGCCCTTGTGGCGATGCTCCTTGATCTCGTCGAGGAAGCTGCGTGTGGCAAAGATGTCGAACACGCTGGGCTGCAGGGGGACGACGACCCTGTCGGCATGGTCCAGCACGTCCTTCAGGCGCGCGCCCTTGAGGCCGGCGGGCGTGTCCAGCACCACGTGGGTCACGCCCTTGGGCAGCTTGGCGACACGGTCATCACCCACTTCCCAGGGCTGGATGGGACGGGCGGTCGCCGGGCGCAGGCCCAGCCACAGGCGGGACGACTGCTGGCGATCGGCGTCACCCAGCATCACCTTGTGCCCCCGGCTGGCGTAGTAGCCCGCGATATTGGTGGACAGGGTGGACTTTCCGACGCCCCCCTTGGGATTGGCAACCACGACGACCGGCATGACGCGCTCCTTGTAGTTAGACCCGGGGAAGATCCGCCTGACTTGCGCCGTGCGCCAGTCAGGCAGGCCCGCGCCGCCTATGTTAGCGTAGGGTCACGGCTTCAGCCCCCGAATCCGCCACCCAGCGTCTCTTTCATGGAACAACTGCCTTCCTGGCTCGCCAACTCCTTCATCTACCTCAGCGCGGCGGTCATTGCCGTGCCGCTGAGTCGCTACTTGGGGCTGGGCGCCATCATCGGCTACCTGGCGGCTGGCATCGTGATCGGCCCCTGGGGCCTGGGCCTGGTGCGCAATGTGGAGGACATCCTGCACTTTGCCGAATTCGGCGTTGTGCTGATGCTCTTCCTCGTGGGCCTGGAACTGGAACCGCGCCGGCTCTGGAACCTGCGCCGGCCCATCTTCGGCTGGGGCAGCGCGCAGCTGCTGGCCTGCGCGGGCGTGCTGTTCCTCGCGCTCTACGCGCTGGGCTTGTGGCAGCCCGCGCTGCTGGGCGGCTGGAAGATGCCGCTGGTCGCGGCCCTGGGCCTGGCCCTGTCGTCCACAGCCATTGCGCTGCAGGTCATGGCCGAGCGCAACCTGCTGCCCACGCCGGGCGGCCAGGCCGGCTTTTCCATCCTGCTGTTCCAGGACGTGGCGGCCATCCCCATCCTGGCCCTGCTGCCCCTGCTGGGCGGCACGCTCGACGCCGCCGACGGCGACGGCCACTGGCGTGAGCTGGCCCGCATCGTGGGCGTGATCGCGGTCATCGTGCTGGGGGGCCGCCTGCTGCTGCGACCGCTGCTGCGCTGGATCGCGCGCAGCCGCACGCCGGAGATATTCACCGCGGCCTCGCTGCTGCTGGTAGTCGGCATCGCCGGCCTGATGCAGCTCGTCGGCCTGTCCATGGGCCTGGGCGCCTTTCTGGCCGGCGTGCTGCTGGCCGAAAGCGAATACCGGCGCGAACTGGAGACCGACATCGAGCCCTTCAAGGGCCTGCTGCTGGGCCTCTTCTTCATCGCGGTGGGCATGAACATCGACCTGGGGGTGCTGCGCGCGTCACCCGGCCTCATGGCGTTGATCGTGCTCGGATTCCTGGCGGTGAAGGCGGCGCTGATCTACGTCATGACACGTGGCATGCAGGTCCCGCTGCAGGAGCGCCCGGTCATCACACTGCTGCTGGCGCAGGGCGGCGAGTTTGCCTTTGTCGTCTTCCAGGCCGCCACCAGCGCACAGGTGATGCCGTCGGCCACCGCCTCGCTGCTGATCGGTGCGGTAGCCCTGTCGATGCTGCTCAGCCCCCTGCTGCTGGTGGCCATGGACCGCTGGCTCATGCCGCGTCTCGCCGGTGCGGGTACCGCAGCACCGGCAGAAATTTCCGAGCCGCAGAACGCGCCGGTGCTGATCGCCGGATTCGGCCGCTATGGCCAGATCATTGCGCGGGTCATGCTGGCCCAGGGCATCCCCAGCACCGTGCTGGACCACGATGCCGACATGATCGAGGCCGCGCGCAGCTTCGGCTACCGGGTGTTCTATGGCGACGCAACGCGCCTGGACCTGCTGCGCATCGCCGGCGCGGCCACGGCCCGGGTGCTGGTGGTGGCGGTGGACGACAAGGAGCAGTCACTGAAGATCGTCGATCTGGCGCATGAGCATTTCCCGCAGCTGGAGATCGTGGCCCGGGCGCGCGACGTGACGCACTGGCACGAACTGCGCGAGCGCGGGGTGACGCTGGTGCAACGCGAACTGTTCGAATCCAGCCTGCGCAGCGCGCGCAGCGTGCTGGAATTGCTGGGCCACACGCACGAGCAGGCCCGCCAGTTCGCCTGGCGCTTCCGCCAGCACAACCTCGAGTTGTTCGAGAAGATGCACCCGCACTACAAGGACCGAAACCAGCTGATCGCCGTGGTCAAGCAGGGCCGCCAGCAGCTGGAGGAGCAGATGGCGCAGGAGCGGGCCGAGCGCCAGCAGCGCCAGCCGGGCGATTGACGGTCAGCGGAACGCGTCCCACACCAGCTTGATCCCGGTGAGGAAGAGCCCGAGGTAGATCAGCTGGTAGAACAGGCGGGCGTTGATGCGACGGGCCATGCGGATGCCCACCCACACGCCTACGGGCGCCAGCGGCAGCAGCACCAGCGAAGTTGCAAGGTTGCGCCAGTCCAGCAGGCCCAGCCAGGCGTAGGGCAGCCACTTGGCGAGGTTGATGAAAAAGAAGAACCAGGACATCGTGGCCGCGAACACCACGGGCCTGAGCTTGAGCGGCAGCACATAGGCCGTGATGGGCGGCCCCCCGGCATGGGCCACGAAGCTGGTGAAGCCGGAGGCCGCCGTCAGCACGGCACCCACCCAGCGCGGCGGCGGCACGCTGTCGGCATGCGGCGGAAACAGCAGGCGCTGCGCCAGGAACAGCAGCGTGAACACGCCCACGATGCCGGCCACGATGTTGGCGGGCAGCACCTTGAACAGCAGCGCGCCGATCACGATGCCCACCAGTCCGGAAGGCAGCAGGAACTTGAGCAGGGCCTTGTCGTAGTCCTTGCGCAGCGCCGCAATGCCCAGCAGGTCCATGACCAGCAACACGGGCATGAGGATGGCCGCGGCCTGCGGCACAGTGACGGCCAGCGCCATCATGGGCACGGCCAGCGAACCGAAGCCGGCGCCAAAGCCGCTCTTGCTGATGCCCAGCAGGAGCACGGCCGGCACCGATACGGCGTAGAAATACCAGTCGGTGATCAGCGGAAAACTCACGCCGCGATTGTCGCAGGGCGGCGCGCCCGGATCACAGGCGCGCCGAGGGCTTCATCAGCCGACACGTGCCTTGAGTTTCTGCATGGCGGCAAGCAGTTCACCGATCACCTTGGCCGTGGCCTCGTCGGTCAGCTCACCCTGCTCGTTGAACTTGCCGGCGCAATGGTTGATGAAGACCTCGGGCTTGTTCACCACAAAAGCGTTCATGAACACAAAGACCTGGCGCAGGTGGTACTGCACCCGCGCGGTGCCGACCTGACCCGGGGACGCGCCCATGATGCCCACCACCTTGCCGTCGAACGGCGGCTCCGGCGGACGCGACAGCCAGTCCAGCGTGTTCTTGAGCACGCCGGGGATGGAGAAGTTGAACTCGGGCGTGACGATCAGCACGGCGTCGGCCGCACGCACCTGCGCCTTGAGCGCCGTCACGGCAGCCGGTTCGCCCGCCAGGCGAACGTCATCGTTGTAGAGCGGGATCGCCGAGATGTCGGCGATGGAAACTTCGACGCCGGCGGGGGCCAGCTTCTGCGCCGCGCGCAGCGCCATGGTGTTGAAGGAGCCCTTGCGCAGGCTGCCGGAGATACCGAGGATTTTCATAGCGAGTCCAGATGAAGAAAAAGGGATGAACCAGATTATTCGGCCTTGATGCCGATGTCGCGCACCAGCCGGGTCCAGCGCTCGACATCGCGCCGCACCAGGGCACGGGTCTGCTCGGCGCTCAGGGCCAGCGGCTTGCCACCGGCCTTGCGGAAATTTTCCTGTAGCTCGGGCTGGACGACGACCTTGGCCAGTTCGCTGCGCAGGCGCTCCTGCACATCGGCCGGCGTCTTGCTCGGCACGAAATAGCCGAACCAGGATTCCAGATCCAGCTGGGCCACGCCGGATTCGATGATGGTGGGCACGTCCGGGTGCATGGGATTGCGCTCGGGCCCGGACACGGCCAGCGCCTTCACCGTACCCGCGTTGACCTGCACGCGCGCCGTGGACGAGAGGTCAAAGAACAGGTCCACCCGGCCACCGAGGAGATCCTGGTAGGCCGCCTGCGCACCGCGGTAGGGCACGTGCGTGATGTTGACACCGGCCAGGTGCCACAGCGCCGCCGCCAGCACGTGCTGGCCTGAGCCGTTGCCCGCCGAGGCGTAGGTGAGCTTGCCCGGGTTGGCCTTGGCGTAGGCCACCACGTCCTTGAGCGAATTGAAGGGCAGGTCCTTGCGCGCCATCAGGGTGTAGCTGTAGCTCACGGCCAGGCCCACAGGTTCGAAGTCACGCAGGCTGTCATAGGACAGCTTGTCGTACAGGCCCATGTTGAGCGCGATGTTGGACACCGAACCCATGAGCAAGGTGTAACCGTCCGGGTCGGCCTTGGCGGCCGCATCGGTCCCGACCAGCGTGCCCGAGCCCGGCTTGTTCTCCACCACCACGCTCTGGCCCAGGGCCTTGCCCAGGCGCTCGGCCAGCGCGCGGGCGACGAAGTCGAAACCGCCACCCGGCGGCTGCGGCACGATGACGCGCAAGGGGCGCGCCGGCCAGGCCTGCGCCCACGCGCCCGGGGCAAGGCTGGCGAGCGCCAGCGCGGGCACGGCCTGCACCAGATGGCGACGCGTGAGCGTCGATTGCGGCTGTTTGTCCATGTCGGTCTCCTCGTCTTGTGGTTCGTGATGGGCCGCCGGAACTCAGCGCTCCAGCGCGCCGCCGGCCAGCCAGCGCGCGCCGCGCTTGTACAGCTCCTCCACCACCGGCCCCTTGAGCATGGGCATGTCCATCTTCACCTTGTAGCCGATGCGCGTCTGGATATACGCCAGGTGGCGGTAGCCCTCGGGGAAGGAGGCCAGCGCCGGCTGGTCCAGCTTGAGCACCGCGGTGGAGTCGACCGGGTCGATGCGGTCCTTCTCGTAGATCGGCTGGCGGTGGATCAGCTTCCACTCGCCCTGGTGCTTCAGCACGAAGTCGTAGAAGCGGCCGGTGCAGACCACGTCGCACAGCACGGGACCGTCCGCACCTTCGACCATGCCGCGCTGGGAGATGGTCATCTTCGTCTGGGCAATCGCGCGGTCGCCCGCCACCTCGATGGCCGAGCCCCCGAGGAAGTGCAGGATGCTCACGCCTTTGGCCCAGCCTTCCTTCGTGACGCGGATGAACTCCGCAAACGGGCCCTGGAACCAGGTGGCCATCATCACGCCTTCGGGATGCCAGACCGTGGCGAAACGCTCCCAGTCGCCGGCATCACGCCACACGGCCCAGCGCTCCACCATCTGGCGGATCAGCAGTTCGTCTTGAAGTTGTGGGTTCATGGTCTTTCCTTGGAAACAAAAAAATCTCAGGGTACGGCGTAGTCCACCTGGTGACGGGCAATGCGCAGGTCGCCGAGCTCCTGCTTCACGCGCAGGTGCTCGGGATGGCCGGCGTAGGCGTCCAGCGCCGCCTGGCTCTCGAACTCGGTGTAGAGCACCACGTCACAGGCGTAATCGACCCCGCTGCCGTCCACCCCCACCTCCAGCCGCAGCAGGCCGGGAATGCGGCCGCGCAGGCCCTCGAAGGCACGCTGCAGCTGCTCGATGCCGCGCGCCTTCTGTGCCGGCGTGTCGCCACGCACGTTCCACATCACGATGTGCTTGATCATGGGTTCAGGCCGCTGGCGGGAAACCGGCTTTCTGCGGCCACAGGTTGGCAAAGGCGTGGATGGTGGTGCTGGCGTACAGGCCGGCCCTGGTGAAGGGCTCGTTGGCCAGCCAGGCATGTGCCGCATCGCGGCTGGGGAAATCGATCACGAGCAGGCTGCCCAGCATGGTCTGGCCGTCGTCGTGCGTGAAGGGGCCGGCAAAGGCGATGCGGTCGGCCATGGCAGCGAGATAGCCCTTGTGCTCGGGACGCACGCGCTGTCGCAGCGCGCCATGGTCGGGCTTGTCGATCAGTATGAAGGCAAACAGCATGATGGGTCCTCAGATGGCTCGGTTCAGGGTTCAGTTCATATAGGCCAGCCAGGTCGACAGCTTGGGAAAAGCCACCAGCAGGGCCAGCACGGCCGTCATGGCCAGCACGAAGGGGAAGGCGCCGGCAAAGATGTCCCGGATCGTGATGCGCGAGTCGTTCAGCGCCGACTTCACGGTATAGACCGACACGCCGAAGGGTGGCGTCAGCAGGCCGATCTCCACCGCCACCACGGTCACGACGCCGAACCAGACGATGTCCATGCCGAAGCTGCGTGCAATCGGCAGCACGATGGGCAACATGATGAGCATGATGGAGACCGAGTCGATGATGCAGCCCAAGGCGACGACGATCAGCAGGTAGGCGCCCAGGAAGCCCCAAGGCCCCCAGCCCATGTCGGTGATGCCCGCGGTCACGGCAGCCGGCATGCCGGTGAGCGCCAGCATGCGGCTGTAGAGCATGGCCGAGATGATGAGAAAGAGCACCGACACCGAGACGTAGCCGGTCTCGGTCAGCACATTCCACAGCTTGCGCCAGTCCAGGCGGCGGCGCACCAGCGCGATCAGCAGCGCCCCTGCCGCCCCCACGGCGCCCGCCTCGGTGGGCGTGAACAGGCCGCCGTACAGCCCCCCCAGCACAAGGGTGATGAGGATCAGGATGGGGATGAACTTGAGCGCGGCCGAACGCAGGGTTTCGGTGGACTCGTCGCTGCGGGCCAGGTCGGCCGGGTTGCTCATGATCATGGCCGGGCGCAGGTAGGCCATGCCCACGATCAGCACGGCAAAGCCGGCCGCCAGGACGATGCCCGGGATGATGCCTGCGATGAACATGCGTCCGACCGATTCCTCGGCCAGCACACCGTAGATGATCATCAGCAGCGAGGGCGGGATCAGCATACCCAGCACCGACGACCCCGCCACCACGCCGACCGCAAAGCGCCGCGTGTAGCCGTGACGCACCATCTCGGGCACGGCCACCTTGGTAAAGACCGAGGCCGATGCGATGGAGATGCCGGTGATGGCCGCAAACACCGCGTTGGCCCCCACGGTGGCCAGGCCCAGGCCGCCGCGGATGCGGCGCGTGAGCCACTGGAAGACATCAAAGGTGTCGCGTCCCACGCCCGAGACACTGACCAGCATGCCCATGAGCACGAAGAGCGGAATCACGCCGAACAGGTAGTCGCGGATGGCGTCGTTGGCCGAAGCCGCCACGAAACGCGCGGCCACATCCGGCGACTTGATGAGGGCCACGCTGACAAAGGAGGTGACGATCAGCGCCACGCCGATGTGCATGCCAAAGTAGATGCCGGCCAGCATCAGGCCGATGGAGAGCAGGCCGATCTGCAGATCAGTCATGACTTGCCTCCCGCAGGTCCTGCAGCACCAGCAGCACGTACTGCACGGAGGCCAGCGCGGCACCCAGCACCACCACTGCGCGCATGGGCCAGATCGGGAAGGTGAACACGCCCTCCACGCCCAGGAACTCGCTGTCCGTCCAGGAGCGCGCCAGCGGCTTCCAGCTGGCATAGGCGATCACGCCGCAGGCGAACACCCCGGCCAGCGAGAACAACGCGCGCAAGCGCTTGCCGGCGCGTGGCCGGCGTGCGATGTAGGGGTCGATGAACAGGTCGGCGCGCGACATGCGGCCATGCCGCAGCGTGGCCGGCAACTGCAGGAAGACGATGATGACGATGCTGGTCGCCACGAGCTCGGCTACGCCGTCGATGGGCCGGTTGGCCAGGTCGCGCAGCAGCACGTCGGCACACATCAGCAGCATGATGGCGCCGATGAGCACAGAACCGGCAGCATTGAGCGCATCGACCAGCCGGCCGAACCAGCTGTCGGGCGCCGTGGAAACCGGCGCGGATTCCAGGTCAGTATTGGCTTCGTAGGACAAGTGGGGCCTCAGGATTATTCAGACAAGGTGGCGCACACAGGCTCCCCACCAGGAACGCCGCGGAACCGGCTCAGCCGGTCCGCTGGCGTTGCACCCTGCACGGGGGGGGGCGGAGCGGCACGCAGTGCGCGCAGCCTGGGGGTGTTTAAAGTTCTTTATCCCAGTCCCGCACCGGCTTGACACCGCGCTTGCGCAACTCGTTCATGTAGGTGCTGACGATGTCCTTGGCCGGCCCCTTGGAGGCATTGGCCTTGACCCAGTCGGCCGCCAGGTTGGGCATGCTCTTGACCCAGTTGGCACGCTCGGCGGGGCTGAGTTCGCTGATCTTCACGGGCACCGATTGCTTGGCACCGACTTCACCCATGGTCTTGAGCGCGCCTTCGTAACGCTGCATCAGGGTCTCGCCCAGCGCGCGGGAATACTCCTTGCCCACGTCCTTGACGATCTTGCGCACCTCGGGCGGCAGCTTCTCGTAGGAGTCCTTGTTCATGGCCATGCCACCGATGTACAGCGCACCGATGTTGACCTTGGTGATGTAAGGCGCCACCTCGTAGATCTTGTTGGGCAGGATACCGGTGGAGATGGACAAGGTGCCGTCGGACACGCCGCTCTGGATGTCGGTGTAGTAGCTGGTCAATGAGCCATCGACAGGCACCGCACCCGAGCCCTTGAGCCACAGGCCGATAGAGCCCGGTGCCGAGATCTTGCGACCTTTCAGATCCGCATAGGCATTCACCGGGTTCTTCGTGAACAAATGGTAGGTGTCGACACCGGTGGCGCCGAGGAACACCATGTTGTTCTTATCCCACTCCTTCTGCAGGGAGGGCACCTTCTCGTTCATCTCGTTGGCCACATCGAGGATGACGCGCACGTCGTCGGTGGTGAAGGGGGTCACGGTGCCGAACTGCGACAGCGGCATCTTGGCCGCCTCCAGGTTGTGGAAGACCCAGCCGATGTCGGTCACGCCCTGCTCCACGCTGGTCAGGGTGGCATTCATCTTGTAGAGCTGGCCACCGTAGGCCTCGCGCCACTCGATCTTGTAGCCCTTGCCCAGGGCCTCGACACGCTTGTTGACCTCGGGCACGAACAGCGTGCTCATGAGTCCCACCCAGGGCAACACCACAGGGTGGCTGGAGGCAATGGTGAGTTTGAACGTCTGTTGGGCCTGGGCCGCGGTCACGCCCGCGGCGGCCAGCACCGCGCACAGGGCGGTCTTGATGATTTGTCGCTTCTGCATGTCGGTCTCCTCGGTTGGTTTGGAATCGGCCCGCTCTGCGGCAGGCTCACAGGGATTTCCCTTTTCTTATTTCTCGGGGTTGAGCACGAAGTCGTACTCGAGCAGGTAGGTGCCGTCGGGCTGCTTCACCCAGTCCTTCACCAGGGACTGGCGCACGCCGAACACGGCGTCGGAATCGAGGTACTGGTCGCCGTCGCGGAACACGTGGGTGATCAGGGTCTCGTAGCCGTCGGCCTTGATCATGAAATGCAGGTGGGCGGGACGCCAGGGGTGGTTCTTGCTCGCGCGCAGCATCTCACCCACGGGGCCGTCGGTCGGGATGGGGTAGGCCTCGGCGCGGATGCTCCTGAAGTGGAACTTGCCATCCAGCCCCGACTTGAGCACGCCGCGCGCCTGCGCGTGTGCCAGGTGCGCGTACTGCACGTCGTAGTTGCCGTCGGCATCGGCCTGCCAGACCTCGACCGTGGCGTGCGGCACGGGCTCGCCGCCCAGGCCACGCACCGTGCCGCGCACGATGCAGGGCTCGCCCTGCGCGCCATTGGCCACGTCTTCGCCATGGTCGTAATGCGGCGCACCGTCGACGTAGAACGGACCGAACACCGTGGATTCGGTGCAGCCGGCCGGCTTCTTGTTGTTCTGCGCCACGACCAGCATGGACAGGCCCAGCGTGTCGGACAGCAGGATGAACTCCTGCCGCTTGTCGTTGCACATGTGGCCGGTACGCGTGAGGAAGTCGATACCCTTGAACCATTCCTCCTCGGTCAGCTTGGTCTCGCGGGCGAAGGCGTGCAGGTGCTGGATCAGGCTGGTCAGGATCTCCTTGAGGCGCGGGTCGGGTGTCTTGGAGAAGCGCTCGATCACCGCCTGGGTGATGGTGTCCTCGTTCAGGTTGCGCATGCCGGTGGTCTCCTGCGGGTTCTTGCGTAGTGGGAGAACTCTAAAAGTCCGCGACAATTTGGAAAAGGGCGCGGCCGCAAATGACTTTTCCGCGCAGCGAAATAAAGCCGCCCTGTTGGAGACCCCGTGGACCGTTTTGCCGAGATCCAGCTCTTCGTGCAGGTTGCCGAGACCGGCAGCCTGAGTCGCGCTGCGGAAGCGTTGGGCCTGTCCAACGCGGCCGCCAGCCGCCACCTGCAGGCGCTGGAAGACCGGCTGGGCGCTCGCCTGGTGGAGCGCAACACCCGCCGCCTGTTCCTGACCGACACGGGCCAGGAGTTCCACAGCCGCGCGAAGACCCTGCTGGCCGACCTCAAGGACGCGGAAGACGCAGTCAATGCCAGCACGCTCAACCCCACGGGCACGCTGCGCATCAGCGCCTCGCTGTCGTTCTCCATGCAGCACATCGCGCCGCTGCTGCGGGCCTACACCGAGCGTTACCCCAACGTCAGCGTGCACGTGGAAGCGGCCAACCGCTACCTGGACATCATCGACAACAACATTGACGTCGCCATCCGCACGCGCGAGTTCGAGCCCGACTCCAACATCACCGTGCGGCGCCTGGCGGCGACGCGCCGCATCCTGGCCGCGTCGCCGCGCTATCTGGCCAAGCACGGGCGCCCCCGGGTGCTGGACGACCTGCCGCAGCACCAGCTGCTGATCTATACCCACGCGAACAACCCCAACGAACTGCGCTTCACGCGGGACGGCGTCACCACCACGCTGCAGGTCAGGGGCCTGCTGGAGTCGAACGATGGCCAGATCCTGCGCGCCGCGGCGCTCGACGGCCTGGGCATCCTGATCCAGCCCACCTACATCGTCTACGACGACATGGTCGCCGGCCGCCTGGTGCCCGTGCTGGACGAATGGGACCTGCCCCGACTGACCATCAACCTGGCCTACCCCAGCCGCAAGCATCTCTCGGCCAAGGTGCGGACCTTCATCGACTTCATGGCCGAGCACTTTGCGACAATGAATTACGAACAGAAGTGGACCGGACGCTTCGGCGTCAGCTGAGCTTATGAACACTGCAAGCGCCCCGCACCTGGCCCCCGGCCCCAACCTCGCCCGCCTGCGCGGCTTTGTGCAGGACCTCGCGGCTCTGCTGGAACAGCAGCCGGATGAGGCCACGATCCTGCGCGACGGCGGCGTCCTGCTGCAGCAGCTGGTCCGCCACGACGACTGGCTGCCAGACGACTGTGCACGCCCTGACCCGCAGCGCTATCAGCAGTACCTGCTGCACGCCGATGCGCTGGGACGTTTTTCCGTGGTGAGCTTCGTCTGGGGCGCGGGGCAGAGCACACCCATCCACGACCACACGGTCTGGGGCCTGATCGCCATGCTGCGCGGTGCCGAGGTGGCCCAGCCGTATGCCCAGGACCCCGACGGCCGCTGGGCCGCAAGCGGCGCGCCGGTCACCCTGCAGCCCGGCCAGGTGGAAGCCGTCTCGCCGCGCATCGGCGACGTGCACCGCGTGAGCAACGCACTGGCCGACCGACCGTCCATCAGCATCCACGTCTACGGCGCCAACATCGGCGCCGTGCGGCGCAACGTCTACCTGGAAGACGGCACCCGCAAGCCCTTCATCTCGGGCTACAGCAACGCCACCCTGCCCAACATCTGGGTTTGCTCCAGGGGCTGAGCACCATGGGCCGCCGCGGCCGGGGCGTGCACCGTGTGGGAACGCGCACCTAGTCGAGCTTGGCGTTCGATGCCTTCACGACATTGCGCCAGCGGTTCACCTCGTCCTTGACGTACGTGCCGAACTCCTCGCGCGACATGGCCGGCACGGTCGAACCCAGGGACGCCCAGCGCTCCTGCAGGTCCTTGCTCTGCAGCGCCTTCTGCACCTCCTGCGTCATCCGGTCGTACAGGTCGCGCGGCGTGCCCTTGATGGCCCAGATCGCGTACCAGGCCGAAGCCACGTAATTCGGCAGGCCCGCCTCGATCGCGGTTGGGATGTCCGGGTAGCTGTCGACCCGCTTCTCAGTGGCCACAGCCACCGCCACCAGTTGCCCGCTCTTGATGTACGGACCGGCGCCGGCCAGCGTGTCAAACATCATGTCCACCTGTCCGGCCACCAGGTCCTGCAGCGCCGGACCCGTGCCCCGATAAGGAATGTGCGTGATGAAGGTCCCCGTCTGCATCTTGAACATCTCCCCCGCAAGGTGCTGCGAGGTACCGTTGCCCGTGGAGGCGTAGTTGTAGCGGCCGGGATTCTTGCGGATCAGCTCGATGATGGACTTGAGGTCGTTCTTCGGAAACTTCTTCGGGTGCACGACGATCACGTGCGGCACGCTGGCCAGCAGCGCCACCGGCTCGAAGTCACGCGTGATGTCGTAGGACAGGTTCGGGTACATGCTTGGTGCAATGGCGTGGTGCACCGCGCCGAGGAACCAGGTGTAGCCATCGGCCGGCATCTTGGCGGCAATCGCCGCACCCACCGTCCCGCCTGCCCCGGCGCGGTTATCCACGACAACCGATGCGCCGAGCTGCGTGCCCAGTTGACGGGCCAGCGGCCGGCCAAATGCATCGACGGCGCCGCCGGGCGGGAAGGGATTGATCAGCGTGATGGCCTTGCCCGGCGCAAGCCAGGCCTGCGCCCAGGTCACCGGGCTGGTGGCCGCCAGCACCACGGCAAGCAGCGCGGCGCAGGCCGCGAACACGACACGTGGCGCAGCCCTGCGCCCGCAACGGGAATCCAGCATGTTGTCTCCTGCTTGGTCATTAGAATGAATTCATATTAATCATCCGACGATCGTGGAGACTAGGTGAATTCCCCATCCGCTCTGCAACCCTTGCACGGCATCCGTGTGATTGAAATCTGCAACGTGGCCGCCGGTCCCTACTGCGCCATGCTGCTGGCCGACCTCGGCGCCGATGTGATCAAGCTGGAAAACCCGGGCAGCGGTGACACCTTGCGCGCCTGGCCACCCCACACCGGGCCCGCGGACGACCGTCTGAGCGAAAACTTCGCCTCGCTGAACCGCAACAAACGCTCGGTCGCGCTGGACCTCAAGGACCCGCAGCACAACGCGCAGGCCCGACGCCTGATTGCCGAGGCCGACGTGCTGATCGAAAACAACCGCCCGGGCGTGATGAAGCGCCTCGGACTGGACTTCGACACGCTGCATGCGCTCAACCCGCGCCTGCTCTACTGCTCCATCTCGGCCTACGGACAGAGCGGGCCGCGTGCCCAGGAAGGCGGCTTCGACGTCACCATCCAGGCCATGAGCGGCATCATGAGCGTCACGGGCGAAGCCGGTGGCGCGCCCGTGAAATGCGGCGTGCCGGTCGCCGACTTCACCGCCGGCCTCTACGGGGCCATGAGCATCTGCGCGCAATTGCGCCAGGTACAGGCCACCGGCCGGGGCGTGCACATCGACGTGCCCATGATGGGCACCTCGCTGGCCATCGCGGCGCTGCAGACCTCCGAATATTTCGGCACCGGGCGCGACCCGGTCAAGCTGGGGTCGGCCCATCCGCGCAATGCGCCCTACCAGGCCTTCCGCGCGCAGGACGACTACCTGGTCATGGCGGCGGGCACCCAGGCGCTGTGGGAGACCGTGTGTCGGATCCTCAAGAGCGAACACTGGCTGCAGGATGCGCGCTTTGCCAGCACGGCGCTGCGCGCACAGAACCAGCTGGCCCTGAAGGAGCTGGTCGAGGCCGCGCTGCAGTCCGACACGGCCGCCAACTGGATTGCCGCGCTCAGCGGTGCAGGTGTCCCCTGCTGCCCCATCAACAACTACTCCGCCGTGCTGGCCGATCTGCAGACCGAGGCCATGGCCTGGGTGCAACCGCTTGAAATGGCCAACGGCCACGCGACCCGCACGGTCACCACGCCGCTGAAATTCAACGGCGCCGCAGCGCCCATCGCCCGCCGGCCGCCGCGCCTGGGCGAGCACAACACCGACATCCTGGGGTCCGGCACATGAGCCTGCTGCTGACCGAACGCGAGGGGCCGCTCAAGCGCGTGCATCTGAACCGCCCCGACAAGCGCAACGCGCTGAGCCTGGCCCTGGCCACCGAGCTGTTGCAGGAAGTGCAGCGCTCGCACGACGACGGCACCCGCCTGCTGGTGCTGCGCGGCGAAGGCGCGGGCTTCTGTGCCGGCTTCGACCTCAGCGCCTTTCCCGACTGCTCCGACGGCGACCTGCTGTTGCACTTCGTGCGCATCGAACAGCTGCTGCAGGCCGTGGCGCATGCGCCCTTCGACACCCTGGCCTGCGTGCACGGTGCGACCATCGGCGCCGGGGCCGACCTGGCCGTGGCCTGCCGGCACCGGGTCGGCGCAGCCGACACCACGATGCTGTTCCCCGGCGCGCGTTTTGGCCTGGTGCTGGGCTCGCGCCGGCTCGCAGAGTGTGTAGGCGCCCAGCAGGCCCAGGTGCTCATTGGCGGCCAGCAGCGCCTGGACGCACAACACGCGCTGGAACTCGGGCTGCTGCAACAACTGGCCGAAGCAGACCAGTGGCCCGCCCTCGAGGCAGACGTATTGCGCCATGCGCTGGCCACGCCCGTCGATACGCGTGCCACGGTCCTGCAGGCGCTGCGACCCGACACCCGTGCGCAGGATCTGCACGACCTGGTGCTGTCGGCCGCGCACCCGGACCTGCGGCAGCGCCTCTCGGCCTACCTGGCCCAGCCGCGCGGCGCCGGCGCCCGAAACTGACGCGGAGCGACACAGGATGCGCGGGCCACGCCCCAGCCGCCCCCTCCGCCTATTTGCGCCACAGTGACCCATGCACCAGCCCGCCGACCAGCCCCGTCCATCGATCTACTACGACTACCGGGTGCACGACGCCTGGTTGCCCGGACCCGGCGCGCCCAGGGCCACGCCAGTGCTGATCGCCGGTGCCGGCCCGGTGGGCCTGACGGCGGCACTGGAGCTCGCACGCCACGGCGTGCCCTGCGTGCTGCTGGAGGCCGAACGCCAGGTGTCGGAGGGCAGCCGCGCCATCGTCTTCACGCGGCGCTCGATGGAAATCCTGCAGCAAGTCGGCGTGGCGCAGCGCGTCACGGCACACGGCCTGCCCTGGCGCTTTGGCAACTCCTGGTACCGCGGCCAGCGTGTCTTCCGCATGGAAGCGCCGCACGATCCGGACGACCGCTTCTTCCCCATGATCAACCTGCAGCAGCAGTACCTCGAGCAGTACCTCGTCGAGGCCGTGCTGGCCGAGCCGCTGATCGAGCTGCGCTGGGGCAACAAGCTCGTCGACCTCACGCGTCAGGCCGACCGGGTCCAGGCGACGGTGGACACCCCCGCGGGGCCCTACACGCAGGAAGCGCAGTGGCTGGTGGCCAGCGACGGCGCGCGCTCGGGCATCCGCAGCCTGCTGCAGCTGCGGCTCGAGGGCGCCTCCTACGAAGGGCAGTTCGTGATCGCCGACATCCGCGTCGACCTGCCCCTGCCCACGGAGCGGCAGGCCTTTTTCGACCCGGACTGGAACCCCGGCAACACCCTGCTGCTGCACCGCGAGCCGCACGGCATCTGGCGGGTCGACTACCAGCTGCCCGCGAACGAAACACCCGAATACGCCCTGCGCCCCGAGGTCCTGAAAACGCGCATCGACGCCGCACTGGCGCAAGCCGGCCACGCCGGCCTGCCCTGGACGCTGGACTGGAGCTCGGTCTACTCGGCCCGCACCCTGACCCTGCCCGACTATGTGCACGGGCGCACGCTCTTCATGGGCGACGCGGCGCACCTGCTGCCTATCTTCGGCGTGCGTGGTGCCAATACGGGCTTCCAGGACGCACAGTCGCTGGCCTGGCACCTGGCCCTGGTGGTCAAGGGTCTGGCGCCACCCGCCTACCTGGCCAACTACAGCCGCGAGCGCGTGGGCGCGGCACGTGAGATCATCGAGGAGGCTGGCAAAAGCACCCGCTTCATGGCCCCGCCGACGCGAGGCTTTCGCCTGCTGCGCGACGCCGTGCTCTCGCTGTCACTGCAGGAAGAGTTCGTGCGCCCGCTCTACCACTGGCGCACTTCGCGCCCGCACGAGTACACACATTCGGCGCTCAATTGTGTGGACGACGACAACGCGCGCTTCCAAGGCGGGCCGGGCCACGGTGCGCCGCCACGCAACATCCGCCTTGGGGACGACGACTATTTGCTGGACCATCTGGGCGGCGGCTTCGACCTGCTGTATTTCACCGACGACTCGGCCATCCCGTCGGCCCTGCTGGCGGCGGTGAACACCTGGCGCGCGCGCGGCCTCGCGCTGCACGTCTTTGCGATCGGGCCCGCACAGCCGGTGGCCGGCGCAGACCAGACCCTGCCCGATACGGACGGCCACTTCCGCCAGCGTTATGGCGTACCAGCCAGTGGCGCGGCCTATCTGCTGAGGCCGGACCAGCATGTCTGCGCGCGCTGGCTTGCGCTGGATGCCGCCCGGTTGCAGGCGGCGCTGCACACCGCGCTCCAGACTCCGCCGGATCAGTGAGGAATCACCATGGACAACAAGCCAGCACTCACCATCCCCGGTCTGGAAACGGTCTACGACACACTTGCGACCGCCATCGACCAGGCCGGCCCCGAGAAAGCCGAACTCTTCCTCGTCAAGCTGGCGCTGCTGAATGCGAATGCGCTGGCCGATCCGGCCGTCTTCGCCGCGCACGTGCAGCGCGCGCTGCAGGACCTCTAGGGGGCTGTTAACACTAATTTCTCAAGATGCGTTGCGGATCAAAAAGGCCATGCGGTAGGCGTCGTGGACGCCGCCGGGGTCATCCCCCGGAAAGTCCGCGCAACACCCCGCATGGCCTTTTTAGCCGCAACCCAAAGGGAACGGGGTGCACACGGCGCCACTCGTTGTTGCACTCCTCACCCAGACGCCCGTCTGGGCTTCGTCGCGCGCCTAGATTGGCACCGTTTGCACCCCGTTCGCAATCGAGAAATTAGTATTAACAGCCCCTAGACCCGGCCGCGCACCGGGATCAGTGCCCCGGTCACAGCGGCCGCGGCATCCTGCAGCAGGAAGGCGATCACCGCTGCCAGCTGGGCCGGCTGCACCCAGCGGCTGAAGTCGGCCTGCGGTATGTCGACGCGGTTGGCCGGCGTGTCCAGGATGCTGGGCAATACGGCGTTGACCGTGATGCCCTGGTCTTTCAGTTCCTCGGCCAGCGCTTCGGTCAGGCGCGCCACGCCGGCCTTGGATGCCGCGTAGGCGCCCATGCCCTGCGCGGCCTGCTGCGAGGCCAGCGCGCCCACGTTGACGATGCGGCCCTGCGCGCTCTGGCGCAGATGGGGCAGCGCCGCCTGCGATGCCAGCAGGGCAGTGCGCAGGTTCATCTGGTGCATCGCATCCCAGGTGTCCACACTGCCGCTGCCGACGAGTTCCCAGCGGAACCCGCCCGCGACGTTGACCAGGCCGTCGAGTCCGCCCAGCCCTGCCGCCACCTGGGCAAAGGCCGCGTTCGCGGACGCGGCATCGGACAGTTCCACACCCCCCAGCGCGAGCTCACAGGGCGGCAGGGCCGCCGGCGCGGGCGCCTTGTCCAGCAGCGCGACGCGCGCACCCTGCCCGGCCAGCACCCCTGCCACAGCACGCCCCAGCGCGCCAAAACCGCCCGTCACTGCCACGCGTTTGCCCGCCAGCGTTGTCATGGTGTCTCCTTGCGATGCGTCTGCTGCGGGCATTGTGCCAGCCGCATGCAGCCTCAGCGGGCAGACGGCTCGTCATCGGTCCCGAGGGACTGCACCTCGGCCGCGTAAGTCGCCAGAGGGCCGTAAAGCAGCGCCGCCGCTTCGGCCCCGATCTCGCGCTGCAGCTCGCGCTCGGCCTGGCGCAGGGCACGGCCGAAGGCCTGCAGCCATTTCCGGCCCGCCTCGGTGAAACAGACACGCCGCACGCGGCCATCGGCCGGATCGGGTTCGCGCAAAACCAGCCCCAATCGCTCGCACTGGTCCACCAGCTCGGTCATGGCGGCATTGGTCATGCGCGCGCGACGCGCGAGCTCGGTGATGCGCGTGCCCTCCAGATCCAGATGGCGCGTGAGGTTCACGTGCGACAGCCGGGTCTCGGTGTAACCGGCACGCGCCAGCAGCGCCAGCACCCGGCCCTCGAAGCGCACCAGTGCATCACCCAGGATGCGGCCGGCATTGTGCCGGCGCCATTGCTGCGCCGGGCGCGGCGCCGGCAGGGGCTTGCGTTTTGGGGCGGCGCTCATGATACTTAGGTTACCTAAGCAAATAAAGAGTGAGACATGACGCGAGCATTATCGACCGGCATTGGCGCGGCCGGCAGCCCCCCCCTGCACACGGACGTGCTGATTGCCGGTGGCGGCCCCTGCGGGCTGATGCTCGCGCTGGAGCTGGGCAAGCGCGGCATCCCTTGCCTGCTGGTGGAAACCAAGCCGGGCACCGCCTTCAACCCGCAGGCCAACGCCACCCAGGCGCGGACCATGGAGCATTTCCGCCGTCATGGTTTTGCCGACGAAATCCGCGCCCAGGGCCTGCCCGCGGACCACCCGACCGACATCGCCTACTTCACGCGCTACTGCGGCCACGAGCTGGCGCGCCTGCAACTGCCCACCGCCGCCCAGGCCACGCAGGCCATCCGTACCCTGGGCGGCTCCTGGAGTGCGGCCGAGCTGCCGCACCGCGTCTCGCAAAAATTCGTCGAGGCGACACTGTTGCAGCATGTGCGCCGACAGGCCTGTGTGAGCCTGCGGCACGGCTGGCAGCTGGAACACTTCGAGGACACGGGGGACGCTGTGCAGGGCCGCATCCGCCCCGTCAGCGGCGGCGAACCCGTTCCCGTGCAGGCGCGCTACCTGGTCGGTGCCGACGGCGCACGCAGCTTCGTGCGCCAGCAGCTGGGCATCGCCTGGGGCGGCGCCACCGGCTTCAAGCGTGACTTCATGGGCGGCAAGATGTTTGCCGTCTACCTGCGCGCGCCGTCCTTCTACGACGTGATGCCGCATGCGCGAGCCTGGATGTACGTGTCCTTCAACGCGCAGCGGCGCGCCTTCATGGCCACAGTGGACGGCCGTGGCGAATTCGCCTTTCACGCGGCCATCCATGAGGGCGAGGACGCCGACGCCTGGACCGCCGACGACGCGCGTCGCATCTTTGCCGAGGCGCTCGGCCGCGAGATCCCGATCGAGGTGCTGTCCGTGCTCACCTGGACCGCGGGGCATGCCCTTGTGGCCGAACAGTTCCAGCGCGGCCGTGTCTTCATTGCGGGCGATGCGGCCCATCTGTTCACCCCCACGGGCGGCCTCGGCTACAACACCGCGGTGGAGGATGCGGTCAACCTGGGCTGGAAGCTGGCGCATGTCATCCGTGGCCAGGCGCCCGCGCACCTGCTGGACAGTTACGAGACCGAACGGCGCCCGCTGGCGCAGCGCAACACCGGCTACGCGCGCCACTTCGCGGACAGCGTGGGCCTGTACGCCGCAGTGCCCGAGCTGGAAGCCGACAGCGCCGCCGGTGCGGCAGCCCGCGCCGCCGCCAGCGCGCACCTGAACCAGCACGTGCGGCTGGAATTCAACATCCCCGGTGTCACGTTTGGTGGCCGCTACGACGGCTCCCCGCTCATCGTGGGTGACGGCAGCACGCCGCCGCCCGATGCCCCCAACAGCTACGTGCCCACAGCCTGCCCGGGCGGCCGGCCGCCGCACGCCTGGCTGGACGACGGCCGATCGCTCTACGACAGCTTCAATTTTGAGTGGACCCTGCTCGCACTCGGGCCTGTGTCGGGCCCGGAGGCACCCGACACACACGCTTTCGAGCTCGCAGCGCAGGACGCCGGCCTGGACCTGAAGGTGGTGCGCCACACCGCGCCCGCGTTGCGCGCGCTCTACGAGGCGCCCCTGGCCCTGATCCGGCCGGACCAGATCGTGGCGTGGCGCGGCGCAACTTCCGAAGACGCTTCGACCGTGCTCAGCAGGGCACGGGGAGAGCCGTGCGCGTCTTGACAGTCGCCTGACCACCACAGGCGCCCCCGATTTCGTGAATTAATTGGGCCGGTGACTCATATTTTGATATCCCCAGTCGAGACACGGGCTACGATGGGCCTCGCCTGACTTCAACCCTGCCCCCGTTGAATGCCTGAAATAGCAACACCGTATCTGCTGCGTGCAGATGCACGCCATCGGGATACCCTGAGCAGGGTCACAGTCCTGCTGCTGCTGCTGGCCGGTATCCAGTTCATCGCCTGGATCACGCCGGTGCCTGCTGGCGCCACTGGAGTTTCCGGCTACCTGCCGCTGCATACCCTGATGGAAACCTTCGCCATCGTGGTGGCCATGATGGTTTTTTCTGTCGGCTGGCATGCGGATCGTGCAGCGTTGTCAGGAAACGTCTTGATCCTGTCCAGTGTCTATTTTGCAGTTGGCTGGCTGGACTTCTTTCATACGGTGTCGTACCAAGGGATGCCTGACTTCGTTACGCCCAACGACCCGGACAAACATCTCAATTATTGGCTGTCAGCGCGGGTCCTGGCGTCGGTCGGTTTGCTGGTCGCGGTCGCGCTTCCTTGGCGGCCCTTGCGCCACCGGAGCACCTCGCTACTCATTCTGATTGCACTGATCGGACTCACTGCGGTCATTCATTGGGCTGTGGTGAACCACGAGGAGGATTTGCCGGTTTGGTTCATCCCTGGGCAAGGACTGACCCCGCCAAAGAAGGCTATCGAATATGCCTGTGTCGCGCTGAGCCTGGCGTCGATGGCCATACTCGGCTGGCGCATGCGCAAGCCACAGCCTTTCCCGGCCGCCATGCTGTTCGGCGCCGCCGGAGTCATGGCGATGAGCGAGATCTATTTCACGCTCTACACCACGATGACGGGCGCCTATAACGTACTCGGGCACGTTTACAAGGTGATCAGCTACCTGATCATCTACCGCGCTGTGGTCGTGGAGGCAATCGAGACTCCGTACCGGCGGTTCGTCGAATCGCAGAATGACCTGGCACTCGCCGTCAACGCCTCCAACACCGGTCTCTGGGACTGGGATATCGCAAACAACACGATCTACCTGTCGCCCATCTGGAAATCGCAGCTGGGCTACAAGGACGAGGACTTGCCCAGCGCCATCGATACCTGGCAATCGCTGCTTCACCCGGACGACCTGCAGCCAGCTCGGGAACATCTGACGAATTTCCTGAAGCTTGCCAAAAGCGGTGACAGGCACTACCAGCACGAATACCGCTTGCGCCACCGCGACGGCAGCTACCACTGGATCCTGTCTAGCGGAGAGCTCCAGTTCGACGCGCAAGGCCGGGCCGTCCGCCTGTCAGGCGCACACGTCGATATCACCGAAGCTCGGCGGGCCGAGGAGCATTTCCGGCTCGCCGTGGAGGCCAGCCCGATCGCCATGATCATGACCGACGGCGAAGGCCGTATCGTGCTGTCCAACCCGCAGGCGGCGCGACTTTTCGGTTACAGCAAGGCCGAACTGCTGGGGCAGCCAATCGAGATTCTGGTACCCCATGAACATCACGCGGATCACGCGCACCGCGTCCGCGGCTACTTTCGTGACGAAGCCAATTCGCGCATGGGGCAGGGGCGGGATTTATACGGCCGGCATAAAGATGGGCAGTACATTCCTTTGGAAGTTGGTCTGACGATGATGCGGACGGGCCGAGGCCGCCTGACCCTTGCCAATATTGTCGACCTGCGGGAAAGACAAAGAAATGAGCAACGTATCCTCCGGCTGGCCCACTTCGACACGCTGACGGAATTGCCCAACCGCGTACTGCTTACCGACCGCGTCTCGCAGGCCATCTCCGCGGGGCGGCGCAACAGCAGCAGGATCGGCATCCTGTTCCTGGACCTGGACCATTTCAAGAACGTCAACGACACACTGGGTCACCGGGTTGGCGATCTGCTACTACTGGAAGTCAGCAAGCGCCTGCGCGAGGTGATGCGCGACCAGGACACCGTTGCACGCATGGGCGGGGATGAGTTCCTGATAGTCCTACCTGACACCGACGCTGATGGTGCAGCGCGGGTCGCCCAGAAGCTTGTGTCCAGCATCGTTCGCCCCTGCCTCATTGAGCACCACGAACTCACGGTCACGCCCTCCATCGGCATTGCCATCTTTCCGGAAGATGGCGAAGATTTCGATACCCTCTACCAGCATGCGGATACGGCCATGTACCGTGCCAAACAGGACGGACGCAATCTGTACCGATTCTTTACCAGTGAAATGCAGACCCGTGCAGCGCGGTTGCTGCAACTGGAGACGGGGCTGCGCCAGGCACTGGACCGCAATCAGCTGACCTTGCATTACCAGCCGCAGCTGGCTCTCGAGTCGGGCCGGGTCGTTGGCGTGGAGGCGCTGTTGCGCTGGCAGCACCCCGAACTGGGCATGGTCCCACCCGCCGAATTCATTCCAATCGCCGAGAGCACAGGCCAGATCGTGCAACTTGGTGAATGGGTGCTGCGTACGAGTTGTGCCCAGCTCAAGGCCTGGATGGATCAGGGCTTTCCTGCCATCACGATGGCCGTTAACTTGTCTTCGGTCCAGTTTCGTCAGGCAGGTCTGCCCGACCTCGTGGCCGAGGTCTTGCGCGCCACCGGCCTACCACCGAAACACCTGGAACTGGAACTGACAGAGGGTGTGGCCATGGTCGAGCCCGAGAACGCGGTACGCCTGATCGACAAACTGGGTCAAACCGGAGTTCACCTGGCGATTGATGATTTCGGTACGGGATACTCATCGCTCAGCTACTTGCGACAGTTCAGGATCAGTCGCCTTAAGATCGACAAATCCTTCGTGCAAGACATTGACCACTCTGACAATGTCATTGTCAATACCATCATCCGGATGGCTCAGAGCCTGGGGCTGAAAACCATCGCTGAAGGCGTCGAGACCAGCAATCAGCTGGATTACCTGCGCCAGCAGGGCTGCGATGAAATCCAGGGCTACCATTTCAGTCGCCCCCTGCCCGCGGATCAACTTGAGCACTTCGTGCGCACGCACGCAGGGTGAGGTGCCCCAGGGGCACTACACTTCCGCATCCTGCAAGAGTTACGTATCACCATGACCGACGCCAGCGCCCGCCCCGAACTCCCCGACCACCTGTCCATCGATCCCCGCAGCAAACACTACGTGGCTGCGGTGTTCGAGCATGAGGTGGGCATCCGCTTCAATGGCAAGGAACGCGCCGATGTGGAGGAATACTGCATCAGCGAGGGCTGGATCAAGGTCCCGGCCGGCAAGACGGTGGACCGCAAGGGCAACCCGCTGATGATCAAGCTCAAGGGCACGGTCGAACCCTTCTACCGCTAGCTCAGGGCAGCGGCCGCCCGCTGCCCTGCCGGCCATCGGCCCGCGCCGACAGGTAGGCATAGAGGTCCAGGATGTGCACGTTCACGCGCGGCTCGTCCTGCCACGCGGGCATGGACAGGGGCGCCTCCTGGCGCTGCATGATCACTTCCACCTGTGCCTCGGCCGGGCTGCGGCCACTGCCGGCCTGGACCTGCGGCTGGTTCAGGTCATATCGCTGCAGCACCAGCCCGACGAAACGGCGTTCGCTCAGTTCACGGACGCGCGGCAGCAGGTTGGGCGCATTCGTCGTCCCCGCAGCATCGGCGCCGTGGCAACGCGCGCATTTGTCCTGGTACACGCGCCAGCCCAGGTAGAGTGAGCCAGCCGGCTGGCTCGCCTGCGCCACCTCCTGCGCGGCCTGCCGGTTTTCCCAGGTCACCGTGCAGCCTGCCAGCATCAGGGCGGCTGCGGCCGCCGCACTCCAGATTCCGTATTTCATGTCTGTCCTTCCCGGTTTGGGTCCCACGCCCGGCCGCGGGGCCGGCAAACGTGATCTCACCACCATTGTCGGCCATCGGCGCTGCCCTGTACCAGCGGCGGCCGACGCGATGCAGGTCCCTTGCTTCAAGTCCGAGGTACGGCACCCAGCCGGCGCGACAGGCTCTCGCCCGCCTCGCGCAAGGCAAGCGCCTGCGGACTGGTGCTGCGCAGGTCCAGCATGGCAGTGGGCGCCATGGCCGCCATGGCCAGCACCAGACGCCCGAAGCCGTCGAACACCGGCACGGCCAACGCGCTGATGCCGGGCATCAACTCGTCACGCACCTTGCTCAGGCGCTCGCGCCGGATGTCGGCGAGCTCGGTTGCGAAGGCGGGGTCATCCAGCGCGCCCGCCAGACCCTGCTGGGCGAGCGCGGCCTCTACGTCCGGGCGCGGGCCGAAGGCGGCAAACACCTTGCCGGTGCCCGTGTGCCGTAGCGAGGCCAGCATGCCGTGCTGCATAGCCACGTGCACCGCCGTCGGCCCATGCTCCACGCGGATGATCACCGGCCCGGCCGAGCCCCACACCGCCGCCGAGACGGTGCAGCCCACGCGCTGCGCGAGCGCCGGCAGTTCGGCAATCGCCAGGCGCACGGGATCGACCTGCTGCAGGCTGATCAGCCCCAGCTGCATTGCCAGAGGACCCAGACCATAGTGGCCGCTCACTGCATCCTGCTCGATCAGGCCCAGCTTGCCGAAGCTCACCAGATAAGGATGGGCCTTGGCAGGGGTCATGGCCGCGGCCGCGGCGAGGTCCTTCAGCGCCATGGGCCGGCCATTGAGCGCCAGCGCCTTGAGCAGCTGCCCCCCCACTTCCACGCTCTGGATGCCGCGCGAACTGCCGCGCGCGGCGGTGGCCGGTTTGGCGGAGGCAGCGGCAGGCAGACGGGCGGGGGGACGGGTGCTCATGCGGACGATTGTGCCGTCCGGAGTCGCCCGAATGACGTCGATTCGGGTTTCCACTTAGTCAAACGAATTTGGCAATAACGAATTTCAGCGCTACCATTGCCAAATTCATTTTAGTAAAACTCATTCACGTATATGAAATTGCGTGATGAGACGGCCAGGAGCCCGACCATGAAGATCGACCGCATCCACCACGTCGCCTACCGCTGCAGGGACGCCAAGGAAACCGTGGACTGGTACGTCAAGCACCTGAACATGACGTTCGTGCTGGCCATCGCCGAAGACCAGGTGCCCTCCACCCACGCACCTGATCCCTACATGCACCTGTTCCTTGATGCGGGCCAGGGCAACATCCTCGCCTTCTTCGAACTGCCCAACTCGCCGGCCATGGGCCGCGACGAGAACACCCCGGCCTGGGTACAGCACATCGCCTTCAAGGTCGACAGCGTGCAGACGCTGGAAGAGACCAAGGCCCGGCTGCAGGCTGCCGGCATCGAGGTGGTGGGCGTGACCGACCACACCATCTTCAAGAGCATCTACTTCTTCGACCCCAATGGCCACCGCCTCGAACTGGCCGCCGACGTGGGTACACCTGACATGTACCGCAAGCTCGATGAGGTCAAGTGGGACATGCTGGACGAATGGACCCGCACCAAGCGCGCACCCAAGCACGCCGCCTGGATGCACGAAAAAGAGTTCACCGCCCTCGACTGATCCTTGCGTCCGAGCCGCCCATGCTGCACACCTACACCTACCCCGAATACAGCTACACGCAGAGCGATGAACAGCGCGACGGCGCACTCCGGCGCCATCCCGTGGTGATCATCGGCGCCGGCCCCATCGGCCTGACACAGGCGCTGGACCTGGCGTACCGGGGCGTGCCCTGCGTCGTCCTGGACGACAACAACACTGTCAGCGTGGGCTCGCGCGCGGTCTGCTACGCGAAGCGCCCGCTGGAGATCTGGGACCGCCTGGGCGTGGGCGAGGAATTTGCAGCCAAGGGCATCCAGTGGAAGGTGGGCAAGGTCTTCTTCCGCGACGAACTGGCCTACCGCTTCGACCTGCTGCCCGAAGCGCAGCACAAGATGCCGGCGATGATCAACTACCAGCAGTACTACCTCGAGGAACGGCTGGTGAAAGCGTGCCAGGACTCGCCGCTGGTGGACCTGCGCTGGAAGCACAAGCTGCTGGCTGTGGAACAGAACGACGAGGTGGCCACGCTGACCGTGGAGACGCCCGACGGCATTTTCAAGCTGCAGGCCGACTGGGTGGTGGCCGCCGACGGCGCGAACAGCGATACGCGCCGCATGATCGGCGCCGACTTCACCGGCCAGTTCTTCCAGGACCGCTTCCTGATCGCCGACGTGGTGATGAAAGCGGACTTTCCGACGGAACGATGGTTCTGGTTCGACCCGCCCTTCCACCGGGGCCAGAGCGTGCTGCTGCACAAGCAGTGCGACAACGTCTGGCGCATCGACTTCCAGCTCGGCTGGAACGCCGATCCCAACGAGGAGAAGCAACCCGAGAAGGTGATCCCGCGCATCCAGGCCATGCTGGGCCCCGGGGTCGAATTTGAACTGGAGTGGGTGTCGGTCTACCAGTTCGCCTGCCGGCGGATCGACCAGTTCCGCCACGGCCGCGTGATCTTCGCAGGCGACGCGGCACACCAGGTTTCGCCTTTCGGCGCACGCGGGGCCAACACCGGGGTGCAGGACTGCGACAACCTCTCGTGGAAACTCAAGGCCGTGCTCAACGGCGATGCCCCGCTGGCCCTGCTGGAAACGTACCACGAGGAGCGTGCCTACGCGGCGGACGACAACCTGGCCCACTCCACGCGCGCGACCGACTTCATCACCCCCAAGAGCCGGACCTCGCTGCGCCTGCGCAATGCGGTGCTGGAGCTCGCACGCACCGAGGCGTTTGCACGGCCGCTGGTCAACAGCGGGCGCCTGTCCACGCCCACGCCCTACGCGCAGTCCTCCCTGAACACGGCGGACACCGAGCTGTTTGCCGGCACCATGCGCCCCGGCGCCAACTGTGCCGATGCACCGATCCAGCGCGACGGACGTGACGGCTGGCTGCTCAACCAGCTGGGCCGGGGCTTCGTGCTGCTGAGCTTTGGCCCGGATCCGCTGGTCACCCCGGTGCGCGCCGGCCAGGTGGAGGCGACCGTGCTGCAGGTGGGCCGTGACATCAGCGACCCGCAGGGCGTGCTGACCCAACGTTACGACGGCCGGCCCGGAACGGTCTACCTGATCCGCCCCGACCAGCACGTGGCCGCGCGCTGGCGCGCGTTTGATGCCGGCAAGGTACAGGCGGCGCTGCGGCGCTGCCTCAAGCTCCATTGATGGGAATGCACACCATGGCCCTGAATCGCCAACCCAATATCCCCGACCAGGACAGCTTCTACGCGGAACTCATCCATGCCCAGCGCGACCTCGGCGACGAACAGGCCGACATGGTGCTGGCCAAGCTGGTGCTTATCCTGGCCAACCACATCGGCGACCGCGCCGTGCTGAGCGAAGCCCTGCAGCTCGCACGCGACAACACGCTGGCCGCCGCCGGCTGAGGCCGCTTCAGGACGCGGCGACCACCTGGTTGCGTCCACGCTCCTTGGCCTGGTAGAGCGCAGCGTCGACTCGACGGAACCACTCCGCGGCGCTCTCGGCCGACTTCAGTTCGGCCACGCCCACCGAAGCCGGCAGGAAGATCTCGCGGGCACCCTCGATGATGAATGTGCCCGCCAGCGTCTGGCGCACGCGCTCGGCCAGTGGCAGCGCCGCCTCCAGATCCGTGTGCGGCAGCAGCACCAGGAACTCTTCACCGCCGACGCGGCCCAGCAGGTCACCACCGCGCAACTGGGCCGCCACGGACTTGACCACCTTGCGCAATGCGCGGTCACCCGTCGGATGGCCGTAGTTGTCGTTGATGGCCTTGAAGTGGTCCAGGTCGAACATGATCATGGTGGCACTGGCGCCATGGCGCTGCCGCAGCGAGACCTGCTGTTCCATCTGCTCGAGTATGTGGCGCCGGCTGTAGGCGCCCGTCAGCTGGTCATGGATCAACAACTCATGCAGGCGTTCGACCAGGGCCGCATTGCGGGCAAACTGCTCCACATCACGCAGCACCACCTTGCCGAGCTCGCGGGCATAGCCCAGTTGCACCACGAGCCCGACCAGCAGGCCGACCTGCAGGTAGGTCGACACCGGGCTGGGATAGAGGACCGCGTGCAGAAATGGCACGAGGTAGATGCCGCCGAAAAACAGCAAGGTCGCCCAGGCGTAGGACGCCATCGTGACCATGCTCACGCCAGCGACGCCGACGACGATGGTCACGGTCGCCAGATAGGTCGCCACATTGGTGCCACGCCAGACAAACCATACAAGAGCACCCCAGGTCACCCCGCTGATGCCCGCCAGCACGAAGTGGGTGCGCTTCCAGAACATGGCATCGCTGCCGCCAGCGAGCACCCGCCGGCAGCGCAGGCCCGCGAGGAAGATGGCCAGCTCGGCAGCACTCATCCAGCCGGTCCAGACCAGGGCGCGCCCCCAGCCGGCACTCGCCAGCAACACCCAGCAGCCCAGTGCAATGCCCGCCAGGGCGCCCACCGCCCCGACGATGGAGCGCTCGTTGAACACCCGCAGGCGTTCGGTTCCCGCAACCCGGGCGATCGCCTCTTCGTCCAACTCGTGCAGCGCCGCGTATTGCATGACCTGATGATCTACCCACAAGGAATCTTCTGGTCATTCTAGGGTGCCAGGCCCTCATCCCGCGCCTGCCACCCTGAGGACCCGTGAAATATTCATCTTCTGCGCGGGCGGGCCAGCCGCCACGCGATGCTCAGACCCCGGAAGGAATCTTGGCGCGCATGGCCTTGCGCCGGTCGAACCGGCGTCCATCGGCGATAAAGGTGCCGTCGCCCACCGCGTGCAGCATTCGCCGCTCCCGCCGCGTGGTGTCCATCCACGCCGCCACGCCCTCGAGCACGACGATGTTGTGCTTGCGCACGATGTCCACGACCCGGCACTCGATGTTGGCAAGGCATTCCTTGATCAGGGGCGCGCGAACCTGCTGGCCTGGCTGGGCGGTCAAACCGAACCGCTCGAACTTGTCGGTGTCCGTTCCGCTGCAGGTACCGATGCCGACCACCTGGTCGATCAGGTCCGCCGCGGGAATGGCAATCACACATTCGCGGTGCCTGCGCAGCGCGGCGTAGGAGGTGTTCCATGGCCCGGTGGTGATCGCAAACACCGGGGTGAAATCGACCACCATGGTCCAGGAAATGGTCATCACGTTGGGTCGACGGCCGTCGTGGGTGGTGATGAGCACGACGGGGCCTGGCTCCAAGAGGGTGAAGGCCATGTTGAGGGGGAGTTTTTTCATCTGTCGCCTCCCGCCGTGTCCCCGGCCTGAAGCCACCTCAGCGTTTGCGGGCGACCAGGCCGATCAGCGCAGAACGCCCTTTGTGCTGGCTGCCTTCGGTCAGCTCCGCCTCGTACTCGCGCAGCGCGAGCACCTCGAAGCCGGCGAACGCGTCGCGCAGCATAGTCTCGGTGTACAGATGCTCCACGAACGGCGGGCCGCCGGTCTTGTACTCCAGTTGTTTCGGCGTGTAGCCCTGCAGGACGAGCGCACCACCGGTCTTGAGACAGCGCTTGATATTCTCGAACATCCGCGTGCGCATGGCGGGGTCGGCAAACTGCACGAAGATCGCCGCCACGCCATCGTAGCGGGCCTCCCCGTAGTCGAACGCATCGCAATCGGCCACGCTGTAATTGACCTGCACACCCTGGGCCTGCGCCAGGCGACGCGCCTTGGCCACCCCCACATCGGCGACGTCGTAGGCGTCCACGACCAGGCCCTGCTGGGCCAGCCACACGCTGTTGCGCCCTTCGCCGTCCGCGACGCAGAGCACACGCTGACCGCGTTGCCACACCGGCGCGTGCTCCCGCAGCCAGGTGTTGGGCTCGGTGCCGAAGATGAACCCTTCGGCAGTGAAGCGTTTGTTCCAGGTCTGGGCGGCGTCGGCGAAAGCGGGCGGGGTGGGCGAAATCATGGCGCTAAAAAAAACGGAAAAGGGCCATTGTGGCCCTTTTCCCTCTGGCACGGTGGCCGGACTCAGGCGAGCTGCAGGTCCACCACGATGTTGCCGCGCGTGGCATTGGAGTATGGGCAGACCTGGTGCGCGGTGTTCACCAGGTCCTGCGCCACAGCGCGGTCCAGGCCCGGCAGGTGAATGACCATCTGCACGGCCAGACCGAAGCCCTGGGCAATGGGGCCGAGGTCAACCTTGGCATCCACTGCGGCGTCGGCCGGGAGGGCGACCTTCTTCATGCCGGCCACGTGCTTGAGTGCGCTCAGGTAGCAGGCAGAGTAGCCGGCGGCAAACAGCTGCTCCGGGTTGGTGGCGCCGCCGGCGCCGCCCAGGCCCTTGGGAGGCGAGAGCTTGACGTCGAGCAGGCCATCGTCGGACACAGCGCGGCCGTCACGGCCACCCGTGGTGCGGGTGCGGGCGCTGTAGAGGATCTTGTCGAGGACGGTGGGCATGGTGACTCCTTGCGGTGGGTAAACAGAGGGGATGATCAGAGGGCCTGCGCGAGGCGTTCGCGCAGGGCACGCACCTCGCGGGTGAGCTGGCCGAGTTCGGCCAGCGAACACTGGGCCGCCTCCAGCATGCAGGCGGGAACGGGGGCCGCTTTCGCCTTGAGCCGGCGACCGGCCGCCGTCAGCTGGATCAGCACGCGACGCTCGTCGGCCACGTCACGCAGGCGGCTGAGGTGACCGGCGCTCTCCAGCCGCTTGAGCAGCGGGGTGAGCGTGCCCGAGTCGAGATAGAGGCGGCCGCCGAGTTCCGAGACGGTCAGGCCATCCCGCTCCCACAGCACCAGCATCACGAGGTACTGGGGATACGTCAGGCCGATCGCGTCCAGATGCGGCTTGTACACCTTGGACATGGCCAGCGAGGCAGAGTACAGGGCAAAGCAGAGCTGGTTGTCCAGCTTCAGCACCTGGTCGGGATCGAGCTTTTTGGTCGGCATGGACTGAATTATGGCCAGCTTTTGTATTGTGCACAATTTAATTGCGAGATATCCATTTGGACTCGAAGGTCAAATTGGCAACCGAAAGCCGGCGATTTCGGCGCCGTGCGATTTGTATGATGGGCGGGTCGCACATCCGAATCCGCACGCGCATGACCGCTTCTGCCACCACCCCGCCGCCCCGCACCCTGCTGCAGATGACGCGGCCCGGATTCCTCACCATCACGGTCGTGGGCTGCCTGCTGGGCACGGCAATCGCAGCGGCCTGCGGGCATGGCCCTCATCTCGCCGTTGCCGTGGCCACCACCTTGCTGGCCTGCCTGGCCCATGCCGCCGGCAACGTGCTCAACGATTACCACGACGCGCTCAACGGTGCGGATGCAGCCAACTCGGCGGGCATCCATCCTTTCACCGGCGGCGCCCGCCTGATCCAGAACCAGGTCGTCACGCCCGGGCAGACGCGCGAGCTGTTCCGCCTGTTGGCCTTTCTGCTGGTGGCCTTTGGCTTGCTGCTGGCCATCAAAACCACGGGCTGGGTGATCGCGCTCGGACTGGCCGGCGTGGTGCTGCTGTGGGCCTACTCCGCGCCACCGCTGGCCCTGATGTGTCGCGGGCTGGGCGAACCGGTGATTGCCCTGGTGTGGGCGCTGGTGGTCATCGGCGCCGATGCGGTGCAACGCGGCACGGTGTTCGTCATCCCGGCCGTCACTGCCGTGAGCTTCGGCCTGCTGGCCGCCAACATCCTGCTGATCAATGGCTTGCCGGATGCCGCCTCGGATGCCCGGGTTGGCAAACGCACGCTCGCCGTACGCCTGGGGCCACGGGGGGCAGCCCTGGCCTACCTGGCCGTCGGCGTCACGGCCCACCTGTGGCTGGCGGTCGGGGTCTGGTGGCTCTACCAGCCGGAGCCAGCGATCTGGGGCCTGCTCTCGGCGCCCCTCACGCTGGCCGCTGCACTGCTGCTGTGGCAGCGTGCACGCACGCCGCAGCGCCTGCGGCCGGCCATCGTGCTCACCATCGCCGCCGCCAATGTGCACGGCCTGGCGATGGCAGCGGGGTTCTGGTCGCTGTACCGCGGGTGACACGCAGCCGGCAGCGATTGATCCAGATCAGCGCGCCGAGCACGCGGCGTGGCAGCATGGACGCGTGGTGATGTTCACCGCGCAGGAGCCATGATGAAACTCTTCCATGATCTTTTCTTTACCGACTACGGCCTGATGAGCATCAGCGGCATCGTCTTCATGATCGGGATGGCGGTGTTCTTCGTTCGCCTTTTCCTCAAGCAGACGAAGTAAGGCCCACGCCGGCGCAAGGCTCAGTCCGGGCGCCGGCCTTCCCACGCATCCTGAAACAGCTGCCGCAGGGCCGCACGCTCCAGCGGGCGCGGGTTGGGGTACTGGTTCTGCAGGGCGATGTCACAGGCCTTGTCGAGGTCGCCGGCCTGCAGGCCCAGGTCCCTGAGCGCGACGGGGGCACCATTGTTCCTGGCCAGGTCGTACACCGCCTGCGCCGCGCTGGGACCGCCCAGCGCACGCGCAATGCGCGCCATGGCCTGCGGTGCATGCTGGCTGTTGTAGGCCAGGGCGTGCGGCAGCACGATGGTATGGGTCTCGGCATGCGGCAGATTGAAGCTGCCGCCCAGCGTGTGGCACAGCTTGTGGTGCAGCGCCATGCCGACATGGCCCAGCACCGTGCCGCACAGCCAGGCGCCGTAGAGCGCATCGCCACGCGCCTCGATGTCGCCAGCGTCGTGCACGATGCGCGGCAGCGCGCGTCCCAGTGCGGCGATGCCTTCCTCGGCCATCAGGTCCATGATGGGGTTGCGGTCGACAGCGTACAGGCCCTCGGCCGCGTGGGCGATGGCATTGATGCCGCTGGTCACGCTCAAGCCTACGGGCAGACTCAGCGTGAGCTCCGGGTCGTAGATCACGGTACGTGGCAGCACCCGGATGTCCCGCCCGGTCTTCTTCAGGCCGGCCTCGGTGATGCCATAGATCGGGGTCATCTCCGAGCCGGCATACGTGGTGGGAATGGCCAGGATGGGCAGCCCCGAGTCGAGCGCGATCGCCTTGCCCAGCCCCGTGGTCGAGCCGCCGCCGATGGCCACGGCACAGTCGGCTCCCAACTTCCTTGCCACATCGCGTGCCTCGCGCGCCGTCTCCAGGGGCACGTGCATGACCGCACGGTCAAACACGCCGGCCGCCCGCGCACCCAGCAGGCCGGCCACCATTTCCGCCGAAGCGCGTTGCTCGGGCGTGGACAGGACCAGCGCCTTCTTCGCGCCGAGCGCGTCGATTTCCCTGGCCAGCTGCGAGAGCGAGCCGGCGCCGAAAATGACGCGCGCGGGCTGGGCCGTATAGACAAAAGGGGTCACAGCAATCGCCAGGGAAGTCCAGCGGCGAGCTTACAGATTGAGATCGGGAGGCAGGCCGGCACCACGTTCGACTACTTTGATGATGGCCGCGTAATCGTCCAGCGCATCGCCCTGCACCACGGCGGCATGCATGAGCTTTTGGGTCATCGCGGTCTGCAGCAGCGGCACGTTGTGCACGGCACCGGCACCCAGAATGAGGTCGAGGTCCTTGATCATCTGCTCGACGGTAAACGTGGGCGTGAAGTCACGCTGGCTCAGCTGCACGGCCTTGGCCTTGACGATGGGCGAAGCGACGGCGCTGCTCGTAAGCACCTGCCACATGGCCTTCCAGTCCAGTCCGCCCTTGCGTCCGAGCGTGAGCGCCTCGGCCAGCATGGCACTGGTCTGCGCGATCATGAGGTTGACCACCAGCTTCATGAGCCGCGCCTGCTCGGCCTCGCCCAGGTAGAACTGGCTGGGGCCCAGGGCCTGCAGCAGCGGCAGCAGCGTGTCATAGGTCGGACGTGGACCCGACGCCAGCACCGTGAGCTGCGCGGCCTCGGCCATCTTGTTGTTGCCCGAGACGGTGACGCGCAGGTACGCGATGCCCTTGCCCGCCAGCAGCCGGGCCACCTCGGCCGACACCTGCGGCGACACGGTGCTGGTGTCCACGAAGATCGTGCCGTCACGTGCCGCGGCGGCGACCTGCGCCGCGACACCCCGCAGGGCCTCGTCATGCGGCAAGGACGAGAACACGACGTCGGCCCGGGCCAGGGCCTCGGGCACGTCGAGCGCCACCGCCAGTCCGTGCTCCTGCGCCAGTTCACGGCGCTCGGCACAGGGGTCACTGACGGTCAGGTGATGTCCGGCCCGCGCAAGATGGCCTGCCATGGGCAGGCCCATCTTGCCGACGCCGCAGAAATGGATCTTCACGTTTTCGGCGTCCTGGTCACTGGGCTTTCAGGTTGGCCATCTTCACGATACGTGCGGCCACGTCCATCTCGCTCTTGATGTAGGCGTTGAACTCCTCGGGGCTCATGGCAAAGGGGTCGGCCCCGAGCTTGGCGAGGCGCTCCTTGAGCTCGGGCGTGCCCAGGGCCTTGATGGCTTCCTCGTTGAGCCGCTTCACAATGGCCGCGGGTGTGGCCGCGGGCACTATCATGCCCACCCACAGCGTGTAGTCGGAATCGGGCAGACCGGCCTCAATGCTGGTCGGCACATTGGGCAGGGTGGAGGCGCGGGTCTTGGTGCTGACCGACAGCGCCTGCAGCTTGCCGTCGCGCACCAGCGGCAGGGCCGAGGCCAGCGGGGCGAAGAACCAGTCGTTGGCCCCGCCGATGACGTTGGTCATCGCATCCGGCGTGCCCTTGTAGGGCACGTGCAGCGCGTCCAGCCCCGCCTGCAGGCGGAAAATTTCGGCGTTCATGTGCGTGCCGCTGCCGATGCCGGCCGACGCGTAGTTGTACTTGCCGGGAGCCGACTTCGCCGCGGCGATCAGTTCAGCCTGCGTTTTCCAGCCCTTGGACGGATTCACGACGAGCACGTTCGGGATCGCCGCCAGCGTGGTCACCCCGGCGAGGTCGCGCAACGTGTCGTAACCCAGGTTGGGATACAGCGCAGGGTTCAGTGCATGGCCCGAGGAATGTACCAGCACGGTGTAGCCGTCGGGCTCGCTCTTGGCGACCTGCGCCGCCGCGATGGTGCCGCCCGCGCCCAACTTGTTCTCGATCACGATGGGCTGGCCCATGCTGCGGCTCATGGCCTCGCCCACGGTGCGGGCCACGATGTCGGTGGCGCTGCCGGCCGTGAAGGGCACGATGAACTTGATCGGCTTGGCCGGGTACCCCTGGGCCAGCGCTGCGCCGGCCAGCAGCAGCGCGGCGGCTGCAGTCATTACGCGTTTCATGTCTGTCTCCTCAGGTTGTTGTTGCAAAACTCACAGCGCCGTCCTGGGCCCGTACGGTAACGGCCGGCTGTTCTTCTTGTGACGCTCTACTGCCTCAGGCCCAACGCCGTCGTGATCTTCTGCCCCGATGCCTGGAGTGCCGCCAGCCGGGGGGCCAGGTTCACGCCGAGCAGGCGCCCGTGGCGCTTTTTCCATTGACCGGCCACCATCACGCTGTCGATATTGGCCAGCGTGGTCTGCATCACCACCGTGCTCACGGGGTCGTGCACCGGCTGCATGTTCAGGTCGTCAGCGCGGATCAGCATCAGGTCGGCCTGCTTGCCGGGTGCCAACGTGCCGATGCGGTCGAGCTGACCCAGCATGCGCGCGCCTTCCACCGTGACCCACTGCAAGGCCTCGCGCGTGCTGATGGTGGAGGTCGGCGGGATGCTGCCATGGGCCTCGCGGTAGGCCACGTTGTCCAGGCTGCGCTGCATGCCCAGCGCCACTCGGGCCTGCGTGAGCATGTCGCCGCTCAGCACGCTCTCCAGGTCGACGCCCAGCGAAGGCGCCTTGCCGAAGGGGCGCAGGCGGCCGGTGATGGGATGACCATGGCCCTGGGTCATCTCGTTCTCAGCCGCGGCCGAGAAGCTCATACCGAGGTCACAGAAACGCTTTAACTGCGCGTCACTCAGCGCGTGGCCGTGCACGATGTTGATCTGCGGACCCAGCAAACCGTCCGCCTCGAGCTTCTCCCAGCCATCGGGGGTACGGGCGGGTCCACCGCCCTGGTGCAGCGAGCCCACCACCCCCAGTTCCTTGACCATGCGGAAGTCGTGGAGCGCCACGTCCAGCGTGGAGTAGTGCGGCCCCAGCACGGCCGCGTGCACGCTGAGCAAGTCACGGCCCTGGTGCGCCTTGAGCAGGCGCTCGACCTCGGCGCGCGGATGTGGCACTTCCCAGAAGGGGCGTTCGCCGGGCTTGGGGTCGGGCTTGGGCGTGCCATGGAAGAAGGCCGCGCGGATACCACTCTCCAG
>DALYHW010000002.1:0-27256 GCA_031970695.1 Hylemonella sp.
GGCGAGTATCGCGCGCCGCCTGCAGGACCCGCTGGCCGAGCTGGTCAAGATCGATCCCAAGTCCATCGGGGTGGGCCAGTACCAGCACGACGTGAACCAGAGCGAACTGGCTCGCACCCTGGATGCCGTGGTGGAAGACTGCGTGAATTCGGTGGGTGTGGACCTCAACACCGCCAGCGTGCCCCTGCTGTCGAGGGTTTCGGGCCTGTCGTCGAGCGTGGCCAAGGCGGTGGTGCGCTGGCGCGAGTCCAACGGTGCCTTCCGCAGTCGCCAGGACCTGCTCAAGGTCACGGGCCTGGGCGCCAAGACGTTTGAGCAGAGTGCCGGCTTCCTGCGCATCCGCGGGGGCGACAACCCGCTGGACATGACCGGCGTGCACCCTGAAACCTATCCCGTGGTGGAGAAGATCATCGAGAAGACGGGCAAGCCCGTGACCGAACTGATGGGCCGTGCCGAGATGCTCAAGACCCTCAAGCCCGAGCTCTTCGCGAACGAGCAGTTTGGTGTCATCACGGTCAAGGACATCCTCGGTGAGCTGGAAAAACCCGGTCGCGACCCGCGCCCGGATTTCAAGGTGGCGCGTTTCAACGACGGGGTCGAGGATATCCAGGACCTGCAGGAGGGCATGGTGCTCGAGGGTACGGTCAGCAACGTGGCGCAGTTCGGCGCCTTCGTGGACCTGGGGGTGCACCAGGACGGTCTGGTGCACGTCAGCCAGCTGGCCAACAAGTTCGTCAGCGATGCGCGTGAAGTGGTCAAGACAGGCGACATCGTCAAGGTCAAGGTGCTGGAGGTGGATGTCGCACGCAAACGCATCAGCCTCACCATGAAGCTCGATGCCACGCCCGGCCGGCGCGACGCGCCCCGCGACAACCGCTTCGAGGGGGCCGGGCGGGGCCAGCAGCCACGCCGCTACAACGACCCGGCGCCGCAGTCGGCCATGGCCTCGGCCTTTGCCAAACTCAAACGCTGAGTGCCCGGTAGCGTGGAATCGGTCACGCCGGTGACCGGATCCGCAGCCACCACTCGACGGCAGGCGTCCCGGCGCGACATAATGGCCTCATGAGCCGTACACCGCACTGGAGACTGCACGCATGGAGTTGAATGCCCTGCTGGCCTCGCCCATCGTGCTGCCCAGCATCCCGAAGGTGATCGCGCTGCTGCTCAGCGAACTGGACCGCGACGTCCCGGACCTCAAGAACGTCACGCAGCTCATCAGTACCGATCCGGCGCTGACGACGCGGGTGCTGCAGATGGGCAACGCGCCGGCGTTCCGGCTGTCCGGCAAGATCAACAGCGCCACCGAGGCGCTGGCCATCCTGGAGCTCTCCCATATCCGCCAGATGGCGGCCGAGGCAGCGTCGGCCGCCTCGATGCGGGGCATTCCCGGCGTGAACCTGCCGCAGTTCTGGGCCTACAGCCTCAACGTGGCCAAGCTGGCCCGATCCCTGGCGGGCGTGACGCGCCAGAACCAGGGCGCCGCGTTCACGTGCGGCCTGATCCATGCCATTGGCGAACTGGTGATGCACGGCGGCATGCCGCGGGAAATGGCCTTGCTCGACCAGGAGCTGGGGCCGCTGGACCTGCGCCGGGCGAAGGCAGAGTTCTACCGTTTCAGCTACTGCTACGCCCAGGTCGGCGCCGGTTACGCCCGGCAATGGTTCTTTCCGCAGCCGATCATCGATGCACTGGAACACCAGTACGCGCCTTTCGCCAACAACGTCTACGAGCCGCTGGCCGGGGTGATCCACCTGGCCGCATGGCGGGCACGCGCCAAGGAAGCGAACCTGAACGAGCGTGCCATGGCGGTGACCTTTCCCGCCGAGGTCGGGGAAGTGCTTGACCTGGACATCGACATGGTGCTCCAGCAGGACCCGTTCGACTGGTCGGCCTACACCTGAGCGTCGGGCAGGGTATCCTTCGGCCCTCATGAAAGCCTTGAGTCTGTATGCCGGGCCGGCGGCCCGCGAGCACATCCTGCGCGAGGGCCTGTCGCCCGCCCACGTGCGGACCATCCCCGCCGCGGCCGGCGGGCCGAAGGGCCTGATCCTCGGGGCGCTTGACCGCTTCATCTTTGGGCGCTGGCTCGCGGCGTCGGCCCAGCCACCGCATCGAGCTGATCGGCGCCTCCATCGGCGCCTGGCGCATGGCCACTGCCTGCCTGGATGAGCCGGAGGCGGCACTGGCGCGGCTGGAGCATGACTACATCCACCAGCACTATGAGTTGAAGCCGGGCGAGAAGCTGCCGCCGGCCCACCTGGTCAGCGAGGAGTTCGGGCGGAACCTGCGCAGTTTCTATGGCGGCCGGGTGGCACAGGTGCTCGGGCATCCGCGTTATCGCCTGCACATCGTCACGTCGCGCGGCCGGCATCTGCTGGGCCGCGAACACCGCCTGGGCACGCCGCTGGGTTACCTTGGTGCCTTCCTGAGCAACAGCGTGCGCCGGCGGGCCATGGGGGCCTGGCTGGAACGGGTGGTGTTCTCGACCGCCGTGGGTGCAGGGCCGCAGGCCCGTATTGCCCCGCTGCCGTTTGCCACGGGTGACTACCGGACCCGCCAGCGCGTGCTTGACGAGGAGAACTTTTACGCGGCCCTGCAGGCCAGCTGCTCCATTCCCTTTGTGCTCCAGGCCGTACACGACATTCCCGGTGGGCCACCCGGCGCCTACTGGGACGGAGGCATCACCGACTATCACCTGCACCTCAACTACGCCGGCGTGGCGGACGCCGCGCAGCGTCCGGGGCTCGTGTTGTATCCGCATTTCCAGCGTGCCGTGGTGCCGGGCTGGCTGGACAAGCCGCTCAAGTGGCGGCATCGGTCCACACATTTCCTGAACAACATGCTGGTGCTCGCGCCCAGGCCCGAGTGGGTCCAGAGCCTGCCCAATCGCAAGCTGCCAGACCGCTCTGACTTCACCCGTTATGGCAACGAGCTGGCGGCGCGGGTGCAAGTCTGGACCCAGGCCGTGGCGATGAGCCGCCAACTGGCGGAAGAGTTTGAGGCGTGGCTGGACAAACCTGACCTCGCACAAGTGCAGCCCCTGTAATCAACCCACCTCAGGACCCCGCATGAAACACCTGATCTCCGTGGCCGTGGTACTGCTGCTCTCCGCCTGCTCCCCGGAGGTCGGCAGCAAAGCCTGGTGCGAGGCCATGCAGGCCAAACCCAAGGGCGACTGGAGTGCCAACGAGGCGGCCGACTATGCACGGCACTGCCTCTTCAAATAAGCAGGCAGGCCGTCCCGCGGCCACCGCGCGGGTCACATCGCCTGCTGCAGCATGATGCGGTAGTCGTCCGCGCTGGCGATGCGCGGGTTGGTCTTGTGGCAATGGTCGGCCAGCGCACCCGTAATGACCTGATCGAACTGGCCTTCGCTCACGCCCATGGCACGCAGGCCCGTGGGCAGGCCGAGGCGGGCGTTCATGTCCTTGATGGCCTCGCCGATATCGCCCGCGGAATCCAGATTCATGGCCTGCGCCATGCGCAGCAGGCGGCTTTCTTTCTGGATCGACTCGGCGCCAGCGTTGAAGGTGATCACGGCGGGCAGGAACATGGCATTGAGCGTGCCATGGTGCAGGCGCGGATCGACGCCACCGAGGCTGTGGCTCAGGCTGTGCACGCAGCCCAGGCCTTTCTGGAAAGCCATGGCGCCCTGCATGGAGGCGCTCATCAGGTTCAGGCGCGCCTCGCGATCGCTGCCGTCGCGCGTGGCACGCTCGATGTGGGCCCAGGCGCGCTGCAGGCCGTCCAGCGCGATGCCGTCGGCCGGCGGGTTGAAGGCCGGCGCCATGAAGGTTTCCATGCAATGCGCGATGGCGTCCATGCCGGTGGCCGCCGTCAGCTTTGCGGGCAGGCCCAGCGTGAGTTCCGGGTCGCAGATGGCCGTCCTGGGCACCAGGTGCCAGGAATGGAAACCCAGCTTGCGACCATCCTCCACGATGAGGATGGCGCCGCGTGCGACTTCGCTGCCGGTGCCAGCTGTGGTGGGCACTGCGATCAGCGGCGCCACGCGCTCGGTGATCTTCGGCGAGCCCCCCTCGATGGTGGCGTAGGTCTTCAGTGGGCCTTCGTGCGTCGCGGCAATGGCCACGCCCTTGGCGCAGTCGATGGCACTGCCACCACCCACGGCGATCAGGCCGTCACAGCCTTGCGCCTTGTAGAGGGCCGCCGCCGCCCGAACGGCGGCTTCCGTTGGATTGGATGGGGTCTGTTCGAACACGGCCGGGCTCATGCCAGGCAGGGCGTCCAGCGCCTTTTGCAGCAGCCCCACCGCCTTCACGCCAGCGTCGGTGACGATCAGCGGGCGGCTGATGCCACTGCGCTCGCATTCGGTCTTCAGCAGCCGGATGGCGCCAAAGTCGAACTGGACCTGGGTGATGTAGTAGATGAGGGCCATGGCAAGTCTCCGCGGTGTACGATTTGTGCTCATACTTTAGCAAGCAATGCTTTCCCGATGAGTCACCAACGCAACCCGCGCGCCTTGCTCACGCCGGCCATGCACCATGTGCTGGACCGCATGGCGCGCACGCGGCAGCTACCCCTGCACGCACTGACACCCCAGCAGGCCCGCCAGGTTTACGAGGTCGGCTCCGGTATGCTGGACATCCCGGGCCACAAGCTCGGTCGTGTCGAAGACCTGCAGATTCCTGCGCGTGACGGCCAGCTGCTGCCGGCGCGACTGTATGCGCCGTCGTCGGACAGGCTGCCGGTGCTGCTGTACTTCCATGGGGGCGGGTTCACGATCGGCAGCGTGGCCACGCACGACACGCTGTGTCGGCAACTGAGCCACCTGGCGCATTGCGCCGTCGTATCGGTCGATTACCGCCTCGCGCCTGAGCACAAATTCCCGGTCGCATCCAACGACGCCTGGGATGCCCTCCAGTGGCTGGCCGCCCGGGCGACGACGCTGGGTCTGGACGGCTCACGCCTGGCGGTCGGCGGCGACAGTGCCGGCGGGACACTGGCCATCGTCAGTGCCCTCGAGGCCCGCGATGCCGGACTGCCGCTGGCACTGCAGCTGCTGTTTTATCCGGGGTGTGCCGCCCACCAGGACACACCCTCGCACAAGACCTTTGCACACGGCTTCGTGATCGAGGAAGCGCACATCACCTGGTTCTTCAACAACTACATCAACACGCCCGGGGATCGTGACAACTGGCGCTTCGCACCCTTGCTGGCGCACGATGTCGATGGCGTCGCACCCGCATGGATTGGCCTGGCCGAATGCGACCCGCTGGTGGACGAAGGGGTGATGTATGCCGACCGCTTGCGCGCCGCCGGCGTCGCCGTCGATCTGGAAATCTACCGCGGTGTAGTGCACGAATTCATCAAGATGGGCCGCGCCATTCCCGAAGCGCTGCAGGCCCATGCCGACGCCGCGCGCGCCCTCAGACACGCTTTCCAGACCGCATGACCAAGCAGCTCCTGACCCGATCCGATTTCCGCTTCTCCCACCGCCTGCGCGTTCGCTGGGCCGAGGTGGACATGCAGAAGATCGTCTTCAATCCGCACTACCTCATGTACTTTGACACGGCCATCGGCGACTACTGGCGACTGCTGGCCTTTCCCTACGAGGTGGGCATGCACCGGCTCGGGGGTGACCTGTACGTCAAGAAAGCCGGCGTCGAGTACCACGCTTCGGCGCGCTACGACGACCAGCTCGACGTCGGCCTCAAGTGCGAGCGCATCGGCAACTCGTCGCTGCAGTTCCGTGGTGGTGTGTTCCGCGGTGACCAGTTGCTGGTGGAGGGCGAGCTGATCTACGTTTATGCCAACCCGGCGACCCAGAAATCGCAGCCGGTTCCGGCAGTGCTGCGTGATCTGCTCATGGATTTCGAGGCAGGCACGGCGGTGGTGGACATCCGGCTGGGGGCCTGGCAACAGTTGCGCGACGCCGCCCGCGAGGTGCGTACCGAGGTTTTCCTGCAAGAGCAGCAGATTCCCGTGGCGCTGGAATGGGATGACGACGACGCGACAGCCTTGCATGCCGTGGCGTTCAACCGCCTGGGCATGCCGGTGGCCACCGGCCGGCTGCTGCAGCACGCACCGCAGGTGGCCCGCATCGGTCGCATGGCGGTTACCAGAACGCTGCGCGGCGGTGGGCTGGGGCGCGACCTGCTGCGCTCACTGATCGCGGCAGCGGTGCAACGTGGTGACCGCGAAGTCATGCTGCACGCCCAGCGCAGCGCCGAAGGCTTTTACGTCCGGCAGGGATTCGTGGCGCGAGGCCAGCCGTTTGACGAGGCAGGCATCCCGCACGTCGAAATGGTCCGCCATCTGGCCTGAATTCAGATGTCTTCCAGCAGCGCGTAGGGAAGGGGCTGCAGCACGAGGGCCGGGCCGCCTGGCTGGCCTGCTTGCAGCGAACCTTGCGCGGCCGAAATCTGCAGCGAGACGATGGCGTCGAAGCCTCCGCCCGGGGCTGCGGCGGCCTGCGCCACGGTACCGCAGGGCTGGCTGGCATCGCCGGATTCGTATACGTCCTGTCCGGCCTGCATGGGTGCCGTGCCGTGTGCGAGGTATGCGCGCCGCTTGAGGGTGCCGCGGAACTGGCTGCGCGCCACGACCTCCTGGCCAGGGTAACAACCCTTCTTGAAATTGACGCCGCCCAGCGATTCGTAGTTCAGCATTTGCGCCACGAAGGACTCGAAGATGGGCTGGGTGACGGTGGCCACGCCGCTGCGTACCTCGCTCCAGAGCCAGTGTTCTGCGGGCAGCGAGGGGCCGGCAGGCGCAGGCGTGGTGGCCGGGGCCAGCCAGAGGGCGCGCGGCACGCCGTCGGCGGGATAGAGGTGCACCAGGGTGGCATCACCCAAATCGGCGCGGCGCCAAGGTTGGTGGGCGCCGGGGGCCAGTGTCTCCAGGGCAGGACCCGCCAGGCCATACAGTGCGAGCTCCTGGCTTGCGTCACTGAGCCTGACCTTGGCGCGCAGCACGAACATGGACAGGCGCTTGAGGGTCTGCGCCAGCAGGTCTCGGCTGCACACCAGCAGAATTTCGGTGTGGCTGCGCTTGAAGGCGATGAAGCTGGCCTGCATGCGGCCTTTGGCGGAGCAGAAGGCCGCCAGGCGCGCCTCGGACAGGCCCAGCAGGGAGAAATCCTGCGTCAGCTGGCCGTGCAGGAACTTGGCCGCGTCCTCGCCCTCGGCGCGGATGACGCCCAGGTGGGGCAGGGGGGCAATGCCATTCAGGGTGTAACTCATGGGGGTGAATTATCATCGTCTGCTGTACACACAGTTTCGACAGGGTCGTGAAGTTCATCTCCTCGCTCATCTTCCTGATTGCCAGCCTCGGATTTGCCGCGGGTGCCTGGTGGCTGCAGCACCCGCTGACCCTGCAAAAAGACCTCGTGGAGGTGACCGTTGAGCCCGGCGGGCGGGCCCGTACCGTGGTGCAGTCGCTGGTCGACGGCGGCGTGCGGGTACAGCCGCAACTGCTGTACTGGTGGATCCGCCTGAGCGGGCAGGGACGCCAGCTCAAGGCCGGCAGCTACGAGATCAGCGGCAACCCCAGCCCTCGAGAGTTGATCGCCAAGCTCGTGCGCGGCAACGTCGCCATGCGCAGTGTGACGCTGGTCGAAGGCCTGACCTTTGCCCAGTGGCGGGAGTTGCTGCGCAAAGCGCCGAATTTGCGTGCCGATACCCGCGACCTCGACGATGGCGCGATCATGGAGAAACTGGGCCGTGCGGGCCTGCACCCCGAGGGGCGCTTTTTCCCCGACACCTATACCTATGCCAAGGGGGCCAGCGACCTGACCGTGCTCAAGCGCGCCCTGCAGGAGATGGACCAGCGCCTGGCGGCGGCCTGGGCGCAGCGGGCACCCGATTCGCCGCTCAAGACGGCCGACGAAGCGCTGATTCTTGCCAGCATCGTGGAGAAGGAAACCGGGCGTGCTGCCGACCGCGGCAAGATCTCCGGTGTCTTCACCAATCGTTTGCGCAAAGGCATGCTGTTGCAGACCGACCCGACCGTCATCTATGGCCTGGGTAGCCGGTTCGACGGCAACCTGCGCAAGCGCGACCTGACCACCGACACGCCCTACAACACCTACACGCGATCGGGCCTGCCGCCGACGCCCATCGCCATGCCGGGCCGCGATGCGCTGCTGGCTGCGGTGCAGCCGGCCTCGACCGATGCCCTGTACTTCGTGGCCCGGGGTGACGGGACCAGCGAATTCAGCGCCACGCTGCAGGACCACAACCGCGCGGTGCGCAAGTTCCAGTTGGGGCAGCGCTGAAGCATGAAGGGTCTGTTCATCAGTTTCGAGGGCATCGACGGTGCCGGCAAGTCCACCCACATCGAAGGGTTGGCTGAGGCCTTTCGCGCAGCGGGCCGCCAGGTCACGCTCACGCGCGAGCCTGGCGGCACCCCGCTGGCGGAGAAACTGCGCGCCCTGGTGCTCAACGACCCGATGGATGCCCTGACCGAAGCACTGCTGGTATTCGCCGCGCGGCGTGATCACCTGCAGCAACTTATCGAGCCGGCCCTGGCGCGTGGCGACGTTGTGCTGTGCGACCGCTATACCGATGCGACCTTTGCCTACCAGGGCGGTGGCCGCGGTTATGACTTGCAGGTGCTGAATGGGCTCGAGCGCTGGGTTCAGGCCCTGCCGGACGGTCAGACCCTGCGCCAGCCCGACCTGACCATCTGGTTTGACCTGGATCCGGCCATTGCAGCGGTACGCCTAGCCAGCGCGCGCGTGCCTGACAAATTTGAGGCGCAACCCGTGGCGTTTTTCCGACGCGTGGCCGAGGCCTACGCCCGGCGACTCGCGGATGACCCGGGGCGTTTTGCCCAGATCGACGCCGCTCAGTCGCGCGAGGCGGTCTGGCAGGACGTGCTTGCGGCCGTACGGCAGAAGGGCCTGCTGGCATGACGGCGCCCTGGATTGCGGCGCAAACCCGCCAGCTGCTCGCGCAGCGCGGCCATGCCTGGCTGTTGCAGGGGCCCTCGGGCCTGGGGCAATACGTTCTGGGACTGGCCCTGGTGCGTTCCTGGTTGTGCGAGCAGCCCACGCCGGATGGCGCCTGCGGCCAGTGTCCGTCGTGCCATGCCATCGACGTGCGCACCCACGCCGATCTGTGTGTGCTGATGCCCGAGACGGTCATGCTGGAACTGGGCTGGCCGCTGGACGAAAAGTCGCAGAGCGACATCGACGAGAAGAAGCGCAAGCCCAGCAAGGAGATCCGGGTCGAGGCGATGCGCGACGCCATCGAGTTCGCGCAGCGAACCAGTGCACGCGGGCGCGGCAAGGCGGTCCTGATCTATCCGGCCGAGCGCATGAACCATGTGACGGCCAATGCCCTGCTCAAGACCCTCGAAGAGCCTCCGGGCGAGGTGCGGTTTGTCCTGGCCAGTGAGGCCGCCCACCAGCTGCTGCCGACCATACGCAGTCGCTGCCAAACCCATGTGATGAACTGGCCGCGGCAAGCCGACGCCGAAGCCTGGCTGCAGCAGCAGGGCCTGCCGGCCGCCGATGCCCGAACCTTGCTCATGGCCGCCGGCGGGCGTCCGGAGGACGCCCTGCTGTACGCCGGCTCTGGCCGTGATCCGAAGCGCTGGCGCAGCCTGCCGCGTGCCATGCAGCGAGGTGACGTCCCGCTGGTTGCCGACTGGACACCCGCGCAACTGATCGATGCGCTGCACAAGCTCTGCCATGATCTGCTGGCGGTGGGAGCGGGCGCCGCGCCACGCTATTTCGATCCCGCCGACCTGCCGCCGGCGCCGTCTGTGCAGGTGCTCAGCCCCTGGCAACGCGAGCTGGGCCAGGGCAGCCGTAGCGCCGAGCATCCGTACAACACCGGACTGATGATCGAGGCGCTTGTGAGCCGGGCGCAAACCGCCCTAAACTAGCGGCTTCGGGAACATCGCACCATGACAGCCACCCCCAACAATGCCGCCGCGCCCCGGCCCAGTGTCATCCAGCTGGCCATCAAGGAAAAGGCCGCCCTTTACGCGGCCTACATTCCCTTGTTCACCGAGGGCGGCATGTTTATCCCGACCACCCGCGACTATCGTCTCGGTGACGATGTCTACGTGCTGATGTCCTTGCCCGACGACAACCAGCGCTACCCGATCGCCGGCAAGGTGGCGTGGGTGACACCGGCCAAGGCGGCCGGTACGCGCACCCAGGGCGTGGGCGTGCAGTTCCCGAAGGACGAAAAGTCACGGATGTTGAAGAACAAGATCGAAGAGATCCTGGGTTCGCACCTAAGTTCTGATCGCACCACCCAGACCATCTGAGTCGGTCCCCTGGCGCGGCCGGCCCCGCGTGCCGGTCCCCGACGATTTCACATGTATACCGATTCCCACTGTCACCTGAGCTTTCCTGAACTGCGCGACGACCTGCCTCGCATCCGGGAAGCGATGGCCCAGGCTCAGGTGACCCGCGCCTTGTGCATCTGCACCACGCTCGAAGAGTTTGACGAGGTGCATGGCCTGGCGCTGCGCCACGACAACTTCTGGGCCACGGTAGGCGTACACCCGGACAACGAAGGCGTGACCGAACCCACGCTGGAGGACCTGCTGAACCGTGGGCGGCTGCCACGCGTGATCGGCATCGGCGAAACCGGACTGGACTATTACCGCCTCGGTGAGCGCACCATCGCCGACATGGCCTGGCAGCGCGACCGATTTCGCACGCACATCCGCGCTGCCCGGCAGCTGGGCCGACCGCTGATCATCCACACGCGCAGCGCGTCGCAGGACACGCTGGCCATCTTGCGGGAGGAAGGCGAGAACGGTGCGGCCGGATCGGCTGGCGGCGTTTTTCATTGCTTTACCGAAACAGCCGAGGTGGCGCGGGCCGCGCTCGACCTCGGCTTTTACATCTCGTTCTCGGGCATCCTCACATTCCGAAATGCCGAGGACCTGCGGGAAGTCGCGCGCATGGTGCCGATGGACCGCATGCTGATCGAGACGGACAGCCCCTACCTGGCGCCTGTGCCGTACCGAGGCAAGACCAACAATCCGTCTTACGTGCCGTACGTGGCCCAGCAGATCGCGCAGCTGCGCCAGTGCCCGGTCGAGACCGTGGCTGCACAGACCAGCTGCAATTTCGAGCGGCTTTTCTCCAGTCTCAGCGCCTGAAGGCATGTTGCATGCCGGGGCGGCCCGATCCAGGGGCCGTGCGACCGGCGCGATGTAACAGGAAACCGTGCTTTGTAACGGTCTTCGTTGCAAAGTTGCGCGACATGTAAAAGACTGTAGTGATGCTTTGAGCCGTCTCCGGGTCGATGCAATACTTTTTCCAACGTTGTTGCAGTCATGAACCGGCAGCAACGAACAGAAAAAGGTTCATCAAGGCCAGACTGAGTTTCAGGGAGGTGGCTGTGAATAGTGAACTGCACGGCGGCGGGCTGGATCGCACGCTGCCGCATCTGGCCATTCCGGTGGCTGGACAGAAGCCGGGCGGACAGACGGGCGAGGAACTCGCGCCAACCCTCAAGCTGTTCGTGCTTGGCCTGGAACGTGACGAGCGCCAGCTGCTTGACGGCCTGGTGCGGGTCTCTGTGCGCCGATCGCCGCGCCTGGAAGTTCTCGACGAACGTGGTGCGGCCGCGGCCGATGTCGTGCTCATCGGCGCCACCGATGTTGCGGCAGTTGCCTGGGTCCGGCAGCAGTCCTGGATCGATCACAAGGCCGTGATCTGGATCGGCGCCAACGGCCCGGTGGCCACAGGGCACAGTGTGATCCGCCGTCCGGTCCAGTGGTCCATCCTGCCGATCCTGCTGGCGCGCGCGCTGGAAAACGGCCCCGACGCGGCGGCGACGTCGCGGCCGGCACCGCTGGCCGGCCCTGCGGTCCTGCCCCGCGTCCATGCCGGCTCCCGCCCCATCCTGGTCGTCGACGACAGCCTGGCCATCCGCAACCACCTGCGCGCGCTGCTGGAAGCAGGCGGCTTTGCCGTCAGCGAGGCCGACAGCGTGGACGCTGCGCTCAAGGTGTTGCCGCAACAGTCCTTCGACTGTGTGCTGATGGACGTGCTGATGCCCGGTGTGGACGGTTACGAGGGCTGCCGGCAGATCAAGTCGATGTTGCGCGGCGAGCGGTCCGTGCCCGTTGTCATGCTGACCAGCAAATCCTCGCCCTTCGACCGCATACGCGGAAAGATGGCCGGCTGCGATGCCTATCTCACCAAACCGATCGATCCCAAACAACTGGGCGATGTACTCGCCCAGCAACTACAAGACTGACGTCAACATATTCAAGGAGGAAGACCATGGCCCGCAACATTCTGATCGTCGAAGACAACCCTACCGATCGCCTGCGTCTGGAAAAGCTGCTCAGTGACGCCGGCTACATGGTGAGTACGGCCGCTGACGGCCACCAGGCGCTGGCCTCGGTCAAGCGCCACAAGCCCGACGCCATCCTGATGGACGTGAACATGCCCGAGATGGACGGCTTCGCGGCGACCCGCGCGCTGCAGGGCAACGCCGAGACCAAGGGGATCCCCGTCATCCTCGTGACGTCCAAGGACCAGAAGGCTGACAAGGCCTGGGGCCAGATGCTGGGCGCCAAAGGTTATGTGACCAAGCCCTACACCGACGACCAGTTGCTGACCCAGGTCCGCAGCCTGCACTGATTCGATGCCGGCCGGTAGCACACAAGGGGAGAACATCATGGGAAGAAAAGTCCTGATCGTCGATGACACGCAGGCCGACCGGGCCAACCTGGAGCGTATCGTGTCGGAGGCCGGCCATCAGACACTGCTGGCGGACAACGGCGCCAAGGCGGTGGAAAGTGCGCGCCGCGACAAGCCCGACCTGATCCTGATGGATGTCAACATGCCCGAGATCGACGGCTTTGCCGCGACGCGCATGCTCAAGGCTGACGAGGCCACGAAGGACATCCCGGTCGTGTTTGTCTCGGGCAAGAACCAGAAGGCCGACATGGCCTGGGGTCAGATGCTGGGCGCGCGAGGCTACATCACCAAGCCCTACAGCCGCGAGCAGATCCTCGCGCAGCTGGCCTAGGCCGCAGCACCATGCACGACGCCATGAATGATGCCCAGACTGGACCCGGGCCGGGAATGTTGCCCCCTGTCGAAGCGCTGCGGCGCGGATTCCGGCTCGATGGACAGCACGCACCAACCGGCACGGCGCTCGCGGCGGCTTACGCTGGCGCAGCGACGCCTGTCGGGCCGGGCCAGCAGGACGGCTTGCAGCGCGAAGGCTTCCTGATCGGTCATCTGGGCCTGATGATCCGCTACGAAGACGGCAGCGAGCTGTCGGAGCTGCCGACGACCTATCGCCTGCCCAAAGCACCAGGATGGTTTACGGGCGTGGCGAATCTGCACGGACTGCTGGTGCCGGTTTTTGACCTGGCTTCGTACCTGGATGTCGAACGTCAGCCTGGCGCCAAGCCCATGTTGCTGGTGCTGGGCCACGGTGCGGACGCAGCAGGTGTCGTCATTGACGGACTGCCGGTGCGACTGCGCTACACCCTGGGCGACCGTGCCGAGGGTGCACCGGTACCAGCCGCGCTCGATGGCTGCGTCAACCACACGTGGTGGGCTGACGGCAGAACGTGGATGGACTTGCAGGTGCAGGCGCTGCTCACCCGGCTGAGCGACCAGCTCGAAGCACTCGGCCAGTAGCAACGACCGATGGAAAACTTTGTGTATCCCGAACCCCGAACCCTGACCCTCAGGAGCAACGTGATGAAACTGAATCTGACAATCCGAACCAAGGTGCTGGCCGGCTTCAGCCTGCTGCTGGTCCTGTCTGCGGCGTTTGCCGTGGTGTCCGTGTGGCAGGTCGATGCGTTGCAGCGGCTGCAGCGGCTGGCTGAGACCAAGTTCTCGATCATCGCGCAGGCCGAGAACTCCGTCTGGGAGCTGCGCTCGGGCTTTCCCCTGTTCATGACGAGTCCGGATCCAAAACGGCGTCAGAGCATCAAGGACGCCAACCCGAAACACATCCGTGATGTGGAGGAGGGTCTGAAAATCTATGCAGAACTCCCCAACCTCACCGAGGAGGAAGCAAGCAAGCTGAGAGAAACCCGGGAAGCGCTGGCTGGTTACGTGTCCCGCCAGCCGCTGCTGTTCGGCTTGTTCGAGGAGGGCAAGGTCGACGAGGTGCAGGAAATCCGGAGCCGCTGGACGACTCCCGGCGCGATTGCCACCGTGAAGGGCATCACGGAGCTGCGCAAGTTGGCCCAGCAGAACAACGAGCTCAGCATCGCGCAGACGCACAGCACGGCCAACCGGCTGATGATTCTCACCGGCATCGTGCTGGCACTGTCGGGCATCGGGATCGCCTTGTACGTGTACCGCGGCATCAGCCGCCCATTGCAGGAGCTGCAGGACACCGTGGACCGGGTACGTGCGGGCGAGGAGCTGAAAGCCGCCGAGGGCGTGCGATCCCAGGACGAGATCGGCGGCATCTGGCGCACGGTGCACAGCCTGCTATCGGAGCGGCGTGAGGCCCAGCTGAAGGCGGAGGCGGAGAATGAACGCCTCAACCAGTCCGTGATCTCGATCCTGGAATCAGTCCACCAGATGTCGCAGCGGGATCTCACGGTGCAGGCACCGGTGACGCAGGACGTGATCGGCACCGTGTCGGACTCGATCAACTCGCTGACGGCCGAGACGTCCAAGGTGCTGCACGGTGTGTCGCAGATCGCCGGGCACGTGGCCGAGGCTTCGGACAAGGTACGCAGCCAGGCCGAGATGGTGTCGCGCACGGCCGAAGATGAGCGCAACAGCGTGGCGAAGATGATCGAGTCGCTGACCCATGCCTCCCAGACCATGAACCAGGTGGCGGCGCTGGCCGAGCAGTCCAATACCTCCGCGACCAAGGCCACGGCCGTCACGGATACCGCCCTGGAGACCGTGAACGGCACGGTCAAGGGCATGGAGTCGATCCGCGAGACGATTGCGGAAACCGAGAAGCGGATCAAGCGCCTGGGCGAGCGCTCCCAGGAGATCTCCGGCATCGTGAACCTGATCAACACCATTTCCGAACGCACCCATGTGCTGGCGCTCAACGCATCCATGCAGGCGGCGGTGGCCGGCGAGGCGGGCCGTGGCTTCGCCGTCGTGGCCGAAGAGGTGCAACGGCTGGCGGAAAGCTCCCGCAATGCGACTCAGCAGATCAGCACTCTGGTGAACAACATCCAGCTGGAAACCAATGAGACCATCAGCACCGTGAACCGCACCATCGGCCAGGTGGTGCAGGGTTCCGAACAGGCCCAGAAGGCGGGTGAGCAGATGCGCGTGACGCAGCAGATCACCAATGAACTGGTGGCGCAGGTGAAGCGGATCGCCGAGGTATCCGAGCAGCAGCGTGAGATGTCGGCTGCCCTGCTCGAGTCGGTGCAGCACATTGGCCAGAGCACGGAACGTACGGCCAGCCAGATTTCGGCACAGAACCGTGAGACCGAGACACTGCTGCAGTCGGCGCGCCGGCTGGTGGAATCGGTCAATGTGTTCAAGTTGCCGAAGATGGCCTGATCGGCTTACCCGCCGCGAAACCACCCGAGGAGGCGACGTCCGTGAAGCTGAACGACCTGATCGATGCGCTGGCCGCCGAGATCGAGCGGGCGCGCCCGCAGCTCGATCGCGACCTGGATGAGCTGGCGTCCCTGGATGCGGCGGACCAGGCCTACCTGGTGGCGCTGGATGACTACAGCAGCCTGGCACAGCGCATGGGCGAAGCCGCCGAGATGGCCGGCTTTCCCGGCCTGCAAGCCGTGTGCAACCACGTCCTTGACAACACGCTGGCCTTGCCTGGCCTCGCAGTGGGGGAGCGGGAGGCACTCGTCAAATTCCTGAGGGAATGGCCGCCGCTGATCATCTATTACCTGCGCAACATTGCCGATCCCACGACGGCCGCGGGCCTGGTCGATCATCTGATGCGTGCACCTTACCCGCTGGGGGAAGAGCAGGCCTTCAAGGTCATGCACATGCTCGGTGCCATGCCGCTGCAGATGCAAGGAGCCGGCGGTGGTGACGGCGCTCCGCGCGCCGTGCTGGCCACTCCCGAGGACGTGGCGCTGCAGATCCCGCAGGACGTGGATCCCCGGCTGCTGGAGGGCTTCTTTCACGAAGCCCCGGAGCAGGCACGTTATCTCGTGGACTTGTCGCGCAACATGGCGCAGGCCCAGGGCGACAGTTCAGACCTGATTGCAGCGCGCCGTATGGCGCACACACTCAAGGGATCAGGCGCCATCATCGGCTTGCGGGGCCTGGCCTCTCTGGGCCATCATTTCGAAGACATCCTGGATCACTTCGAGGGCCAGGGTGGCGTGGTGGCCAAGCCGGCGGCGGACACCTTGCTCGATGCGGCGTACTGCCTTGAGCAGATGGTCGGTTATGTCACCGGCACCGACGACTATCCCCGTCAGGCCCAGGACGTCCTGCAGCGGGTCCTGGACCTTGCCAACCGCATCGACCGCGGCGAGACCATCGAGCAGCCACTGGCGCGTTCCGGACCGGTGACGCTGGTGACGGCGACGCCGGTGCAACCCCATGAGCATGGAGAAGATGCCGAGCTATTGCCGGGGCCGGCGCAGCCCGCCGACGCACAGACGACTACCGCCCGCAACGCCACCGCGCTGCGTGTCAGCGTGGGTCAGGTCGATGAGCTGTTCCGCGTGTCGGGGGAAATGTCTGTCAACAGTGCCGTTCTCGAGGCGCGCATCCGCAGCCTGACGGACCACGCCAGGGAACTGATCAATCAGAACCTGAGGGTGCAGAAGAGGCTGTTCGAGCTGGAGACGCTGGTCGACGTGCGCGCACTGACGATGATGCGTGCATGGACCCGGCGCGCCGACGATGCGGCCTTCGACCCGCTGGAGATGGACCAGTACAGCGAGCTGCACAGCACCACGCATGCCCTGATGGAGGAGTCGGCCGATGCCCGGGCACTGGCCTTCAGGCTAGAGGAAGACATTTCGCGTCTGGGCGGCGTGCAGACGCTGCAGCAGCGTCTGTCCAAGGACCTGCAGCATCTCGTCATCGGGACGCGCATGAACCGGGCCGGCATGCTGGAGCCGCGGCTGCAGCGCAACGTACGCGCCACCTGCCAGGCGACGGGCAAGCAGGCTGCGCTGGTCATCAAGGGCGGGGACGCCCTGATCGACGGCGACCTGCTCAGCCGGCTGGCCGAGCCGCTGCTGCACCTGCTGCGCAACGCCGTCGACCATGGCCTGGAATTGCCGGAGGACCGGCGCGCGGCCGGCAAGGACCCCACGGGTCGCATTGAACTGGTCTTCTCGCGACAGGGGCAGCAGGTCGTCCTGCAATGCAGCGACGACGGTCGCGGCCTGGACCTGCCGGCCATCCGTCGGCGCGGCGAGGAACGCGGGCTCATCGAGCAGGACCAAATCCTCAATGAGGACGAAATCGCACGCCTGGTCCTGTTGCCCGGCTTCTCCACCCGTGACGCCGTCAGCGAGGTATCGGGCCGGGGGGTGGGGCTCGATGTCGTGCGGGACTGGATCAGCTCGATGAACGGGACGATCCGCATCATCACGCGGGCAGGGCAGGGGTGCACCTTCGAATTGCGTTTTGCCGCCACCTTGTCGACCATGCAGTCCCTGGTGGTGGAAGCGGGCGGGCAGCTCTTTGCCCTTCCGTCGCTGCATATCGAACAGGCCGTACCCCGCGGGATCGGCAGCTTCGAACGTGTGGGTGACAAGCTGGTCTACCACCACGGCAAGCGGGTACTGTCTGGCCAGCTGCTGGCGGACCTGGCCGGCCTGGCTGCTGAAGATGGCAAGCTGCTGAATGACCACGACGCCGTGATCCTGCGGGTCGACAACCGTCTGCAGGTGCTCGGGGTCGACCGGCTGGTCGATTCGCGCGACCTGCTGGTCAAGAACCCCGGCCGATTCGCACGCCATATTCGCGGCGTGGCGGGCCTGTCCATCCTCGGGGACGGCAGTGTGGCCGTGAACCTGGACATGAGCCAGTTGCTGGCCGGCGAACGATTGCAGCGCCAGGTGCAGACGCTGCGCAACGCTGCGGCGACGGCCCCACCACAGAAGGCGGCCCCGGGCATCCTGATCGTTGATGACGCACTGTCGGTGCGTAACTCGCTGACCCAGCTGGTGCAGGATGCCGGCTTCCGGGTGCAGTCAGCGCGCGACGGCATCGACGCCATCGATACCCTCGGCTCGTTTGACGCCGACGTCGTGCTGACCGATCTGGAGATGCCGAACATGAACGGCATCGAGCTCACCACACACATCCGCAGCCGGGATGACCTGAAGGCGGTGCCCGTGATCATGATCACGTCCCGCTCGCAGGAGAAGCACCGCCGCCTTGCCGAGCAGGCGGGCGTCAGCCGCTACATCACCAAGCCCTACAACGAGGGCGATCTGCTGCAGACCATCCGCCAGGCACTGGCTGCTTGAGGGACCCCAAGGAGGCTCGCTGACATGGACATGCCGAACATGAGCACGGTCGCCCAAGCGGGTGCGACGCAGCTGCGTGGCGACTTCGTGCTGCTGCGTGCCGACACGCTGCACCTGCTGCTGCCCCAGCGCGACGTGAAGGCCACCGAGTACCGCGAATCGGTTCCCACACCGGGAGTGGAACGGGGGGTGTTCGGGCTGGAAACCGCAGATGGGCAGCAGCGGCCTGTTGCGGCCCTGTCGGCCTCAATGGCGCTGCTGGAGGTTTTCCCGATGAAGCGCTTTCTTTTGACGCGCATGGAAGGTGACGAACGCGGCCTGGCGCTGGCCTGGAACGAAGTCCGCGTGCTGATTGATGCGACGCTGATGGTCCAACCCTTGCCCGCCATCCTGCAAGGCGCTCGGTGTGTGGCCGACGCCTATGTCGAACTGGATGGCGAGCTGGCCTTCTGCACCACCGCGCGCCGGGTCTGGGCTGAAACAGCGTCGGTCCCGGAGTGAGCCATGGACCTGCAGCTTGCGGCACCGATCGATGACACCGTGGCATCTGCCGAGCCGGTTCCAGCCGCTCAGGAGCCCAGCGCCTCAGCCTGCCTGCTGGAATACGCACCCGGGGTTATGGTCGCGCTGCCGATCCATGCGGGGGTCGAGCTGGTCGAGCAGCCCCGTGTGGTCCCTGTACCCGGCATGCCGTCTTTTGCCCTGGGGCTGATGGCCTGGCAGGGCCGGCAGCTTCCCCTGATCGACCTGCAGCGCTACCTGGGCGAGGAGGGGGGCGGCGAGTGCGGTCCCAGCCTTCACGTGCTGGTGGTGGCGTACCAGACGGGGGCCGGGCAGGCGCTGGCGTACGGGGCCTTGTGCGCGCCCTTCCTGGTGCGCATGGTCGAAGTGATTGATCGACAGCAATGCCCGCTGCCGGAGGACCGACCTTCCTGGCGCGAAGTATCGGTTTCGTGTTTCAGCGAGCAGGGGAAGGCGGTCCCGGTGCTCGACCTGTCCAGGGTGTTCGTCAACAACCGGTCAAAGAGCCGGCTATCCACCGTGCACATCAAAGGAGGGCACAACCATGGTTCAGAATTTTCTGGAGACGCCGAAACGCAGTGATAAACCCCGCGATCACGGGCTGACCTGCCTGATCGACAACGGTGTGCCGGTCAACTACTTCATGGACGTCGTGGAAAGCGACGCGCCGTTGATCGACGTCGTGAAGTTCGGCTGGTGCACGGCGCTCGTGACGCGCGAACTGGAGAAAAAGATCCAGTGCCTGATCGACAACGATGTGAAGTTCTATTTCGGTGGCACCCTGTTCGAAAAAGCACTCGCACAGAGGAAGCTCGACGCGTTTTACCGCTTCCTCAAACGCTACGATTGCCAGATCGTGGAGATCTCCAACGGCACACTGCCCATTCCGAGCCGCGAGAAATGCCGACACATCTCGGACTTTGCCCAGGAGTTCCTGGTGCTCAGCGAGGTGGGCAAGAAGGATATCAACGAGGCTGACCACATGCCGATCTCACAGTTGATCGCAGAGATCCATGCGGACCTGGCTGCCGGGGCCAAGCGTGTGATCCTTGAGTCGCGCGAGTCGGGCAAAAGCGGCATTTGCGACGCGCAGGGGCGCCTGCGTGATGACCTCGTGGAGAGCATCTCGAATGCCCGCTTCCGCTCGACCGACGCCATCTGGGAGGCCCCGACCAAGGCACTCCAGGCCTCACTGATCGGCTCGCTCGGTCCAAACGTGAACCTGGGCAACATCGCGTTTGGCGACGTCGTGGCCCTGGAGACCCTGCGCCTTGGGCTGCGGTCGGACACTTTCACCCTCTACGACGGGCCGGATGGCCAATTTGTCGATCCGGTGACGCTCAATGCCCACACGGGAGCGGATCGCCGGCGCAGCGTCGACGGCTTTGCCCGCCGCCGGCCACCGCAGCCGGTGGAGCTGATGCCCGGCATGGTGCTGCTCAAGTGACCCGGTACGAACAAGCCGCAGTGGTCGGCCCGGCTAGCATGCGGGAATGAAAGAACCCGTTGTCACCATTCTCCAGGGCGCTCAGGGACCGTATCCGCCGGCTGACATCAATGTCGTTATCGACGTCATTCGCGCCTTCACGGTTGCCCATGTAGCCTTCATGCGCGGGGCGCACCAGATCCTGCTGGTCAACACCGTGCAGGAGGCCTTGGCCCAGCGGGCTGCACACCCCGAGTACCTGCTGGCCGGTGAAATCGACGGGCTCGGGATCCCAGGCTTTGATCTGGACAATTCGCCTTACCGGTTCTCCCTGGCGCAGTTATCCGGCCGTACCCTGGTTCAGAAAACGACCAACGGCGTGAAGGCGACCTTGGCCGCGCTGGATGCACGCCATGTTTTCGTGACCGGTTTTTCCAATGCCCGGCGGACCGCCCGGCATGTCCGGACGCTGGCTCTGGCGCGCGGGCTGGTCCGCGTCAACGTGATTGCGTCGCACGGACTCGACGATGATGATTTGGCATGCGCGGACTTCATCCGCGACGGGATCCTGGGTCTTGCAACGGTTGCGCCGGAGTCGGTCGTGCAGCGGATCCGTGACTCGCGGCCAGCCGCCAAATTCCGCAGTCCCGTGGTCAATGCATTCGAACCGCGTGATCTGGAATTCTGCATCCGTGAGCTGGACGGTGACTTTGTGATGGAGGTGGATCGAAGCCACGAACTGCCAAGGATCACCAGAAAGGCCGTGCTAGATTTACGCTAGAAGTGACTTTAAGAATGCCATTTAGTAATTTGATTTATATGATTATTTGACTGAAATATGGGTTTGAACTGGATTTCTTTTGATTAATACGATGTATATTATGTTAAGTAATAAATTGACTCACAATCGGCGATTCCAGCGTGGCACTCTAGCCCCTCAATGACGCCTCCTTGGGCCGCTGCAGAACCGGTGGTGGCGAATGGCCCCGGGCCCACCTCGCGGCAGCCCGGCTAGGAAACCCGGAAGCTGACAACCGGCGCTGACGCGTCCGCAAACGGCGCGCCCAGGGCGATTTCCCCGGTGCCGTGCAGCACACATTCCTCCCGCCGCAACAAGACCTCCGACCGGGTGCCCGTGAAACGAATCCAGGTGCCATAGCTGCTCGTGTCGATCAGCATGATGCGGCCATTACGCCATTCCAGCCGCGCGTGCATGCGGGAAACGCGCGGGTCCGCGACGATGAATTCACAATGCCGGATCCGGCCCATGTTGATGGGCAGTTCGAACGAACGGTACGCGCGCCGCTGCTCCCTGTAGGTCAACTCGACTTCCTGACCCAGAGCATCGGCGGAAGCCCCCTTTGCCGTATGGTCGATGTCCCCCTGCTGCGTCATGAAGTCCGTGGTCTGGTCCTCGTGCCATTCCACCTGGTGCACCATGCAGGGTTCGGTGCGGCCCCGCACGCTGATCGGGCCCAGCGGCCGGTAGCGTATGCCGTGGTCGCGGCTCGAAAAATCAAGGTCGGCGCTGTTGATCCAGATCTCGTGCGGCCCGGCCAGATCGCATAGCCGCGACGCTACATTGACGGCATCCCCGTAGCAGTCTCCGTTGACGATGACCACCTCGCCCGAGGCCACGCCCACCCGGATGGGCAGATGCTCGGCCAGGGGTTGCTGCAACAGGTTGCCCTGGTGGTCTCGCTGGAGTTCCACGACGGCATGCACGGCGGCCAGCGGGTCGGTGAATACCGTCAGGACGCCGTCGCCCATGGTTTTAATGATCTGCCCGCCCTTGCTCTGCAAAGCGTCGCAGATCCAGCGGGTGAGCTGCGTCACTGCCTTGGTGGCGCGGTAATTGCCCAGCGACTCGAATACAGAGGTGCTACCGGTCAGGTCGGTAAAAACAACGGTGGTATGGACACCCATGCGCGCGTTTGAATTGATGGCTTTTTATAACAGTCCAGGCGAACCCATCCGGCGCGATACACACGGCGCAGTTGTCTGCCAGGAGGACGGTCCTTCGGATGCTCTTCATGGTAACGGCATTCGGCGACTTTCCCGCAGCCGGCGTGCGTGGGCCACCGCAAAGTCTGGCCCAAGCCGCCTATGGATGGATATACAGATTAATGTGTTGCCTGATGTATCTTGGGTAACTCATTGATTTGAAATCGATTTTTCTGGCGAAAATAGTGGATAACCCTGATGGTGCAATTTCCCGACTGAATTAATCTGCAACTGTCGTTGTCCCGCTGAATCATTCATAGAACAAGTATCAGCATGAACAAGCTCGCCAGCCAATTCATCAGCAGCATGCAGGGACTGCTGGGATTTACCGTTGCGGACGAGTCCCGCACGACCTTCCGCATCGAGGACATCCGTCAAGCCATGCTGGATTCGCTCGGCGACGAAGGCTGCGCGAGTTTCCCCCACATCGAACGCCGGGTCCTGTTCGCCCCGGACCTGCAGGGCTTGTGGTACCTGCGTTCCGATGTGATGGTGGCGATCTCCTCGCTGCAGGGTGAAGGCGCCGCCAGCCAGAAGATCAGCCGGATCACCCGCATGTTCGAGGGCCTGCTGCCCAGGGGCATGGTGTCGCGTCCGGGCGGCCTGGGACGCTGACCGGCTCAGGGCTGCCGCGCCCTGCCCTCAATCACCCCAGACCAGCAAGGCGTCGCGTCCTTCGACGGCGAGGTCGCATTTGCGCCCCACCGGCAGGAGCACCTTGGTCGGCACATGCCCGAAGGGCAGATTGGTCAGCAGCGGAACCTTGAGCTGGCTGCGCAGCCAGTTGATGACGGACTGCAGCCGGAATCCCCTGTCGTGGGCTACCAGCCGGTATTCGGTGAACTGGCCTAGGAGGATCGCGCGCTGCTGGCCCAGCACGCCGGCGTGCAGCAGTTGTGTCAGCATGCGTTCGATGCGGTAGGGGTGTTCGGCCACATCCTCGAGGAACAGGATGCCATCCTGCACGGCAGGGAAATAGGGGCTGCCCAGCAAGGCACACACCATCGACAGGTTGCCACCCCAAAGCGTGCTGTCCTGTACGGTGAAGGACGCCTGCTCCCCGATCCGGCGCGCGTGAAAGGCGCCTGCCTGCGCAATGTCGGCGTCACGCTCCTTGTGCTGGCGCCAGCCCGTGCCCTCGCCCTGCCCGCGGATCATGTCCTCGAAACAGGCCTCCATGATCTCGTCAGGGCCGCCCTGGCCCCCGTGGCCATGACCGTCCGCCGCATCCGACTGATCCGTCACGCCAAAGCCTTCGCACAGCGACGGGCCGGCCCCGGGGGGGGCACCGGTGCGCGCCAGCACCGCAAGCTGGAATGCCGTGAAATCGCTCAGTCCGACGAACTGGGTACCGCGTTCGATGGCCCTGGCCACCTTCTTGTACGGTATCCCGGGCAGGATGCGCGTCAGGCCATAGCCGCCGCGCGAGATCATGGCCACGTCCGCCCCGCTGGCGGCAGCGCGGTCGACCGCCGCCAGGCGTGTGCTGTCGTCGCCAGCGAAGCGCTGGTAGCTCGCCAGCGCGGCTTCATCCACCTCGACTTCATGACCGAGTGCCTGCAGGCGCTTGATGCCACGGCGAAACGCGGCCTTGTCCCGCACCGCACCGGATGGGGAGTAGATGTAGATATGCTTTTTCATGGCTGCTGGCGATTATCCGGGGCGAAATGGCGCAGGGCGGCCAGAGCCACGTCGCCGCCATGTTCCGGCACGAAATGGCCCGCCTGCTCCAGTTGGACAGGCGTGGGGCATTGGCGTATCTGCCCCTGCAGTTCGCGCATTACCGGCCAGCCAAGCACCGGGTCCTGCATGCCCACCACCATGAGGGTGCGACCCTCCCAACGGGTACGCCAGAACTCGCGGGCCTCATGCGAGATGGCGGCTCCGTCCGCCTCAGGAGATTCGGGCACCATGGCTGGAAACGCGCGCAGCGCAGCGCGGTGGCCGCGGTCGGGAAACGGCGCATCGTAGGCGGCGCACTCGCGCGCACTCAGATGCGGATTGCCCCGGGCCAGCAGCCGGCCCACCTCGTAGTCCGGTTTTCGGGCGCACATCTCGCGCCAGGACAGGAAGCCGGGCGGGAGTGGCACATCACCAGTCCCCAGCGTCGTATTCATGACCAGCAGGCCCTGGTAGCGTTCGGGGGCGGCCATGGGCAAGGTCAATCCCAGCAGTCCGCCCCAGTCCTGCACCACCAGCACGACCCGGCGCAGGTCCAGGTGCTCGACAAGCTCCAGCAGCACCGTGCGATGCCAGCTGAAGCTGTGCGCGGATTCCTTTTTGGGCTTGTCGCTTTTGCCGAAGCCAATGAGGTCAGGTGCGACGACGCGGTGCCCGGCTGCAAGGAACGCCGGGATCATCCTGCGGTACAGGTAGCTCCAGGCGGGGTTGCCATGCAGGCACAGCCAGGTGATGGGTGCATCGCGCGGCCCTTCGTCCAGGTAGTGCAGTCGCAAGCCACCCAGCGATGGCAGGTCGCTCAGGTAGCGGGGCTGCCAGGGGTAATCAGGCAGATCCAAAAATCGTTCATCGGGGGTGCGTACGGCATCCTCGCGTACCGGCTGGCTCAGTCGTCGTTGCGTCTGGCGCTTTTGCTGAAAAAAAGCCTGCAACAGCGCACCGCACTCGTTGGCCAGGACCCCGCCCTGCACCCGGGTCTGGTGGTTGAGCTGCCGGTTGGCGAAAAGATCCAGCACCGAACCGGCAACGCCGGTCTTCGGGTCCGGCGCGCCGAAAACGACGCGCCGCAGCCTCGCGTGCAGCAAGGCCCCGGCGCACATGGGACAGGGCTCCAGGGTGACAAACAGCTCGCAATCCTCCAGGCGGTAGTTGCCCAGTTGGCTAGCCGCCGCCCGCAACGCCGCGATCTCGGCGTGGGCGGTGGGATCGTGCGTACCGACTGGCGCATTGTGCCCACTGGCGATGACTTTCCCCTGGTGTACCAGCACGGCACCGACCGGGACTTCGCCGGCCTCGGCGGCCTGGCGCGCGAGCGCCAGGGCCTGCCGCATGTAGGACTCATCCCCTGCCATGCAGACCGAGCCGTTCCATCCAGCTTGCCAGTTCACGGGCCGGCTCGTCGCCTTCTGCATAGGCGTCATGCATGGCCGCGTGCGCCTCGGGACGGTGCTGGTTGAGCTTGAGTTTGCATTGCAATTGCGTGACTTCCAGCTCGAAGGCCACGATGCCCGCCAGCATCTTGCGCTGGTACTCCTCGCCCAGGCTGCGCCATTGTTCCGCGTAGGCCGGCTCGTGGTCGCTGATCAGCAGCTTGAGCAGCTGATTCTTGCTCGCATCCTCCGCGAGCAGGCGAGCGTTGACCCGGCAATGCACGGCGAGGTAGTTCCAGGTCGGCACCCGCATGCGGTCGGGATAGACCGACGGCGACATGTAGCCGTGGGGGCCGAGAAACGTCACAACGGCCTGAGGCCGCTCCTGTAGAAAGCGCCAGTGCGGGTTGGGTTTGGCCACGTGCCCGAGCAGGACCAGTGCCTCGCCCCGCTCCTGCACGTGCAGCGGAAGGTGCGTCACGAACGGCCAGCCTTCGCCATCGAGGCTGATCAGGCTGGCCAGGGGATGCGCGCGCATCAGCGCCAGCGCATGCGCGCGATCATCAGAGTTGAATTGGGGCGGCAGATACATCTTCCGCCTACTTTAGCAGTGAATCAGTCCGGTGCCTGTCCCTCGCTGGCCGGCAGCCAGAGCGTTACGGTGGTGCCTCGCCCGAGCTCGCTGTGCAGCTCCAGCCGGCCACCATGCAGCTCGACGATTTCCTTGACGATGCTCATGCCCAGGCCGGTTCCGGGGATCTGGCCCGACTTGTCGGCACGGAAAAACCGCTCGCTCACGCGCGCCAGGTCCTCCGCATGCATGCCGATGCCGTGGTCCTCGACACGAATGCCGACCAGTGCCGGGTGGGCCGCCTCATCGGCGGTGACCACACTGACAACCACATCACCGCCGTCGGGCGAGTACTTGTAGGCGTTGGACAGCACGTTGCCCAGCGCCTGCAGGAGCTTGCCGCGGTCGGCACGCACCCATCGCCTTGCGGCGACCTCGATCAGCAGCGGAGCCGCCCGACCCTCCGGTGCCTTGAAGTTGGCGACGGCCTCGCCCAGCAGGTCGCTCAGCGCCAGTTGCCGCAGGTTGAAGTCCTTGCCGCGCCGCGCATCGATGCGGGCCAGGTCCAGCAGCTCGTTGACAATCGAGATCATGAGCTTGGACTGCCGGTGGATCGCGCTGAGACTTTCCTCCTTCCTGGCATCGGCCAGGCGCCCCGACAGCAACAGCTCGGAGAACCCGAAGATGCTGGCCATGGGCGTGCGCAACTCATGCGCTGCGGTCGACAGAAACTCGCTCTTCATGCGGTCGACCTCGGTTTCGTGGGTCACGTCCCGGAAATAAAGAATCTGCGAGACCGTTTCGGCATCCGAGGTCCGCAGGCCGACCTCCAGCACGCGTCGCCCCGGGGTCCCGATCTCGATGAGGTGCCGTTCGCCCTCGCCCTCCCCGACCAGCATCGGCATGCTGCCGGCCTGTCGCGCTTCCCGCAGTTTCGCGATGCCCGGAAAAGGCGCCTGCGCGCTGCATTCGCGCGCCAGCCGTTGCGAGAACGATGCCTCGTCCCGACCTACGAGTTCGGTTTCGTCGAGCCCGGTCATGCGCTTGAACGCCGGGCTGACAAACTTCACGCGGCGTTGCGCATCGAAGGAGACAAATCCGTCCGGGCTCAGCGCAAAGATGGCATTGAGCTGCTCGGTGCGGTCACGGATCCGCGCTTCCGCGGCTTCGGCTTCCCGGCGGCTGTGTTCCAGCTCTACCGTGCGCTCAACGACGCGTTGTTCCAGTCCGCGATAGGAGTCGCCCAGGCGTTCGACCATGGTGTTGAACGCCGATGACAGACGCCCGAACTCGTCGCTGCCGCGTACTGGCAGGCGCGCCACT
>DALYHW010000002.1:27266-45206 GCA_031970695.1 Hylemonella sp.
CGGCCCGAGGCTGCGATTTCCTCGGCCGCTGCAGCGAGTTCGCCCAGGGAACGCCCGATAAACCGGGCACCGGCGTTTGCGAACAGCACGACGCCTACGACAACCAGCGCCCCGATACCGATGAAGACCAGCAGCAGCAGGTCCAGTGCACGCAGCGCCAACGCCTTGTCGCGGGCCAGCACCACCTGCAACCCCGCGTCATCGAGCGGCGCCGGAAGGTTCAGCACCTGCGCGCTTTCGAAGGCGGGCCCCGCAGGCTGGGCCCCCGCCAGGCGCCGGCCCTGGCCGTCATCGATGCGCAGGCTTTCTCCTTCATGGTCGAGGCTGAGCAGCGGCGCCATGGGCACGCGCAGCACGACCCCACCCTCGACATTGTTGGTCAGTCGGTAGCGGATCGGCAGCAGCACAATGAGCAAGGATTCGGCTTGTCCCGCCGCATCGACCCGCATCGCGGGGGTGCCGTTGCGCATCATCGCCTGGAAGCCCGGGTCCGCGCCAAACTCAGGGGCCCCTGTCTTTGTGCTCGCCGCGGGGCGTCCGCGATAGTCGACCACGGTGATATCCGAGCCCGTCACGACCAGCCGCTGGTTGCGCAGCAAGGGATCGAGGTAGGTTTCCCGGCCGCGCGAATCGGCCAGTGCGTTCGCGGTGACCGTGTTGGTGGCCAGCGATTCGGCCAGCGTGACCATGCTGCCCAGGCGCAGTTCCACGTCCCGCTGCTCCAGCATGGCACGCGAGGTCAGCAGCGCCTCGGTGTGCGCGATCAGCTGGTGGCGAAAAATCACATAGGAGACCAGTGTGACCAGTGCTCCAATGGCCAGCGCGCCCGCGAGCAAGGCAACCGTGATCTTGCCGCGCAGGTCCTGCGCGGCAAACCAGGCGTGCAGCCGCTGAGGCAGTTCCCGGATGGCGACCATCACCTGATCTTGCCAGCGACCGACTTCAGGTTACCGTCCTTGTCGTAGCGCGCCAGGCGCACGTGGCGCGGCTCCAGCGCCTCGTGCCGTGTCGGCGTGAACGGCCGCGCGTAATTCGTCACCAGGCCTTCGTGGGAATCGAGACGCTCCAGTGCATCGCGGATGGCGGAGCGCTCCGCGCCGCCCGCCTTGCGGATCGCCTTGGCCAGCAGGTGGGTCAGGTCATAGGCATGGGCAAATCCGACCTGGGCACGCAGCTGGCTCGTCTCGAGTTGGAACAGACGCCGCAGCCCCGCCGCCACGTCGGCGGCCTTGCGCCCTTGCGGATCGCTGAAGCTGAAGGTATGGACCACCGAGAAGTCGATCTGGTCCAGGTAGGCCTTCGCCGTGTTGCCGAAATCCCCTCCGAGCAGGCCCCAGTGCGAGATCACCGGGATGCGCTGCGCCTGCGGCAGCTCGGCGATCTCCCGGACGATGGGCAGCCCCTCGAATTCATTGGTCACGGTGAGCAGCGCCTGGGCACCTTTGGCGCGAGCCTGCGAAATACGGTCCCCGAAATCGGTGTCACCCCAGTTGTACCAGTAGACGTCGTAACGCAGGCCTGGCTTGCGTTTCGCATAGGCCATCAGCGCGGCTTCGCTGCTTCGGCCCCAGGCCGTGTTGGGCACGAACATGGCAACCTGCCGCAGGCCACGGCCGAGTGCATGGTCGAGCATGGTCTCGATGGCCCAGCTGTCGGTGAGCGAGAGCCGGAACACGAAGTGCGGTGCCTTGCCCTGAGGCTTGGTGATGTCATCGGCGGCGGCCCAGGGGTCGAGCAGCGGCAAGGCCAGACGGCTCGCCAGCGGGGCGATTTCCAGCGCAACCGGCGAAAAACGACCGCAGAAAACGGCCACCACGTCCTTGCGCTCGGCGAATTCCTTGAAATTGTCGATGCCGCGTGCCGGGACGCCGCGGTCGTCCCGGGTTTCCAGTGCCAGCTCACGTCCCAGCACACCGCCCGCACCGTTGACCTCGTCCACCGCCAGCCGGATCCCTTTCTCGATGGATTGCGCCGTGTGACTGCCCTGCACGCCGAATTCGGCCGTCAGTCCGATAGTGACCTTGCTTGCCGAAGCAGCCTTGGCCCAAGCCGGCAGGCCGACAGCCGCGGCGCAAAACATGAGACGACGTCGGGTGGGCGTGGAGGACATGGCGGTGGGCGTGGGAAGGATTGCAAGGAACTATCATTATTATCATATCCAAGATGCCTCCGGGCGCGCATATTTTTGAAGGGGGATGCTTGGTCGACACCGGAACCCGCGACTGACGTTGCGTGTTTCTGGTACCGTTACCGCGAGTGAAACAGACGCGAGACTGGATCGGCCGGCATGAGTGGCGCACTGGTGGGATTTCGCATTGATGGCAGCACCAAGCTCCTGCGCTTGTTTGGCGAGCGCAGTTGCGAAGGCGTTCTCAACGAATTGCTCACCTATCTGCGGGGTGTCAGCGATGCAAGGTTGCGCGCCTATGCCGCAGCCTTGCAACCCGTCGGGCCCGCGCAGGGGCATTTCCTTCGGGATGCGGATCGCCAGCGTATCGAAGCCTTTTTTCAGGAGCAACTGGGCGAGACGCTCCCCTGCACCACCTGGGCGGAGGTGTTTGCGCTGTTGCCAGAACTGGAGGGGTGGCATGCCGGTTTCCACTACATGCCGGCGGCGGCCATCGACAGTTGCGGGGATGTCTCCTGGGGGTTTCTCATCGACCTGGATGCGAACGAACTGCAGATCTTCGACAACCGCAATGCACGATTTCCCTGGCGCGACCTGGCCGGATCACAGCCCGCCTATTGCACGCTTGAGCTGACCCATGCGCGCGAACTGAGCCCGCAGGACGTGGCGGCCATCCATGCCCTGCTCCACCAGCACACCTACGCCGACGGGATCGATCCCCTGCTGCCCGTATGCGACGCCCTGTCGGAGCCTTTCCCCGGGCCAGGGCAGTGGCTCGCACGACTGCGCCTCGCGCACGGCCGTGCACGCCTGCTGCTCCAGCGAGGACGCGTGAAAGCCAAGGTGCGCCGGGTCGCCGAGCTCCGGCTGGATGACCCGTCCTGCGGCGCCTTCCTGCGCGAGGCCCTCGATCCGTCGGTACTGGCGCTGGCCGAGTCCATCTATGGCGCCGCTGCGAGCCTGGCGCAGGTCGCCCAGGTCGCGGCCCATCGGCCTCAGCTTCCGTTTGCGCCCCAGGTGGGGGGCCTGCCGCTGCTCGACCTCGGCCTGCGCCCGTCCAGCAGCCTGGGCTTGACGCCGGGGCCCGGCTTCTTTGATGCAGTCCGTGCGACCTTTCTCGCGGCGGGCATGAGCACGCAGGGCTGGCGCTTCCTGATCAAGCAGGACAACGCGGTGCTGCGTTTCCTCCTGCAGTTTTTTCCGCCGTCGGCCCGTATCCTCGGCGACTTTGCCCGCTTTATCAATCTGCTCGCCACCGCATTGCAGCACGAACCCATGCAACTCGGGCGCTGCCAGGGCGCGTTGCGCGGGGTTGAGCGTATCCTCGACCGCACGCGGGGCCGACCGGACCCGATGCGCGAGGAGAATGCGCGCATCTTCCTGCGCGCGATCATGCGCGCAACGCTCTCGGTGCAGGACGAGGCCAACCTCGCGCACGATGCACAGGATGTCTCCGATTTCGTTTACACCCGCACGGCGGTGCTGTACGGCGCGACATGGCGCTCTCTGTCCCGGCGATCTGATGCTTGGCATCGCGCGCTGCTGATTGCCGTCGATCCGGAAAAGGACGTGCGCTGGCCGGCGTTGCTGCCCTCTTTCCGCACTGGCCCGTACCTGGCTGTGGAGCTGGATTGCGGGTTCCTGCTGGCCGAAGACGGCCTCGAGCAGCGCCATTGCATAGGCACCTACGTGAACGCGTGCTCCAGTGGCGCCAGCCGGGTTTTTTCACTGCGCCACAACGGCCGGCGGCTGGCTACGCTGGAACTGCAACGCAGCCACGACGGCTGCTGGCGCATGGTGCAGATCCGCGGCAAGGCCAATTCCCCGGTGCAGGATCAAGACCTGCTCGCGGCCGGCGACGCGGTGGCCAGTGCGTATTCCGAGGCGGCGCGCCGCCATGAGTGCGGCGAAGAAACCCGCTCGCACCAGGCATTGCAGCCAGGTGCTTACGTGCAGCCCGCCTACATCATCCACCGGCAGGAGCACTGGACGGGCTAGGCGCGGACAACACCACGCAGCGCGTCACTCCCACTCGATCGTGGCTGGCGGTTTGGAGCTGACGTCGTAGGTGACGCGATTGATGCCACGCACTTCGTTGATGATGCGCCCTGACACCCGTTTGAGCAGGCTGTAGGGCAGCTCGGCCCAGTCGGCCGTCATGAAGTCGCTGGTCTGCACGGCACGCAGTGCAACAACGTAGTCATAGGTGCGCCCGTCGCCCATCACGCCCACGCTCTTGACCGGCAGGAAAACAGTGAAGGCCTGGCTGGTGAGGTCGTACCAGGTCTTGCCGGAGATCGGGTCAATGGTCGAGCGCAGTTCCTCGATGAAGATCGCGTCGGCACGGCGCAGCAGGTCGGCGTAGTCCTTCTTGACTTCGCCGAGAATGCGGACGCCCAGGCCCGGGCCCGGGAAGGGATGGCGGTACACCATGTCGTGCGGCAGACCCAGGGCCACGCCCAGTTCGCGGACTTCGTCCTTGAACAGGTCGCGCAGCGGCTCCAGCAGTTTCAGACCCAGTTGCTCGGGCAGGCCGCCCACGTTGTGGTGGCTCTTGATGGTGACAGCCTTCTTGCTTTTGGCACCACCGGACTCGATCACGTCAGGGTAAATCGTGCCCTGTGCCAGGAAGGTCGCGCCCTTGTGCCCCGCGCCACTGGCCTTGAGCTTGGCGGCCTCGGCCTTGAAGACGTCGACGAACAGCCCGCCGATGATCTTGCGCTTCTGCTCGGGATCACTGACGCCGGCCAGCTTGCCCAGGAACAGCTCACTGGCATCGACGCGGATCACCCTGGCGTGCAGCTTGCCGGCGAACATGTCCATGACCATGTCGCCCTCGTTCAGGCGCAGCAGGCCGTGGTCCACGAAAACGCAGGTTAGCTGGTCGCCGATCGCGCGGTGGATCAGGGCCGCGGCCACGGACGAGTCCACCCCGCCGGACAAGCCCAGGATGACCTCTTCGTCCCCCACCTGCTTGCGGATGGCCTCCACCGCCTCGGCAATGTGGTCGCGCATGATCCAGTCGGCGCGCACGCCGCAGATCTCCAGCACGAAGCGTTCGAGCATGGCGCGCCCTTGCACCGTGTGGGTGACTTCCGGGTGGAACTGCACGGCATAGAAACGGCGTTGTTCATCCGCCATACCGGCAATCGGACAGCTCGGCGTGCTGGCCATGAGCTTGAAGCCGGGCGGGAACTCGGTGACCTTGTCGCCGTGGCTCATCCATACCTTGAGCATGCCATGGCCTTCAGGCGTGGTGAAGTCGGCAATGTCCTTGAGCAGCGCGGTGTGGCCATGGGCCCGCACCTCGGCGTAACCGAACTCGCGCTGGTGCCCGCTCTCAACCTTGCCGCCGAGCTGCTGCGCCATGGTCTGCATGCCGTAGCAGATGCCCAGCACCGGCACGCCCAGCTCGAACACAGCCTGAGGGGCCTTGTCGGTCGATTCCTCGTAGACGCTGGCATGGCTGCCGGAAAGAATCACGCCTTTGAGCTGGCCGTCGGCCGCGTACTGGCGCACCCAGTCGTCCGTCACATCACACGGATGCACCTCGCAGTAAACGTGGGCCTCGCGCACACGCCGCGCGATCAGCTGGGTCACCTGGGAGCCGAAATCGAGGATGAGGATCTTCTGGTGTTGCATGGCTATAAAAAAGGCTAAGGCCCGAACGCCGCTTGCAGTGTTCGGGCCTGTGAGTCCGGACTGTCAGTCCATCCGGTAGTTGGGGGCTTCCTTGGTGATCTGCACGTCGTGCACATGGCTCTCGCGGATGCCGGCCGACGTGATCTCGACGAATTCAGCCTTGTTGCGCATGTCCTCGATGGTGCCGCAGCCACAGTAGCCCATGCTGGCGCGCAGGCCGCCCGCCATCTGGAACAGGATACTGACTACGGAACCCTTGTAGGGCACGCGGCCTTCGATGCCCTCGGGCACCAGCTTGTCGGCGTTCGGGTTGCCGGTGCTGGATTCCTGGAAGTAGCGGTCGGCGCTGCCTTGCTGCATGGCGCCGATCGAGCCCATGCCGCGGTAGCTCTTGTAGCTGCGGCCCTGGAACAGCACGATCTCGCCCGGCGCCTCTTCGGTGCCGGCAAACATGCCGCCCATCATCACCGTGCCTGCACCAGCGGCAATCGCCTTGGCAATATCGCCGCTGTAGCGGATGCCGCCGTCCGCGATCAGCGGCACGCCCGTGCCCTGCAGCGCGGTGGCCACATTGTCGATGGCCGTGATCTGCGGCACACCCAGGCCCGCCACGATGCGGGTGGTGCAGATGGATCCCGGGCCGATGCCGACCTTGACGGCGTCGGCGCCGGCTTCCACCAGCGCCAGGGCAGCCGCGCCGGTGGCAATGTTGCCGCCGACCACATCCACCTGGGGATAGTTTTTCTTGACCCAGCGCACGCGGTCGAGCACGCCCTTGCTGTGGCCGTGTGCCGTGTCCACCACGATGGCGTCGACGCCGGCCTTCACCAGCGCCTCGACGCGTTCCTCGGTGCCCTCGCCCACACCCACGGCCGCGCCCACGCGAAGGTGGCCGGCCGCGTCACGCGCGGCGTTGGGGAAATTCAGCTGCTTGGTGATGTCCTTGACGGTGATCAGTCCCTTGAGTTCGAAGGCATTGTTGACCACCAGCAGGCGCTCGAGCTTGTGCTTGTTGAGCAGTGCCTTGGCTTCGGCGGGCGTCGTGCCCTCAGGCACGGTCACCAGGCGTTCGCGCGGCGTCATGATCTCGCGTACCGGCAGCTCGTAGCGGGTCTCGAAGCGCAGGTCCCGGCCCGTCACGATGCCGACGACCTTGCCGCCATCGACCACGGGGAAACCGGACACGCCGAGCTCTTCAGACAGCTTCATGACCTGGCGTACGGTGGTCACCGGGGTGATCACCACGGGATCGCGCAGCACGCCGGACTCGTAGCGCTTGACCTTCGCCACCTGGGCAGCCTGCTCGGCCACGCTGAGGTTCTTGTGCACGATGCCGATGCCGCCTTCCTGGGCGATGGCGATCGCCAGGCGGGCCTCGGTGACCGTGTCCATGGCCGCGGAGACCAGGGGCAGGTTCAGGGCAATATTGCGGGAGAAACGGGTCGCGAGGGAAGTGTCCTTGGGCAGGACCTGGGAGTACGCCGGCACCAGCAACACATCGTCGAAGGTGAGCGCTTTACCAAGAAGGCGCATGTCTAAGCTCCAAAAAACGGATTGTACCCGCGCCGCGGGCGGTTTGCCCCGACCCGGCCCGCAGGGCGGTGCGCCGGCGCGACGCTGAAACCTTTCGAGACACCCAAACCGCTCCGACGGCGCTACACTGCGCACATGAAAACGATACGTCTTCTGATTGGGACAGCGGCCTGCCTGCTGGCGCTGGGGGCCAGCGCGCAATGGCAATGGCTGGACAAGGATGGCCACCGGGTGTTCAGCGACCGGGCGCCGCCATCGGACATCCCTGAGAAGAACATCCTCAAGCGGCCCGGCGGGCGCAGTTCGTTCACTGCTGCTCCGGCGCCCGCGCCGGCGTCCGACGCCCCGGCTGCAGCTGCGGCCGCCCCGGCACAAAGTGGCGAGGACAAGGCCCTGCAGGAAAAGAAGAAGCAGGCCGAAGCGGCCGACGCAGCCAAGCGCAAGGCCGAAGAGGAGCGGATTGCCCGCGCCATGGCCGAAAACTGTGCCCGGGCCCGCCAGGCCAAGGCCGGCCTGGATGCCGGCGGACGCATGAGCCGCATCAGCGAGACCGGTGAGCGTGAGTTCATGGACGAGAACGCGATTGCCGCCGAGGGCCAGCGGCTGCAGGGCATCATCAACGAAAACTGCAAGTAGGTTGCCCGGGTAGCAACCGGACCCGGGCACCCGCCCCCCGGTTCAATAGCCTGCCTTCGCGCCCGCCCGCCGCTTGGCAAAGAGCCCGGCGGTACGCGCACCCTGGCGCTGGAAACGTTCACGCCGTGCCACCTTGGGGTCCACGCGCAACGGGCGGTAGATCTCCACCCGGTCCTGCGCGCGCAGCACCTGATCTCGGCTTGCCTTGCGTCCCCAGATGCCGACCGGCGCCTGCGCCAGGTCGAGGTCGGCAAAACGCTGCGCCAGTCCGCTGGCCTGCAGCGCCTGTGCCAGCGTCGTACCGGCAGGTACACGCAGCGGGACCTCGCAGACGGTACGGGCGTCTGGTGAATAGGCCACAACGATCGCGATGTCCGGTGAAGTCTCCATGGGATTCAGGCGCCGTAGACCTGCTCGGCGCGCTTGACGAAGGCGTCGACCAGGCTGCCGGCGATCTTGTCGAATACCGGCCCCACCAGCTTGCCCAGCAAGGCATTGGAAAAACCGTAGTTCAGGACGAGCTCGACCTTGCAGGCGCGCTGGCTCCCCTCGCCGACGGGCGTGAAGTTCCAGTGGCCGTCGAGCTGCGAGAACGGGCCGTTGACGAGCTCCATCTTCACGCTGCTGCCCGGATGGTGCGTGTTGCGCGTCGTGAAGGTCTGGCGTACGCCGCTGAAAGCGATCCCGACTTCGGCCGTGACGCCGCCGTCGTGCGCCTCCAGCACCCGGGCGTGATCGCACCAGGGCAGGAACTTAGGATAGTCGGCCACGCCGGTGACCAGCTCGTACATTTCCTGCGGGCTGTACCAGATCAGAACGGACTTGTGCACGGTTTTCATAGAATGCAGGGCTGGCTGCGTCCAGCCAGCGCCAATTGTAAGTAGGCGGTGCGTCCCCATATCCCCTCCATGGCCAAGAAACCTGAAACACCCGCCCGCATCGCCGAGAACAAGAAGGCCGCCTTCAATTACTTCTTCGAGGAACGTTTCGAGGCCGGCATCGTGCTCGAGGGCTGGGAAGTCAAGGCCGTGCGCGAGGGCAAGGTCCAGCTGACCGACGGCTACGTGGTCATCCGCGACGGCGAGCTGTTCATTATTGGCTGCCTGATCAACCCGCTCAAGACCGCTTCCACCCACGTCACCACCGAAGCCGCACGCACCCGCAAGCTGCTGCTGCACAAGGACGAGATCCGCCGGCTGATCGGCAAGGTTGAGCAAAAGGGCTACACCCTGGTGCCCATCAACCTGCACTGGAAGAATGGCAAGGTCAAGTGCGAAATCGCGCTGGCCAAGGGCAAGGCGGAACACGACAAGCGCGACACGATCAAGGAACGCGAGGGCAAACGCGAGGTGGAACGGGCCCTCAAGAGCCGCACGCGATAAATTTTTTGCCGCGCATGGAATAAACCGGGCAGTCCCGGCGTTTATCCGGTTGAGCACGCTGTTGTGCCCAACCCCCCGGAGACTTCCATGCAACTGAACTTCCACCCCGTCCTGCGCGCTACCGCCGCCCTGTCCCTTGCCGCCAGCCTGCTGGCCGGCTGTGCTTCCATGGCCGGTGCTCCGGCCAAGGTGTCGGACGGTGTGCTGACCGGCCCCAACGGCATGACCCTGTACACCTTCGACCGCGATACCGCCGGCAGCGGCAAATCGGTCTGCAACGGCCAGTGCGCCATCAACTGGCCCCCGCTGATGGCCGGCGACATGGACCAGGCCAGCGGCGACTACAGCATCATCACCCGCGACGATGGCAAGAAGCAGTGGGCTTTCAAGGGCAAGCCGCTGTATTACTGGGTCAAGGACAGCAAGCCGGGTGACCGCACGGGCGACGGCTTCAACAAGGTCTGGCAACTGGCGCGTCCCTGAATGGCGTGACCGGGTCGCCCGCGCTACAGTGCCACGATGGACCAACGGCCGCTGATCGACCATATCCCCGCGCTGCGCCGCTACGCGCGCGCGCTGACCGGGGATACCTGGGCGGCTGACGACCTGGTTCAGGACACGCTGGAGCGTGCCTGCAGCAAGTGGCGCCTGTGGCTGGCGGGCACCGACCTGCGGGCCTGGCTGTTCACGCTCATGCACAACCTGTACGTGAGCGAGGTCCGCCACCGCCTGCGCCAGGGTGAGCTGGCGCGGCCGGTGGATCTGGCGGAACTGGAACAGGAACCCGCAGCGCCCGCGTCGACGGCCGACAGTGCGATCGACCTGCAGCGCTGCCTGCTCCGCCTGCCGCAGGAGCAGCGCGCCGTGTTGTTGCTGGTGACGCTTGAGGACCTGAGTTATGCCGACGTGGCGCGCATCGTGGGTGTTCCCGTGGGCACGGTGATGTCGCGCCTCTCGCGTGCCCGGGCCCGCCTGCAGGAGCTGCTCGAGGCCGGGCCGGTCCCGACGCCTGCGCCGGCCGAGGTCGCCGCCGCGCCGGCCCTGCGCCGCCTGAAATGAAGAGTTGAATTGACGCCATGGACCGCCACCCTGCTTCCGCCGTGACCGAAGACGAACTGCACGCCCTGCTGGATGGCCAGCTGGACGCCGCCGCACGCGCTGCGCTGCAAGTCCGCCTGGCCAGCGATCCGGCGGCGCAAGCCACCTTGCAGGCCTGGGAGCGCCAGCATGTGGCCTTGCGTGGCCTCCACGCGCCCGTTCTGCACGAGCCGGTACCCGCGAGCCTGCAGGCCGCGGCCACGCGCGCGGCGCAGGCGCACGAGCGGATACAGCGCAACTGGCGGCTGGGCGGAATGGCCGCGGGACTCGTTCTCGCATTCGGACTGGGATGGCTGACCCATGGCCAGCTCCCCGAGCGCGGTAACCGGCTGGCCCAGGCGCAGCCCGCCCGCGAATTTATCCAGCAGGCCAGCCTGGCCCACGCGGTCTACGCGCCCGAAGTCCGGCATCCCGTGGAGGTCAGCTCGGCCCAGGAAGAGCATCTGGTGCAATGGCTGTCCAAGCGGCTGGGCCGGCCGCTCAAGCTGCCCCGCCTGAGCGACCAGGGATTCGAACTGGTCGGGGGCCGCCTGTTGCCGGGCGACGATGGCGCTCGCGCGCAGTTCATGTACCAGAACGCGCGCGGCGAGCGTGTGACGCTCTATCTGGGCAGTACGCCCGTCGAGGTACAGGCTGGCAGCGGCGCGACGGAATTTCGCTTCAGCGGCGACGGCCCCGTCCCCGGCTTTTACTGGGTAGACGAAGGTTACGCCTACGCGCTCTCAGGGCCTCTGAGCCGCCCTGCCCTGTTGCAACTGGCGCAGCTGGTCTACCACCAGCTCTGACCTCGCTCCTCAGGCCAGCTCGCGCAATGGATGCGCATGCGCCTGCCAGGGTGACACGAAAAAGCCTGCGACCATTTCCGGCGTGACGTCCTCGAGCCGCGCCGGGTTCCATTTCGGGCTGCGGTCCTTGTCGACCACCAGGGCGCGGATGCCTTCCATGGTGTCGGTCGCTGCCATGAAACGATCGAGATGGCGCGTGTTGAAGCAGTGGCGTACCATGTCACGCTCCATGCGCAGCTCGTCGGCCAGCGTCATCGTGGCACCGCGGCGGATCTGTTCCAGCGTGACCTGCAGCATCAGTGGTGAATGGGTGCGCAGCGCCTTGACGGTGGCAGCGGCCCAGTCACCGGGCTCTTGTTCGAGTGCCTGCACGATGCGCAGCACGTCCGGTTGCGCGAAGCAGCGCGCGATAGTGTCCAGCGGCAGCGAGGCTTCGGGCGGGGTGGTGACATAAGCCTGCTGCCAGCTTTCAAGGGTGCCCGCGTCGACCCGGGCCAGCGTCGCCAGGGCATCCCAGGCTTCACCCAGGCGCGCTGCGTCAAAGCAGGTGTCGGCCAGTTGCAGGGCCAGCGCATCGCCGCAGCCGACCACTTCGCTGGTCAGGGCCAGCCACTCCCCGCCATGGCGCGGGCAGCGCGCAAGGAACCAGCCGCCGCCCACGTCCGGGAACAGGCCGATATTGGTCTCGGGCATGGCCATCCTGGTGCGCGGCGTGACGATGCGCAGGCGGGCACCTTGCGAGATGCCCATGCCACCTCCCATCACGATGCCGTCCATAAAGGCGATGTAGGGCTTGGGATAGTGGTGGATCAGGTGGTTGAGCGCGTATTCCTCGGTGAAGAAGTCTTCCAGTTCGCCGTCACCACGCAGCATGGCCTGGTGGAAGAAGCGGATGTCGCCGCCCGCGCAGAACGCGCCGAACGGCCCTTCCTTGCCCGTGCCGCGGATGGCCACCGCCTGCACGGCCGCATCGTCGCGCCAGGTCAGCAGCGCGGCCGCGATGGCCCGGATCATGGGCAGCGACAGCGCGTTGAGGGCCCGCGCGCGGTTGAGCGTGATGCAGCCGATGGAGCCGCGCACTTCGACCAGGACTTCGGGACAGGTATAGGCAAGCTTGTTCGTCATTGTTTCTTCTTCCAGACCAACCATTCATTCATGAGCAGCGCGCCCAGCACGAGCGCCCCACCGTGCAGCACCGCCAGCCCCGGCGTTTCCCCGGCACCGAGCCAGACCAGCAGGATGCCGAACAGGATCTCCAGTTGCGCCAGCAGCGAGATTTCCGGCGCCCGCAGCACGCGCGCGCAGATCACCAGCAGCGTACACGGAATGGCCAGCTGCACCAGTCCCAGAAGTGCCAGCAGGCTGATGTCGTGGCTCGTCGCCTGCAGGGGCAGGGCCAGCGGCAGCGTCGCCAGCGCGGACACGATGCCGCCAACCAGTACCGATGGCACCAGGTCGACGTGGTCGCCCTGGGCATGGGCGTGCTGCACCACAATCCAGTTGATGGCCGCGGTCAGCGGCACGCACAGTGCCACCAGCAGGCCCAACCCGCTGTCGGTGCCCAGCTGGGCGCCGAACATCCAGACCATGCCCAGGCCGGCCAGCACGATGGCGGCCCAGGTATGCGGTGCGATGTGCTGCCGCAGGAACATCCGCGCCAGCAAGGCGGTGAACAGCGGATTGAGCGCGGAGATCACCAGCACCCCCGCCACGCTGGTCATGGTCAGTGCCAGCATGAAGGAGGTGAACATGCCACTCCAGCACAGGCCCGACCACCACAGGGCCGCCGGCGCCTCCCGCAACTGCCGCCAGACCGCGCCTGGCCCGCGCCACAGCGGCAGGATCACGAGCAGCGAGATTGCCGTGAAGAAACTGCGCCAGAACGTGACTTCGAAACTTCTTGCCGCCTCCAATTGGCGCGTCACGACCCCGGCGATCGACCACATCAGGGTCACCGCCACCATCAGCCAGACCGCGCGCCGGTGCGTGAGTTTCATCGGTTTGAGGTAACAGGAACGTTGGCGCGCCAACTACCCGGTATTCAACCGGGGGACGCCGTGGAACCGGCTTCGCCGGGCCACTGGCGTCGTCCCCCTTCCAGGGGGAAGGCCGCCGCAGGCGGACTCAGGGGGTCACTCCTTGGAAGCGCGCTTGCGCTCATGCTCCTTCAGGAAGCGCTTGCGCAGGCGGATGCTCTTGGGCGTGATTTCCACCAGCTCGTCGTCGTCGATGAACTCGACGCCGTACTCGAGCGTGAGATCGATGGGCGGCGTGATCTTGATGGCGTCTTCCTTGCCGGACACACGGAAGTTGGTCAGCTGCTTGGTGCGGGTGGCGTTGACCACAAGGTCGTTGTCGCGGCTGTGGATACCGACGATCATGCCCTCGTAGACCGGATCGCCGGCGCGCACGAACATGCGGCCGCGGTCATCGAGCTTGCCCAGGGCGTAGGTGAAGATTTCGCCATCGTCCATGGAGATCAGCACGCCGTTCTTGCGCCCGCCGATCTCGCCCTTGTGCGGCTCGTAGCTGTCGAAGATGTTGGAGATCAGGCCGGAACCACGCGTCAGGTTCAGGAACTCGTTGGAGAAGCCGATCAGGCCGCGCGCCGGGATGCGGTACTCCAGGCGCACGCGGCCGCGGCCGTCCGGTTCCATGTTCACCAGTTCGCCCTTGCGCTCGCCCAGCGCCTGCATCACGGCGCCCTGGTGGCCTTCCTCGATGTCGGCGGTGACCAGCTCGATCGGCTCGCACTTCTCGCCATTGATTTCCTTGAACACCACGCGCGGCTTGGAGACCGCCAGCTCGTAACCCTCGCGGCGCATGTTCTCCAGCAGGATGGTCAGGTGCAGTTCGCCGCGACCGGAGACTTCGAAGATGCCGTCCTCGTCGGTTTCCTTCACGCGCAGCGCCACGTTGGATTGCAGTTCCTTCTGCAGGCGGTCCCAGATCTGGCGGCTGGTCACGAATTTGCCTTCGCGGCCGGCCAGCGGCGAAGTATTGACACAGAAGTTCATGGTCAGGGTCGGCTCGTCGACCTTGAGCATGGGCAGCGGCGCCGGATTGGCGGGGTCGGTGACGGTCACGCCGATGCCGATCTCGTCGATGCCGTTGATCAGCACGATCTCGCCCGGGCCGGCTTCCGGCGTCTGCATGCGGTCCAGGCCCTGGAAGGTCAGCACCTGGTTGATGCGGCCCTTGACGGACTTGCCGTCAGGGCCTTCCATAACGAGCACATCCATGCCGGGCTTGATCGTGCCCTGGCTGACGCGGCCCACGCCGATACGGCCGACGAAGGAGGAAAAGTCCAATGCCGAAATCTGCAGCTGCAGCGGCGCCTTGGGTTCACCGGTCTGCGCCGGCACATGCTTGAGCACGGTCTCGAACAGGGCCGACATGTCGGGACCCCACTGCTCGCCCGGTGCGCCCTCTTCCAGCGAGGACCAGCCGTTGATACCTGAGGCATAGACCACGGGGAAGTCCAGCTGTTCGTCGTTGGCGCCCAGCTTGTCGAACAGGTCGAAGGCGGCGTTGATCACCTTGTCAGGGTTGGCGCCCGGCTTGTCCACCTTGTTCACCACCACGATGGGCTTGAGGCCCAGTGCCAGGGCCTTTTTCGTCACGAAGCGCGTCTGCGGCATCGGGCCTTCCTGGGCGTCGATCAGCAGCAGGACACCGTCCACCATGGACAGGGCGCGCTCCACCTCGCCGCCGAAGTCGGCGTGGCCGGGGGTGTCGACGATGTTGATGTGGGTACCCTTCCAGCTCACGGCGCAGTTCTTGGCCAGGATGGTGATGCCGCGTTCCTTTTCGATCGCGTTGTTGTCCATCACGGTGTCGACCACCTTCTCGTGCTCGGCGAAGGTACCGGACTGGCGCAGCAGCTGGTCCACCATGGTGGTCTTGCCGTGGTCGACGTGCGCGATGATGGCGATATTGCGGATTTGCTTGCTCATAGTTGGCTTTCCAGGATTTGTTGGATTTCGATCGGGCTCAACAGGCGCCCGGGTATCAGTTCACCGGCCTTCACATGGCCCGTGCCCAGCAGGGTGTGCGGGCGGTCGCCGAACACGGCCACGCGCTCGCTGTCATGCCAGCGTCCCCGCCGGCGCATGCCGCTGAGGAATCGACCCGCATTGTCCTCCTCCAGCAGGACTTTCTCGTGTCCCTCCAGCAGGCACTCGACCGGCTTGAGTTGCTTGAGGCGTGCCGCTTCGTCCATGGCCTCCAGGGCTTGCAGCGTCACGCAATCCTGCTCGACGAAGGGCCCGGTCGCCACGCGCCGCAGGGCGACCAGATGGCCGCCACAGCCGAGCGCTGCAGCGATGTCCTCGCCCAGCGTGCGGATGTAGGTACCCTTGCTGCACTGCACACGCAGGCGCAGGAAAGGCGCGTCGCCTTGCAGCTGCACCTCCAGCAATTCCAGCTCATGGATCACCACGTCGCGCGGCTCGCGCTCCACGGTCTCTCCTTCGCGGGCATATTCGTACAGGGCCTTGCCGTCCTTCTTGAGGGCGCTGTGCATGGGCGGCACCTGGCGGATGGGGCCCATGAACTGGTCCAGCACCTCCACCACCTGACCCAGCGTACAGGTCACCGGCCGGGTCTCGACGACCTCGCCTTCCGCATCGGCCGTGCTGGTCCTGATCCCCAGGCGCACCGTTGTCTCGTAGGTCTTGTCCGCGTCCAGATGCAGTTGGCTGAATTTCGTGGCCGCGCCAAAACACAGCGGGAGGACACCTGTGGCCAGCGGGTCCAGCGTACCGGTGTGGCCGGCCTTCTCGGCGCGCAGCAGCCACTTGGCCTTCTGCAGCGCCTGGTTGCTGGAGAGTTCCAGCGGCTTGTCGAGCAACAACACCCCATGCACAGGGCGCCGTTGCACCCTGGTGCGTGGCGCGTCCATGCCTAGTCCTCGTTTTTGGAACGCGATGCGACAGCCTGCGCAATCAGCGCATTCATGTCGGCCGCGCGCTCTGTAGTGCGGTCAAACAGAAAATGCAGCGTCGGCACGGTGTGGATGTGCAGACGCTTGAACAGGCCGTTGCGCAGGAAGCCGGCCGCCTGGTTCAGGGCTTCCTGGGTTTCCTGCGGATCACCCACCAGCACGCTGAAGTACACCTTGGCGTGTGCGTAGTCGGGCGTGACCTCGACGGACTGCAGGGTCACCATGCCCACGCGCGGGTCCTTCAACCCGCGCGCGATCAGCTCCGTCAGATCGCGCTGGATCTGATCGGCCACCTTGAAGGAGCGGTTCGGAGCGGATGACTTCTTGGCCGGCATGGTTTACAGCGTACGGGCGATTTCCTTGACCTCGAAGAACTCCAGCTGATCACCTTCCTTGATGTCGTTGTAGTTCTTGAGCTTGATACCGCACTCGAAGCCTTCCTTGACCTCGCGCACATCGTCCTTCATGCGCTTGAGGGAGTCGAGTTCGCCGGTGTAGATCACCACGTTGTCGCGCAGCAGGCGGAAATGCGCGCTGCGGGTGACAAAACCGGAGGTGACCATACAACCCGCGACCGTGCCGATCTTGGACGCCACGAAGACGGTGCGGATCTCGGCCATGCCGATGACTTCTTCCTTCTTCTCGGGCGCCAGCATGCCGGACATGGCTGCCTTCAACTCGTCCACGGCGTCGTAGATGATGTTGTAGTAGCGGATCTCGATGCCGTTGCCTTCGGCCAGCTTGCGCGCGCCGGCGTCGGCACGCGTGTTGAAGCCGATGATCAGCGCCTTGGAAGCGATGGCCAGGTTCACGTCGGACTCGCTGATGCCGCCCACGGCCGCGTACACCAGCTGCACCTTGACCTCGTTGGTCGAGAGCTTGAGCAGCGAGGCGGCCAGCGCTTCCTGCGAACCCTGCACGTCGGCCTTGACGATGATGGGCAGGGTCTTGACTTCGCCGGCCGTCATGTCGGAGAACATGTTCTCCAGCTTGGCGGCTTGCTGTTTGGCCAGCTTGGTGTTGCGGAACTTGCCGGCACGGTAGGTAGCGATCTCGCGGGCGCGACGCTCGTCGGCCATCACCATGAAATCGTCGCCGGCCTGCGGCACTTCGGTCATACCCTGGATCTCGACCGGGATGGACGGACCTGCGGCGTCGACCTTGCGACCGTTCTCGTCCAGCATGGCACGCACGCGGCCGTAGGTCTGGCCAGCCAGCACCACGTCACCGGTCTTGAGTGTGCCGGACTGCACCAGCACGGTGGCCACCGGGCCGCGGCCCTTGTCCAGCTTGGCTTCGATGACCAGACCCTTGGCAGCGGCTTCCACCGGCGCCTTCAGTTCCAGCACTTCGGCCTGCAGCAGCACCTGCTCCAGCAGCGCGTCGATGCCCATGCCGGTCTTGGACGACACGGCCACAAACGGCGAATCACCACCGAACTCCTCTGGCACCACCTCTTCCGCGACCAGTTCCGACTTGACGCGTTCGATATTGGATTCAGGCTTGTCGGCCTTCGTCATGGCGACCACGATCGGTACACCTGCAGCCTTGGCGTGCTTGATGGCTTCCTTGGTCTGGGGCATGACACCGTCGTCGGCCGCGCAGACCAGAATGACGATGTCGGTAGCCTGCGCACCGCGGGCGCGCATGGCCGTGAAGGCCTCGTGACCGGGCGTGTCCAGGAACGTGACCATGCCGCGCGGCGTATCAACGTGGTAGGCGCCGATGTGCTGCGTGATGCCGCCGGCCTCGCCCGCGGCCACCTTGGTAACGCGGATGTAATCCAGCAGC
>DALYHW010000003.1:0-4201 GCA_031970695.1 Hylemonella sp.
TGCCGCTGGCCACGAAGTAAGACCGCCAGCGCAATGCAAAAAGGCGACCCGCGGGTCGCCTTTTTGTTGGGAGGCACGGTGGCTTTAGGCCTGGCCGTTCATCCGGTCGTACTTCAGGAAGTACTGCTTGGCCATGGCCACCAGCTGGCCATCGCTGGGGTGGTCGCTGGCGATCACGTCGACGATGGCCTTGTCGATGGCCTTGTCGTGGCGGGCGCAGTGGGCGCGGAATTCGTCCTTGGCCTGGGCCGGGCCGGTCACCAGGATCTCGTGCACGCCCTTGAGCGATTCCGCGATCGCGTGGTAGTAGGCCTCGTCGGCGCTGTTGTGGCCGCCGCCCGGGCTGTGGTGGCCCTGCGCGCCGGCGCCGCGGCCACTGCCCTGGTGCGAGCCGGTGTGGCCGCCAGTGGCCTTGTGGGTGCTGCGTGACTTGATCTTCTGCGCTGCGATGTGCTCACGGTCGAACATGATGACGTGGGCTTCGGAACGGTCGAGCCAGACGATGGCGTGGAAGGTGGACATGTAGCGGTGCTCCAGAAAAAATCTTGGTTGATGGGGGGTCAGCTGCGGCGGGCGTGTTCGGCCTTGTCCTGGCAGCTGACGCAGCGCGGCGTCTCGGGCGCGGCGTGCAGGCGCGCGGCCGGGATGTCGACGCCGCAGTCGGTGCAGACGCCGTAGACGCCGTCCTCGATGCGCTTGAGGGCTGCGTCGATGGCATCGAGTTCGGCGCTCTCCCGCGCATCCAGCGTGAATTCCAGTTCCCGCTCGGTGGCCATCTGGGCCCGCGAATCCTCCGTGCGCTCGCCGAAGTGGGCCGCCGAGGCTTCGGCGCGGCCGACGGCGCCGCCACGCAGGGCGGCCAGCTGGGACAGCAGCGAGGCGCGCTGCTCGAGCAGCTGCTTCTTGAAGGGGGCGGTGATCTGTGTGCTCATTGAAGGTTCTCCATGACTGACAGTTTCATCATGCGCCGCCACCGCGCGGGCGTCTTTGACACAGGTCAAGACTGGTGCCGACCTCGAACGGTCATAATCGGCCCCATGCAGACCCTGCGCCACGCCCGCTTCCTTGCCCGCCTCGTGCTGGCGTGGTTCGTGCTCGCGCTCGGCGTCGCAGTCGCCTCGCCGCTGGTCAAGCCGCAGGCCATGGAACTGGTCTGCTCCACTGCAGGTAGCGTCAAGCTGGTGAAAACCGGCGATGACGGCAGCCAGCCGTCCAGCCACCTGCTGGATTGCCCCTTGTGCCTGATCGCCAGCGCACCACCGCCGGCGATGGTCAGCCTGCCTCAGGCGGCACCGCTGCAGGCCGCCACGCTTTGGGCCGGCATCGCCGCGCCACTGGCCAGCCGCGCTGCTGCGCCGCTGCCGCCGCGCGGACCGCCTTCTCTCTCCTGAGCAACCACGACTTCAGTTTCCGTCGCCTCTGACTCAGGTCCGACGGAAGGTTCGGTTTTCTTTCTCGGGAGTAGGCATGGCTTACCCTTTGCGGGTGTGGACCCGGTTGCTGGCAGTTGCCAGCCTGTTCACGCTGTTTCTGGCGGCGGGCTGTCAGCTCAGCGACGATGACCGTACGGTTTTTCGCGGGCTTGACCTGACGGGCGCCAGCTACGGACGCGACTTTCGACTCACCGATCCCGATGGGCGCGAACGCACGCTGGCCGATTTCAGAGGCCAGGTGGTTCTCCTGAACTTCGGATTCACGCAGTGTCCCGATGTCTGCCCTACGGCGCTGAGCCGCGCCGCCGAAGCCAAACGGCTTCTGGGACCGCTGGGGGAGCGTCTACAAGTGATCTTCGTCACCATCGACCCCGAGCGCGACGTGGCTTCTGTGCTGCGTAGCTACACCGCCGCTTTCGACCCGGCTTTCCTTGGCCTCTATGGGGACGCGCAGCGCACACGTGAGACGGCCGAACATTTCAAGGTCTATTACAGGAGAGTGCCGACGGGTGGCTCTTACACGATGGACCACTCGACGCTGTCCTACGCCTTCGATCCGCAGGGCCGGCTGCGACTGGCCCTGCGCCATGAGCAGAACGCGCAGGACTACGCCCATGACCTGGCCCTCCTCCTGCAGGGCCGCTAGAGGCACGAACCCCACTATTCATCCATCATCACGTACGGAGTACCACCATGAAACATATCCACGCTCTCCTGCTTGTTCTGGCCATGATCGCAGGCAGCTTGGCTGCGCCAGCCTGGGCGGGCGACACGGATCCCCTATTCGTCAATCTCACCAGTGACGAGACCCATCGTGCCGATATGGCCATGACGTTTGGCCTGCATCAGCATGAAAATGGCCACCCCCTCACGATCTTCCTCAATGACCGTGCCGTGCTGATTGGTGCGAAGAGCCAGAGCGGCAAATTCGCAACCCAGCAGAAAATGCTCGACGAACTGATGAAAAAAGGCGCCGTGGTGCTGGTCTGTCCCATGTGCATGAAGCACTACGGCGTGGCCGAGACCGACCTGCTGCCCGGCCTGCAGATCAGCAATCGCAAGCTCTCGGGCGAGGCACTGTTCCGCGACAACACCAAGTCGATGACCTGGTAACACCGGCCCAGACCGATTACTTCCCCCCCACCTCTGAAAGGAACTCATCATGAAACGTCATGTCATCACCCTCGCGGGCCTCATGCTGGCCTTTGCGGCCCACGCCCAAGTTTCGGTCAAGGAGCCTTGGGTGCGCGCCACCGTGCCGAGCCAGAAGGCCACCGGCGCCTTTATGCAAATCGTCTCGGCCAAGGACGCCAAGCTCGTCGAGGCCAGTTCGCCTGTAGCCGGCATCGTGGAGATCCATGAGATGGCCATGGTCAAGGACGTGATGAAGATGCGCGCCATCGAAGGGCTGGACCTGCCTGCCGGCAAGGCTGTGGAGCTCAAGCCCGGTGGCTACCACGTCATGCTCATGGACCTCAAGGGCCAGATCAAGGATGGCGATACCGTGCCGCTGTCCCTGGTGGTGCAGGGCGCTGACGGCAAACGCCAGACCATCGAGGTCAAGGCGCCAGCGCGGCCGCTCAATACCAACGCCCAGAAGGACATGAGTCAGGGCGGCGGTCACGGCATGAAGCATTGAACGGTCACCGTCTCACCTGAACCGGCTGTCATGAACCGCCTGCGTGCCATGCGCCTGATCCTGCAGCTGACGCTGGCCGTCATGCTGCTGGGCGCGCTGGCGCCCACGGTGTCGCGTGCGCTGGCTGTCGGGCGCCACGGTCCTGTGCCGGGTGCGGATATCTGCAGCACCTTCTCCCCGGTTTTGCCGGGTCTCATCTCGCCGGCGGCTGCAAGCCCTGCCGGACCAGCAGTGGCCGAAGCGCAAGCGGACGGGAACGCTCCCGCCCCCGCACTGGACCACTGCCCCTTTTGCCTGCTCGTCGCGCAACGGCTGGGACCGCCTCCCGCTACGTCTGTGCACTTCTTCAACGCGGATTCCGGTTTGGCCCCGCCGGACGTGCAGGCATCTTTTCTTGTCACCCTGTTCCCCGTGCGCCTGCTTGCGCGCGGACCGCCCGTGTACGCCTGAGCCAGCAATCCGCCGCCCGCGCTCGCGCGGGCACCTTGCCGTCCTCATCGGAGTACCGCCTTGAACACGAATCCACTTGCCATGGCTGCGGCGATGGCCTTGCCCATGGCCCTGCCGGTCCTGGCCCAGAACCAGGCAGCAGATCCCGCCGTCCACGAACCCTCGGTGCTCAGCACCGTCACCATCACCGGCAGCCGCGAGCAGGCGCCACTGATGGCGTCTCCGGGTTCGGTGACGGTCATCAGCCCGGAGACCATCCGCCAGACCGGACCCATGCACCCGCAGCAGATCCTGGGCCAGGTGCCGGGCGCGGCGGTGGCCGTCACCAATGGCGAGGGGCACACCACGGCCATCCGCCAGCCCTTCACCACCAATCCCGTTTACCTCTATCTGGAGGATGGCATCCCGATCCGCGCCACGGGCTTCTTCAACCACAACGCGCTGTATGAGACCAACATCCCGCAGGCCGGCGGCATCGAGGTGCTCAAGGGGCCTGGCTCTGCGCTTTATGGTTCCGACGCGATTGGCGGCATCGTCAACGTGCTCTCGCGTGCGCCGTCAACCCGGACTGGGGCGTCGGTGTCGGGTGAAGCGGGCAGCTTCGGATGGCGCCGGCTGCTGGCCGACGGCACGACCGGTGTGGGCGACGGTGCTCTGCGCGTCGGCGTCAACCTGACGC
>DALYHW010000003.1:4211-12615 GCA_031970695.1 Hylemonella sp.
ATGGCTGGGGACGCCTGATGCTGAGCGGCGGTAGCGCTTTCGGCAACCATGCCGTGCGGGCTGACCTGAATATCAGCCACACCGATGGCTGGCGCGACAAGACCGCCTACGACCGTCAGAGCGCCAACGTGCGCCACGATCAGGACCTGGGTGAAGGTGCGATGCTCAAGACCATCGTCGGTTACACCGGCATCGACCAGCAGACTGGCGCTAATTCCGCGCTGACCTACAACGACTACGTCAACAACCCCACCAAGAACAACTACGCGATCGCCTGGCGCAAGGTCGACGCGCTGCGCGTCTCCACACAATACGAACGCGACCTCGGCCACGCCCTGTTGAGCATCACGCCCTACCTGCGCAGCAACGTCATGGACCTCAACGGGTCCTACAACCTGAGTTCGGACCCGCGCGTCGAAAAGACCAGCGTCGCTTCGGTCGGAGTTCTGGCCAAGTGGCGGCAGGACTACGCGGGCGAACTCAAGCCGCGCCTGATCCTGGGGCTGGACCTGGAGCGCAGCCCCGGCAAACGCACCGAGGATGCGCTCAATGTCTCGACCACCGGCAGCGGAGCGGACCGCAACTACTACGCCTACACCTACGCCAACCGCATCTACGACTATGACGTGACCTTCAAGAGCGCTTCGCCCTACGTCCAGGGTGAACTCTCGCCGACCAGTGCCTTGCGTGTCACTGCCGGCCTGCGTTACGACAGCATCGGCTACGACATGTCGAACAACATCGCCAGCACCGTGACGCGCGCCGGCACCACGGCGCGCTACTACGGGCAGATCGCCTCGGCCTCGGTGGACTACAGCAACTGGAGTCCCAAGCTGGGGGCCACGTACACCCTGAGCCCGGCCAGCACGCTCTACGGCTCCTACAACCATGGCTTCCGCGCACCATCAGAAAGCCAGCTGTTCCGTGCCGGCAGTGATACCGCGGCCAACGCCCTGGGCAAGGCGCAGCTGGCGCTGGCGCTCAAGCCCATCCAGGCGCGCCAGTTCGAGCTGGGCGTGCGGGGGGTGGCCGGTGGCTGGTCCTACGACCTCGCGGGCTACCAGCTCACCAAGCTGGATGACCTGGTGAGCCAGCGTGACCTCGCCACCAACATCAGCACCACCATGAATGCCGGCAAGACCGAGCACACCGGCGTGGAGCTGGCGCTGGGCAAAAGCCTCTCGCGTGAATGGCGTGTCGACACGGCGCTGTCCTACGCCGTGCACCGCTATGTGGACTGGGTGACGACCACGGCCAATTATTCGGGCAAGGAGATGGCGGCTGCGCCGCGTTTCATCGGCAACACACGCCTGAGCTGGGCGCCTCGGCCGGACATCACCACCCAGCTGGAATGGGTGAGCCTGGGTGAGTATTGGCTGGAAGACTCCAACTCGGCGACCTACGGCAAGTACCCGGGGCACGAAGTCTTCAACCTGCGCTACAGCCAGGCCGTGTCGAAGGACGTGAGCGCGTTCGTGCGCCTCATGAACCTGACGGACCGGCGCTACGCCGACAGCGCCTCGGTGTCGTCCAACACGGCCGTGTACACGCCGGCCCTGCCGCGCGCGCTGTACGTCGGGGTCGACGTGCAGTTGTGATCCGCTTTCACAGGAGTCGCCTATGACAACCCTGATTCCCCTCCGGCGTGGTGTGGTCGCGCTTGTGCTCGTCTTTGCCGTCGCCGGTGCTGTCGCCCAGCACACGCGCAACGCGGGCGGACCTCGGGCGCGCCCGCAACTGGCCAGCGGCGTGGCCTTCGCGCCGGACGGCAGTTTGTGGCTCGCGGGGCTCGATGCGCAGGGGCGTCTCTTCGTGCAGGTGGCGCCGGCCGGGCGTTTGACCGCATGGGGCGCGCCGCGGGTGCTCGATACCGCAGGCGACACGCCCGCGGCCGATGGCGAGAACCGTCCCAAGCTGGCCTTCGGGCTACGGGGGCAGGTCGTGCTCAGCTACACGCAACCGCTGGCGCGGCCGTACACGGGCCACATCCGCCTGCTGCATTCCGGCGACGGCGGCCAGACCTTCAGTGCGCCGGCCACCGTCCACGCCGACCGCCAGGAAATCACGCACCGCTTCGAGTCCATCGCCTTCGACGCGCAGGGTGTGCTGCACACCGTTTGGATCGACAAGCGCGACATGGAGGCCGCGCCCCGTTTGGGCAAGCGGTCCAGCTACCGCGGTGCCGCCATCTATCGCAACGAGTCGCGCGATGGCGGTGCCAGCTTCGGTCCCGACATCAAGGTGGCCGATCATTCCTGCGAGTGTTGTCGCATCGCCCTGGCGCCTGGTGCGGATGGCCGGCTGCGCGCCATGTGGCGCCACGTGTTCGAGCCGAACGTGCGCGACCATGCCTTTGCCGTGCTCGGAGGTGCGCAACCGCCGGTGCCGGTTCGCGCCACGTATGACGACTGGCATGTCGACGCCTGTCCGCATCACGGGCCGGGCCTGGCCCTGGCCGCCGATGGCGGCTTTCACGCAGTATGGTTCGGCATCCGGCGTGAGCAGGGGGGCGATGTGGCTGCCGTACGCTATGCCCGTCTCGCCGCGGACGGTACACCGCAGCCGGGCACCGTGCGCCCTCTGCCGGACGAATACGCCGAACACGCTGACGTCATGGCCCAGGGCTCGAAGGTGGTCGTGGTCTGGCGCAGCGTCGAGGGTGCCCGCAGCACCCTCAAGGCCTGGTTGTCACGAGATGATGGCGGGCATTTCGAATTGCGTGAGCTGGCACAGGTCACCGGCGACAACGATCATCCACGCCTCGCGCAGCAGGGAGATCGCACGGTGGTCGTCTGGCGCAACCCGCAGGAGGTGCAGGTTCATGAAATCCGTTTTTGATCGCCGCCGCCGCGCCCTGCTGGCGGCGGCCGTGGGCTTGCCATGGTCAGGAGTCCGTGCACAGGCCGGCCATCACGGTGCTGCGCCTGCAGTGCTGGATTTCGACGCGTCCACCTGGGAGCGGCTGTTGCGCCAGGGGCCGCGCCCGGCTGCCTACGTCTTTACCACCACCTATTGCAGCACCTGTCCCGCTGTCTTTGAGCTGCTGCATGGCGCCCTCGCTGCGGCACGCCGCAAGGTGGAACTGGCCGCGGTGGTGATGGATGTGCAGGGCGAGCGCGCGCTCGTCCATGCCCATCACTACCGCGGCATGACACGCCTTTTTGCCTTCAACGGCTTCGAGCCGGAGATCCGCCACGCCATCGATCCCAAGTGGCGCAACATCACGCCCTATGTGGTGTTGCTCGACGCGCGAGGTGGCGACCAGCGCGTCATCGGGTCGCCTGATGCAGATCAGCTGCGGCGTTGGCTCGCCCGTACGTCGGCGTAGAGGGAAGCTGGCATCGGATGGCAATTCGTTCCCTGCTCCGCCCGCATCGGTCGCTGCTATGGCTGGTCGTGGCCGCGCTGTTGCTGGGTTCGCTTGCGCCTGCGGTATCGCGTGCGCTGGCGGCGACCCGCTCAGGCGTTGGTGTCGACGTTTGCTCCAGCGCCGGCAGCCGGGGGGCACCCTGGTACGGCACGGCGGTTCCCACTCTGGACATGGCGCTGGGTGCGGAGCAGCGCCATGGGGGGACGACGCCCGTGCTCGACCACTGTCCCTTGTGCCTGCTGGCGGCGTATGCCATCGGCCTCATCCCGGCGGATCGCACGCCAACGTTCGATGCCGGGGGGACATCACTATCCCCGCTGCCTCAGCGTTTGAGGTATGTCCAGCATGATCCCGCCTCGCCTTGTGCGCGGGGCCCGCCCGATGCCGTGTCGTCGTGTGTTTAACGCCTGCGTGCTGCAGTTGCCGCCCACCCACTTCGAAACCGGTCCCCGTACCTGACGACACCGCGTCCGCGGACGCCGCCTTGCGTGGATCTTCCTATTTTCTTGGTCGCAGAAGAGCCGCCCACGCGAGCGCACGGCTTCGCGGCCTGTCCAGGTCTTGACGATGCATTCCTATCCACTCCATACTTTTCACGGCGCCATGCTGGTGGCGCTTTCGACGCTAGCGCTGGCCGCGGGCCAAGCGCTGGCGGCGGACGACAATTCCGCAACCCTGCCCGGCGTGACCGTCCGGGCCGCCCGGCCCGAGCCCGAACTCGTACAGCCGGCGACACTCGGGGCGGGCGAGCTGGTGCCCATGCGGGCTGCAACCAGCGATGCTGCGCAGCTGCTCAGCGCCGTGCCAGGCGTCGGCCTGTTCGGCGCCGGAGGCGTGTCCAGCCTGCCATCTATCCATGGGCTGGCAGATGACCGGCTGCGCATCAAGGTCGACGGCATGGACCTGATCTCGGCCTGCGCCAATCACATGAATCCGCCCCTGTCGTACATCGACCCGACATCGGTCGGCAGCATCCAGGTCTACGCCGGAGTTGCGCCGGTCAGCGTGGGCGGCGACAGCCTGGGTGGGGCCATCGTGGTCAATTCCCCTGCACCCGAATTCGCCCGGGCTGGCGAGGGAGTTCTGGTCAAGGGCGAGGCGGGTGCCTTCTATCGCAGCAACGGCAATGGCCGTGGCGCCAACGTCTCGATGTCGGTCGCCAATGAACGGGTCAGCGTGACCTACAGCGGATCCAGTGCCGAGTCCGAAAACTACGACGCGGCCTCTGATTTCAAGAGCGGCACCGCTTCGTCGCGGGTCAAGGTACCGGCGGCCCGCGAAGTCGGTTCGTCGATGTACAGCGCGCAGAACCAGTCGCTGGCTGTGGCCACGCGCCATGAGAACCACCTGATCGAGCTGAAGCTGGGTCTGCAGAACATCCCCTACCAGGGCTTTCCGAACCAGCGCATGGACATGACCGGCAACAAGAGCGAACAGGTCAACCTGCGTTACAAGGGGCAGTATGACTGGGGGGCGCTGGAGACGCGTGTCTATGACGAGCATACCCGCCACAAGATGAACTTCCTGGACAACAAGCTGTCTCCCACCTCGCTGGCGGGCATGCCCATGGACACCGAGGGACGCACAACCGGCGCGCGCGTGCAGGCCGATGTCAACCTGACGCCGGGCGACACGCTGCGCGTGGGCAGCGAGTATCAGCGTTACCGGCTGAATGACTGGTGGGACCCGATCACCACGACCGTCGGCATGATGGGGCCTAACGTGTTCTGGAACATCAAAGACGGCAAGCGGGACCGTCTCGACGTGTATGCCGAGTGGGACGCCCGCTGGACGCCGCAGTGGCAGTCGCAGCTGGGGGTGCGCCGCGCCACCGTCAGCATGGACACAGGTCCTGTGCAGGGCTACAACACCAGCACTGGCATGATGGGCTATGGCGATCCGTCCAACCCGACGTCCGTGCCTGGCGCGTTCAATGCCGCCGATCGCCAGCGGACCGACCAGAACTTCGACGCCACAGCCCTGCTGAAGTTCACGCCGGACGACCGCGGCGACTACACCGTCGGAGTGGCGCGCAAGACCCGCTCACCCAACCTGTATGAGCGCTACACCTGGTCGACCAACAACTCCATGGCCATGAACATGATCACGTGGTTCGGTGACGCCAACGGCTATGTCGGCAACATCAACCTCAAGCCCGAGGTGGCCAACACGCTGAGCGTCAGCGCTGACTGGCATGACCCTTCCCGAGAGGACTGGAGCCTACGCGTGGCGCCTTACCTGACCTACGTGCAGGACTACATCGACGCGGTGTCCTGTGCCACCGTCGGCAAAAGCTGTCCCACGCGCACTGATGGCTTCGTCAACCTCAGCTTTGCCAACCAGAGCGCGCGCATCTATGGTGTGGACGTTTCCGGCCACAAGCTGCTGGTGCCGTCCAGCGCGTACGGCAGCCTGACTGCACGCGGTGTGGTGAGCTACCTGCGCGGCAAGAACACGGACACCGACGACAACCTCTACAACCAGATGCCCTTGAATGCCAAGCTGGCACTCATGCAGCGCACGGGCGCGTGGTCGACCACCGCCGAGGTGCAGTTGGTGGCTGCCAAGACCGACGTCTCGCGCGTGCGCAACGAGATGGAGACTGCGGGCTATGGCCTGCTGAACCTGCGCAGCAGCTATGAGTGGAAGTCGGCCCGTGTGGACGTGGGCATCGACAACGTGCTCAATCGTTACTACGCGCCGCCGCTTGGGGGCGCATATGTCGGCCAGGGCGGTGCCGTCTGGGGTACCCCCGTGCCGGGGCCGGGGCGGTCGCTGTACGTTGGCCTGAACGCAAAGTTCTGACGCAGCTGCCCTGGCCGAAAGCCTGAGCCAAAGGGGCGGCGAGTTCGCTCGCCGCCCACGCGTGACCCATTTTGAAAGGAGAGCTGGAAGATGTCCAAGAAGAAATATCCGACCGCCAAAAACGTGCGTCTGACGGTTTATGTGGTCCTCCTAGTAGCGGTGCTGGCGCTGACCTGGGCGGTTGCTACGCTGGTCAGTCGCAGCCATCCGCAGTTGTCACCGCAAAGCGGCCACATGCGTCTGGTCCCGCTGGCACCTGCGCGCTGAGCAAACCGCTGGCTACGTGTTTCCCCGCATGCCGAGTCCGGTATGCGGCGGGAATAATTTTCTGCAGAACCTATCAACGGCAATCCGCTCTGCACAGGGCGGATTGCATTTTTCTTTTCAGGAGACTGCATGAAGATCGCGCGTGTGCAAAAGGACGGCCAGGTCCACCTGGCCCTGGTGGACGAAGGCAAGCAGGAGGTCGCCCTGGTCGGCGGCGAGGTGGCCCGCCATCCCAACCCCGTGCTCAACGTCATCCAGCAGGGTGTGAGTGCCGCCCAGCTGCAGGCCGCCGTGACCGCGCGCGTGCCGATGGCGCAGGTGAAGTTCCTCGCCCCGCTGTCGGCTTTCCTGCGCAACCCCTTTGCCGTGGGCAAGAACTACCACGACCACGCGCTGGAGTTCGACAAGAGCGGCTTCAACGCCACCAGCGGTGCGGCGTCGGCCATCCCGCAGTATCCGCAGATCTTCACCAAGGCCACGCTCACGCTCAACGGCCCCACCGATCCGATCCGCTACAACCCCAGGCACACCCAGTCTGTGGACTATGAAGGCGAGATCGGCGTGGTCATCGGCACCACCTGCCGCAACGTCAGCAAGGCCGATGCCATGAAGCAGGTCTGGGGTTTTGTCGCCACCAACGACGTGACCGCCCGTGACCTGCAGAAGAACCACGCGCAGTGGTTCCTGGGCAAGTCGCTCGACGGCTTCTGCCCCATGGGTCCGTGGATCACCACCACCGACGAGGCACCCACCGACATGCGCATGCAGACCTGGGTCAACGGCGAGCAGCGCCAGAACGCCCACATCTCGCAGCTCATCTTCGACGTGCCCACGCTGATCGAGACCATGTCCGCGGCCATGACCCTGCTGCCCGGCGACCTGATCCTCACCGGCACCTCGGTGGGCGTGGGCGTGGGCTTCAACCCGCCCAAGTTCCTCCGCCATGGCGACGTGGTGCGCGTGGCCATCTCGGGGCTGGGCGAACTCAACAACACCGTCGAAGCCGTATAAGGAAGCACCCCCCAGGCTACGCGTACTGCGTGTCGCTGCGCCACCCACTCAAAGGGGGCAACGCCCGTGGCCCGGCCAGGCCGGTTCCACGGCGTGCCCTGCATGAAGGCCTTGCTAACAAGAGGAGACAGACCATGACCCAACGCCGTGAATTCCTGCAAATGGGAGCCGCCAGCCTGGCGGCCCTCGGCCTGCCTGCCCTGGCGCAGGACGCCTATCCCAGCAAACCCGTCACCATGCTGGTGCCCTTCCCGCCGGGCGGTGTGGCCGACACCGTGGGCCGTCCCGTGGCGGAGGCCATGAGCCGCGCGCTGGGGCAGTCGATGGTGGTGGAGAACAAGGGCGGTGCCGGCGGCGGCATCGGCATGGCGCAGGTCGCCAAGTCCAGGGCCGACGGCTACAACGTACTGATGGCGCTGTCGTCCATCGTCGTGCTGCCCGAGGCCGACCGTGTGCTCAAGCGCAACCCCATGTTCACGCTGGACCAGCTCAAGCCCGTGGCGCGGTTCACCGCCGATCCCACGGCGCTCGTGGTGCGTGCCGACAGCCCCTGGAAGACCTACCAGGACTTCATCGCCCATGTGAAGGCGCGTCCCGGTGTGGTCACTTTCGGGTCCTCGGGCAACTACGGCACCATGCATGTGCCCATGGAGCAGCTCAAGGCCGCCACCGGCACTTTCATGCTGCACGTGCCCTACACGGGGGCCGGCCCCGCCGTGCTGGCGCTGCTGGCCGGCCAGGTGGACGCGCTGGCCACCGGCCCGTCGAGCGTGATGCAGCATGTGCGCGCGGGCAAGCTGCGTGTGCTGGCGCACTGGGGCGAAGGCCGGCTGGCCGCACTGCCCGAGGTGCCGAGCTTCAAGGAACTGGGCGTGCCCATCAGCTACTCGCAGTGGTCGGGCCTGTTCGTGCCGGCCGGCACCCCCGAGGCCGTGGTCAACCGCCTGCGCC
>DALYHW010000003.1:12625-44528 GCA_031970695.1 Hylemonella sp.
AGCGAGGACAGCCGTGCCCGCCAGTCGCTGGCGGCGGCCGGCACCGCCTTCCAGTACCAGGATGCGGCCGAGTTCGAGCGCTTCGTGCAGGCCGACGCCCGCAACATGACCGCGCTGGTGCAGCGCATCGGCCGCGTCGAATAGTTCCGGTCGGGTCGTTCGCGGCCCGCGTGTCGCTTTTTGGCCCGGGCCGCTGCGCCCGGCCCCCGCTTGCGCTAAGCTGTCTCGCAGGATCCCCACTTTCCTTTCCGCGGAGCAGCCATGAGCAACAAGGCAGACGCCACCGGCTTCGGCAAATTCGTGCCGGGTTTCGATTTCCTGCAAAAGCTGGCGCAGGGTGGCCAGGCCTCCATGGCGCAATGGGTCGCACCCACCATGGACCCGCAGGCGCTGGACAAGCGCATCGACGAACTCAAGGCCGTGCAGTTCTGGCTCGACCAGAACGCCGCGGCACTCAAGGCCACCATCCAGGCGCTGGAGGTGCAGAAGATGACCCTGGCCACGCTCAAGGGCATGAACCTTGGCATGCCGAACGCTGCGGCCTGGATGCCGCCCGCAGCGCCCGCAGCGCCTGCAGCGCCCGCGCCAGCCACCGTGGCACCATCGCCGGCCGCCGAACGCAAGCCCCGCGCGCCGCGCAGTCCCGCCAAGCCTGCGCCGGCCGCGAAAACGTCCCCGGCTGCCAGCCCCGACCCCATGCAGTTCTGGGGCGCACTGACGCGCCAGTTCCAGCAGATCGCGACCGACGCGATGAAGGATGTCGCCGCCCGCGGCGCGCAGGCGCCCGGGGGTGCCAAGACCGCCGCACCGGCCAAGGCCGCAAAAAAAGCCGCAGCCCGCAGCCGCAAGACCTGAACCCCGGATGAGCCGTTTTCCCTACGCCCACGCCACCCACCCGCAATGGCGCATGGCCGCCGCCCTGGTGGTGGCCCAGCTGCGCGCGCAGCTGACCTTGCCCGACCACGCGAAGAACCCGACGCTGGCCCTGCTGTACATCACCGACCACTACGCGAGTGAAGCCGAAGCGATCCTCGCCTACCTGGGTGCCGAACTGCCTGAAATGACCGACTGGGCCGGCACCGTGGGCGTGGGCGTCGCGGCCACCAACGTCGAGTACTTCGACGAACCGGCGATGGTGGTGATGTTGTGCGACATACCGGCCGACCAGTACCGGGTCTTCTCGGGTGTGGCGCCGCTGGGCGCAGGTTTCGAGGCGCACACCGCGCTGGTGCACGCCGATGGCCACACGCCCGAGCTGGCCGAGCTCGTCACCGAAATGGCCGACCGCACGGCCTCGGGTTACCTCTTCGGCGGGCTCGCCTCCAGCCGCGGCGACACCGTGCAGTTTGCGCAGGGCGGGGATGGGTACATCCGTGGCCAGGGCCGTGCCAGCGGCGTGTTTCATGGCGGCCTGAGCGGCGTGGCCTTCGGATCCGAGGTGGCGCTGGTCTCGCGTGTCACCCAGGGCTGCTTCCCCGTGGGGCGCAGCCATGTCGTGACGGAAGCCGAGCGCAACGTGGTCTACCAGCTCGACGGCGAACCCGCGCTGGCCGTGCTGCTGCGTGAACTGGGCGTCACGCTCGAGCAGCCGCAGGCGGCGCTCACGGCCGTGCGTGCCACGCTGGCCGGCCTGGTGCACGCGCAGGATCTCGTGGGCGACGGCGCGGCCATCAACCGCATGGGCAACTTCGGCAACGACGTGCTGGTGCGCCACATCGTGGGCCTGGACCCGCAGCGCGAAGGTGTGGCCCTGGCCGACTTCACCCACAGCGGCATGCAACTGGCTTTCTGCCAGCGCAACGTGCAGGCCGCACGGGCGGACCTCATGCGCATCTGCGCCGAGATCCGCGAGGAACTGGAGCCCGAGGAGCTGCCGCTGACCCTGGCTTCGACACCGGTGGACGCGGAAGCCGAAGCCGCGGCATCATCGGCCCGCGAAATCCGCGGTGCCGTCTACGTGAGCTGCTCGGGGCGCGGTGGCCCGCATTTCGGCAGCCCCAGTGCCGAGCTGCAGATCGTGCGTCATGCGCTGGGCGACGTGCCGCTGGTGGGCTTCTTCGCCGGTGGCGAGATCGCGCGCAAGCACCTGTACGGCTATACCGGCGTGCTCACGGTGTTCACCGGTCCGGCGCCGGCTGCTTCGGCCTAGGCGCGCTCAGCTCCCGCCGGTCTTCAGCAAGTCCTTCCGGCACAGCGGCCCGTCCTGCGGGTGGTCCAGGCTGTGCACGATCGCGCTGACCAGCGCGTGCGCTTCCTCGGCGCTGAAGCGTTCCATCAGGGGGCGTGCCACCGCCGGCGGCAGGCGCACGGTGGCGCTGCTGCCGTCAGCCCGGGTCACGCTGAGGCTGGCCACCTGATGGCTGCCCCAGTCCGGCCGGTCCTCGGCGCGCAGCATCTGTTCCTGCATCAGCGCCTCGTACTCGGCCTCCAGGGCGTCCACCAGCGCGTCGTCGGGTTCGGCGTCGAGTTCGACGACAAAACCTTCCATCGCGTCCTCGTGCTGCCGGCAGGTCAGCCCACGGGCCGCCAGCGCCTGCACGAAGCGGTCGCGCAGGTCGGCCTCGAAGAAGATGTAGCTGTTGCCCACGGGGCAGCCCGGATGCCTACTTCTTGCCCTTGAGCTTCATGATGCCCAGGGCGTTCATGACCATCTTCTCGAACAGCGGCTCCGAGGTGCCGGCCTTCATCTTGCGCATGAAGTACTTCTCGAAGGCGATCTTGGCCAGGTGCACCCACTTGCCCTGCGAGAACCAGTTCACGTTGCGCGGCGGGATCTGCGGCAGCGCCACGAAGCAGGCACCGGTGTCGCCGAAATCGGCCAGGCACACCGCGTTCCACGTGGCCTTGGTGCCCGGCTCCTTGCCGTCCATCTGGTCACGGATGTTGTGCGCGGTGGCCGTCACCATAGACTCGATCATGTAACCCGTCTTGGGCGCGCCGGTGGGCACCGGCGTGGCTTCCACGGGGGGAATGGCCACGCACACGCCCACGCCGTAGATGTTCTTGTACTTGGGGTTGCGCTGGTGCTGGTCGATCAGGATGAAGCCGCGCGGGTTGGTCAGCCCCTCGATGCCAAACACCGCGTCGATGCCCTTGAAGGCCGGCAGCATCATCGAGTACTTGAAGTCCAGCACATGTTCCTTCTTGGGTGTGCCGTCCTCGTTGTGCTCGGTCACGTACATCTTGCCGGCCTCGACCTTGGTGGTCTTGGCGTTGCAGATCCACTTGATGTGGCGGTCGCGCATGACCGATTCGAGCAGGCCCTTGGAGTCGCCTACCCCGCCCAGGCCCAGGTGGCCCACATAGGGCTCGGCGGTCACGAAGGTCATCGGCACCCTGTCGCGGATCTTGCGCTTGCGCAGGTCGGTGTCCATGATCATCGCGAACTCGTAGGCCGGGCCATAGCACGAGGCGCCCTGCACGGCACCCACCACCACGTGGCCCGGGTCCTGCACGAACTTCTGCCATTGCTGCTCGGCTTCCACCGCGTGGTCCACGTGGCAGATCGACTGCGTGTGGCCCTTGGGGCCCAGGCCTTCCACTTCCTCGAAGGCCAGCTTCGGGCCGGTGGCGATCACCAGGTAGTCGTAGCCGACCATGCGGCCATCGTCGAGTTCGATCTCGTTTTTCTCGGGGTGCAGGCGTTTGGCCCCCACGCCGATGAAGTCGATCTTCTTCCTGGCCAGCGCGGGCGCGACGTCCATCTCGATGTCGTCGCGCTTGCGCCAGTCCACCGCCACCCACGGGTTGGACGGCACGAAATGGAACTTCGGATTGTTGGAAATGACGGTGACCTTGTCTTCCGGGCGCGCGAGTGCGCGCATCTCATAGGCCATCGGCATGCCGCCGATGCCCGCGCCGAGGATCACGATATGGGCCATGGTGTTGTCTCCTGTAATGCCCACGGCCCGGCGACTGTCTATCGGTCGCCGCCCCTGGCCGTGGTGGTGACCTGATTTATAGGCATGGGGGTATGGGTTTGGCTTGATCCAAATCAACCCCGCCTGGTAAAACCGTCAGCGCCGCAGTGCAGCAAAGGCCTCGAACTCCCAGCTGCGCATCGCCAGCACCAGCGTGTAGCCTTCACGGTCCTTTTCGTTCAGCTTCTGGTCAGCCTGGTGCTGGGTTGCGAAGTCCTGCGCCACGCGCTGCAACCGTTCCAGGAATGCGGGCGCGAGGCTGCGGCTGATGCTGCCGTGCACCAGCAGCAGGCCTTCACCATGGCCGTCGAAACCGCCGCTGTAGTAGTCGAGCAGCGCGTGTTCACGAAAGAAGTTCATCACCGGCCCGTGCGGCCGCCAGCGGAAGGTCTTGGCCAGCTTGAGCCGGTAGCGGTTGAGCGGCCGCAGCTCGATGATGCCGATGCGGTCCAGCTGCGCGAGGTACTTCACACATTCCGCTTCTGTGAGGCGGTAGGCCGTCACCATCTGCTCCAGCGTCCACTGGCTCAGCACGCAGATCGCCACCAGCAGCAGCTTCTTGTCGGCGACCACGGCCTTCTCCTGCTGCTGCGTCAGCTCGGCCAGCAGGGGCTGTGCGTCGGCCACGCGGCGTGCGAGTTCGGCAAAGTCCAGCTTGAGCGCGCGGCAGATCGCGTCAATGCGTGAGAGCGACATGTCGCCCTTGGCCAGCATGCGCTTGACGCTGCTCTCGGCCATGCCCAGCTTGCGGGCCAGGTCGGCATAGGTCAGGCGGGCGGATTTCAGCTCCTGCTTGATGGCGAGGACCAGGTCGGCTGTGGTGCTCATGGCGGTCTCCGGGTATCGAATGGTGATACTTCGGGTGACAATGATGATACAAGTAGCCAAATATGGCCCCGGCACAACTACCGGTGTTCACACTCGCGGCCATGTTTCATCATGGAGAGCGCATGAACCCCCTGAACCCGCGTGAAGTCCGGCTGCTGCTGGCCCTTGTTGCCCTGGCCCTGGTGCCCCTGCTGGCGCCGGCTGTGGCGCAGGCGGACGACTACACCCATTACGCCGACCTGCGCAGCTGGCTCGGCATTCCCCATACCCTGGACGTGTTGAGCAACCTGCCCTTTGCCGTGGCCGGTGTGTGGGGGCTGGTGGCGCTTTCCCGCAGCGCGGTGGCCAGCACCCAGCGCCTGCTGGCCGCGCTGTTCTTCGTGGGCCTGGTGGTCACCGCGGCCGCCTCGGCCTGGTTCCACTGGCAACCCGACCATGCCGGCCTGGTGGCCGACCGCCTGGGCATGACGGTGGCGTTTGCGGGGGTGCTGGGCCTGGGCGTGGCCGGGCAGGTCAGCGCGCGGGCGGGCAGTCTGCTGGCGGCGCTGGTGTTGCTGGCCGGTCCGCTGACCCTGAGCCTGTGGTCGACCAGCGGCAACCTGCTGCCCTGGGCTGTGCTGCAGGGCGGCGGTCTGCTGTTGTTGCTGGTGCTGGCCTTTGTGCACCCGCGGCCGGGTGCCTTGCCGGTGCACTGGGGGGCGCTGGTGGCCATTTATGCGGTGGCCAAGGCTTTCGAGCTTGCGGACCACGCGGTGTTTGACGCCACCGGCCAGGTCATTTCCGGCCACAGCCTCAAGCACCTGGTGGCTGCCGGTGCCGCCTGGCCCGTCATCCGTGCGCTGCCGTTCGTGCGGCAGAATCAGATTTAAACGGAGGAGACATCTTGAGCCAGAACAACACCGCGCCGGTCCCGGCACACGGCGAGCACCCCAATCAGTTTGCCCTGCTGACGCAGCGCCGCTTTGCCCCCTTCTTCTGGACGCAGTTCTGCGGCGCCGCCAACGACAACCTCTTCAAGTTCGCCTTCACCGTCATGGTGACCTACCAACTCAGCGTGGGCTGGTTGCCGCCCGCGCTGGCTGGCCTGGTGATCGGAGCGTTGTTCATCCTGCCCTTCCTGCTCTTCTCGGCCACCAGCGGCCAGCTGACCGACAAGTACGAGAAGACCCGCATGATCCGTTTCGTCAAGAACCTGGAGATCGTGATCATGCTGATCGCGGCCTGGGGTTTTGTCATGAACAACGTGCCCGCGCTGCTGTTGTGCACCTTCCTCATGGGTCTGCACTCCACGCTGTTCGGCCCCGTCAAGTTTGCCTACCTGCCGCAGGCACTGAACGAGCGCGAGCTCACCGGCGGCAACGGCATGGTCGAGATGGGCACCTTCGTCGCCATTCTGCTGGGCAATGTGGTGGGTGGCCTGCTGGTGGCGCTGCCCGGCGTGGGCCACCAGACCGTGGCCGTGGCCTGCGTGGGCGTGGCTCTGCTGGGCCGCGTGACGGCGAGTTTCATCCCGCTGGCACCGGCCACCGACCCGGGCCTGAAGATCAACTTGAACCCGGTATCCGAGACCTGGCGCAACCTGAAGCTCGCCCACGGCAACGTGGTGGTATTCCGCTCACTGCTGGGTATCAGCTGGATGTGGTTCTTCGGCGCGGTCTTCCTGAGCCAGTTCCCCAGCTTTGCCAAGGAGGTGCTGCACGGTGACGAGCACGTGGCCTCCCTCCTGCTCGTGGTGTTCTCCATCGGCATCGGCATGGGCTCGCTGCTGTGCGAAATGCTGAGTCGCCGCCATGTGGAAATCGGCCTGGTGCCGTTGGGCGCCATCGGCATGAGCGTGTTTGCCGTGGACCTGTACTTCGCCTCGCGTGGATTGATGCCGCCAGCCGGCCAGCTGGCGGGTGCCGCCGGCCAGTACGGCGTGGGCGCCTTCCTGGCCCAGGGCGCGCACTGGCGTGTCATGGCCGACCTGCTGCTGCTCAGCCTCTTTGCCGGCCTCTACAGCGTGCCCATGTACGCGTTGATCCAGCTGCGCAGCCCGGCCACGCACCGCGCGCGCATCATCGCGGCCAACAACATCCTCAATGCGCTGTTCATGATCGCCAGCGCCGTCATTGCCGGCGCGCTGCTCAAGGCCGACGTGACCATTCCGCAGATCTTCTTCCTCACGGGTCTGGCCAATGCGGTGGTGGCGCTCTACATCTTCCTGCTGGTGCCCGAGTACCTGCTGCGCTTTGTGGCCTGGGTGCTCACGCACTTCGTCTACCGCTTCAAGGTGCGCGGCGAGGAAAACATCCCCACCGAAGGCCCGGCCATCCTCGCCTGCAACCACGTGAGTTTTGTGGACGCGGTGCTGCTCATGGCGGCCAGCCCGCGCCCCATCCGCTTCATCATGGACCACCGCATCTTCAGGATCCCGGTGCTGGGCTGGCTCTTCAAACTGGCCAAGGCCATCCCCATCGCCCCGCGGGCGGAGGACCCCGAGGCCTACGAGGCCGCCTTCAGGGCCGCGGCCGCCGTGCTGAAAGAGGGCGACCTGCTCGCCATCTTCCCCGAAGGCGGCATCACCAGGGACGGCACGCTGCAGGAATTCAAGGGCGGCATCATGAAGATCCTGGAGCAGCAACCCGTGCCCGTGGTGCCCATGGCGCTCACCAACCTCTGGGGTTCCTACTTCAGCCGCATCGAGCTGGTGGGTGGCAAACCGACGGCGATGGCCAAGCCATTCCGGCGCGGGCTGTTCAATCGGGTGGGGCTGAACGTGGGGGCGCCAGTTGCCGCGGAAGCAGTCCGGTTGGAGGCGTTGCGCGCAGAGGTCCAGGAACTGATCGCTCAATCGTCCAGTTCCGATTGATAGTGCGTTCAGCGTCGTCAATTGCGCTCCCGTCAAGGGGAAGCGCGAATGCGAGCGTGGGGCGTCGGTCTGAACAACAGTCTCAGGCGACTGCCCAGCGGTTCCGACCCTCTTCCTTGGCGCGGTACAGCGCGTCATCGGCCTGGCCGACCAGTTGTTCCGGCGTCCGGTCCGAACCACCTTCGAGGCTGCTCACCCCGATGCTGACCGTCACATGCCCCAGCGGCGTGGCCGGGTGCGGGATCTGCAGCGTGGCCATGTCGCGCAGAATGCGCTCGGCAAGCAGCTGTGCGCCGGCCGCGTCGAGGTTGCTGGCAATCACCGCGAACTCCTCGCCGCCGATGCGCGCGGCAAACTCGCCCGCGCGCTGCGCGTTCCTGCGCAGAACCTCGGCCACCTGTCGCAGGCAGGCATCGCCCGCGGGATGCCCCAGGGCGTCGTTGTATTTCTTGAAGTGGTCAATGTCGATCATCAGCATCGACAGGGCGTTGCCGCTGCGGTTGGCCCGCTTGAGTTCCAGCGCCAGCGTTTCGTCGAAATAGCGCCGGTTGAACAGGCCGGTGAGCGGGTCGGTGGTGGAGAGGCGGGCGAGTTCGTTGTTGGCGGCTTCCAGCTTTTCCGCCTGGGCGCCCATGGTGCGCAGGCTGGCCGACAGCCGCACGTTCAGCGACACGATGTAGGCCGCCAGCAGCCCGCCCGCCACGATGGCCAGGCCCGCCCAGACCAGGGCGCGATAGGCCCAGAGCGGCAGCGTTTCCCTCGGCGAGAACATGAAACCATCGAGCGAGAAATTCCGGGGCAGCAGGCCGCTGGCGGCGTAGACATCGCCGATGTGCTGCCAGCGCTCCCGGCTCATGTAGCCGATCTCGACCACATCGGTCTGGAACAGGTTGTAGGTGGCCTGGGCCTCGAAGCTCAGCTCGGTGCGATCCATCTTCGGGTGATAGTCCCGCACGATGAGGTCGACGATCTCCGCGGGGTGCGCCAGCGCGTAGCGCCAGCCCGCGATCAGGGCGTCGCGCATGGCGGCCACCACGGGCGCCTCTTCCCGGGCCACCTGTTTTGAGGTGAACAGGGTGTCGCCGTAGAAATTGATGTTCAGGTCGCGCGGGTTGAAGATCTGGTACGGGATGTTGCGACGGGCCGCCTCGAAGGGCTCGGTGGAGATGTAGGCCGTCATGGCATCCACGTGGTCCCACTCGGAGCCGAGCAGGCTGGTCACGTCGCCGGAGTGTGGCCGCATCTGGATGCGGCTGATATCGACACCGGCGGTCTTGAGGTAGGCGGTGAGTTCGTCGGAGTGCGCTTCGCCCATCAGGGTCCGGCCTTCCAGATCGCGGACACTGCGCAGCGCCGGGTCCAGCCGGGCCAGGATGACAAAGGGCGAGTGCTGCAGGATGGCCGCGACCGCCATGACGGGCCGGCCCTTGTTGAAGTCGATCAACAGCGCGGAGTTGCCGATGCCGAATTCGGCCTGTCCGGCAGCCACCACGGCCACCGGATCGATGAGCGGGCCACCTTCGATCAGCTCGACGTCCAGGCCTGCATCCCTGAAAAAGCCCTGCTCGATCGCCGCGTAGAACCCGGCAAACTGGAACTGGTGGGTCCACTTGAGCTGGACACGCACCTTCTGGAGCGGACCGCCTGCGGTGGCCGACGCGGGGTTTGGCAGCGCCGCGCACAGCCCACTGCCGAGCAGGAGCAGACACATGAGCACCAGGCGTAGGGCGAGCCGCTTGCGCATGAGGGTCATCGGGGGTCCGTTGTTTGATCCATGCCCTGGACACCGGGATCGGTCAGCGCACGAACAAATTCTAGCCAGCGGGCTGCTGCGGGGGCACGTATCGGCCGGTGTTTGCCGCGGCGATGCGGTCGGAATTCACGGCCGCGCGATGGCTCGCGTTTGCGCCGCGGCCGGAGCCGGTGGCGGTGCTCCACCACGCCGGTTCACAAAAAGGTATCAGAAAAAGATACTCATTGTTTATTAATTTGGAACTTGTATCGAAATATGGACCTTTGCGCAGTGTCGCCCGACACACTGCGCGGCATGTTCAACCACCCGAAGGGGTTTACATGCAAGTGCTGATTCACCGTGATTCCAAAGCCTGGTCGCTTCAAGTCTGGGCCTCGTTCCTGATCGCCATCTTCCTCTGTGGGGTGGGCCTGGCCTGGCTGCCGGGCAAGGACCTGGACCGGGCCTTCATGGTCATGGGCTATTTCTTCTGCCTGTCCGCGGCCTTTGTACTGGCCAAGTTCGTGCGCGACAACGAGAAGGCGCGCGCCGAGGGCCGGGTTGCCGATTCGCCCATGTTCAAGCTGGTGGTCTGGCTGGGCTTCTTTGCTGCCATGGCGCTGACGGGCTGGGGCCTGGTGCGCATGGAGATCAGCGAAACCTACAAGGCCTTCCTGGGCGTGAGCTGGCTCTACCTCATCACCTGCACCTTCACGCTGGCCAAGACCCTGCGCGACGCCCACGAGGCCGACCTGGCCGAAGCCCGCCTCGAAGGCCGCCGCGCCGCCGCCCGTGGCGAGTGAACGACAACCCGTGTTGCACAAGGAGTTGTCATGAACGCGTTACGCAAGAGTCAACTGGCCGGTCTGGCGCTGGCCGTCTCCATGAGCCTGGGCAGCATGTCTGCCCGGGCCCACACCGAGGCTTCGGCCTTGAGCACGCTGTCGGCCCTGCCTCTGGCCTCGGTGGTCGTGGCCGGCAGCGCGGTGGCAGGGGCCGTGCTGGTGTTGCCGGTGGCGCTGTCCACCGCGGGCGCGGTGCTGGTGGTCAAGGCCGTGGAGTCCACCGCGCGCGGCACGGTTTACGTGCTGGAGCGCGCCTCCGACGGCGCGCAGGTGAGCCTGGAGGTACTGGGCCGTGGTCTCGGGGCGTCGGTGGCCGGTGTGGGGGCGGTGCTCACGGTGAGTGTCATCAGCGCCGGGGTGGTGCTGTCGGCGGCGGGCGAGGCCATTGCCTTCATCCCCAACGCGCTGGGGCGCGCCCTGCTGCACAACGAGCGGGTGACGCCATGAGCCGCCTGCTGGACATCGGGCGTCGCCTGCTGGGCGTGCTCCTGGTGGGGGCCGCGCTGGCCGTGGCGCCCGCGCACGCCGGCCGCAGCTGCGAGCACCGGCCCCTGCAGGTCTGGACCATCGAGCGCAGCCTCACGCTGGCCGGACGCACGCTGGATGCGCTGGACGCCAGCGACGCGCAGGTGGTGCTGCTGGCGCGGGCCGGGCAGGACCTGAGCAAGTACGGCCTGCGCTGGTCGCACCTGGGGTTTGCCTATAAGGCGCCGGCCCGTGCCGGCGAGGACGATGGGCGCGGTTACGTGTGGCGCGTGCTGCACAAGCTCAACCACTGCGGCACGCAGGAGGCCGCGCTGTACCGTCAGGGCCTGGGCGACTTTTTCCTCGACGACCTCTGGCGCCTGGAAGCGGCCTGGGTGGTGCCCACGCGCGAAGTGCAGCTCAGGCTACATGCCCTGCTGCTCGACGAGCGGCGTGCCAAGGCCCTGCACCACAAGCCCTACAGCCTGGTCAGCTATCCCTGGAGCCGCAAGTACCAGCAGAGCAACCAGTGGGCCATCGAGACGCTGGCCGCGGCCATGGAGCCCAGCGTGTATTCGCGCGAGCGGGCCCAGGAGTGGCTGCGTTACCAGGGTTACCAGCCCACCGCGCTGACCATAGGGCCCTTCACCCGGCTGGGCGGGCGCATCGGGTCGGCCAATGTGGCATTTGACGACCATCCGGCCGAGAAGCGCTACAACGACCGCATCGAGACCGTGACGGTGGATTCGGTATTCGCCTGGCTGCAGCGTGCGGGCCTGGCCGGTGCCCCGGTCGTGCTGCGGGACTAGGGCGCCCGGGACACGGGCGACCGGCGGGTCGCGCCGGACGTCCACCGGTATTTCGTCACGTTTTGCCCCGGGGCGCGATGTGAGGGTGGTGGTCCGGGGGCGAGGGGTCTAAGATAGCCGCCGAAACCCAGCACTGAAAAAAGAAGTCCCCTATGCAGATTGTCCTCATCGACGACGTGGAAGCAAATCTGCTGCTGCTCAAGCATTTCATCGAGCAGCTCGGGGACAGCCATGAGGTGACTTCCTTCGTGGACCCGCAGGCTGCGTTGGCGCACTGCGAGCGCGTGCAGCCCGATCTGGTGATCGTGGACTACATGATGCCGGTGCTCGACGGCATCGAGTTCACCCGGCGCCTGCGGGCCGTGCCCGGCCGCGCCGACCTGCCGGTGCTGATGGTCACGGCCAATGACGAGCTTGATGTGCGCTACCGGGCGCTGGAAAGCGGGGCCAGTGATTTTTTGACCAAGCCGATAGACCGGGCGGAGTTCAAGGCCCGCATGCGCAACATGTTGGCCCTGCGCGCCAATCAGAAGCGGCTGGAAGACCGTGCCAGTTGGCTCGCCGAGGAGGTGCTCAAGGCGACCGAGGAGATTCTGCGCCGGGAACGAGAGATTGTTGTGCGCCTATCCCGTGCCGCCGAGTTTCGCGATCCCGAGACCGGCGGCCACATCCAGCGCATGGCGCATTACACGTGGCTGATCGCGGTGCGCCTGGGACTGCCGCTGGAGCAGCAGGAGCTGATCCTGGAGGCGGCCCCCATGCACGACGTGGGCAAGGTGGGCATACCGGACCACATTCTGCTCAAGCCCGGGCGGCTGGATCCTGCCGAGTTCGAGATCATGAAGCAGCATGCGGCCAAGGGTCACCAGATCCTGGATGGCAGCAGCTCGCCGCTGCTGCAGATGGCGGCCACCATTGCCCTGAGCCACCATGAGAAATACGACGGCACCGGTTATCCGCAGGGGCTGGCCGGCGAGGCGATTCCCTTGGTGGGGCGTATCGTCGCCGTGGCTGACGTGTTCGATGCGCTGACGTCGGCGCGGCCCTATAAGCCAGCTTGGGGCATCGACCAGGCCGTGTCTTTCATGCGCGGCCAGCGCGGCCTGCACTTCGACCCGCAGTGCGTGGACGTGTTTCTCGACCGGTTCGACGAGGTGCTCGCCATCCGCGAGCGCTTCCTCAACGACGACTGAGCGTCCCGCCCGCGTCCCGACCCGGCGGGCTGGCCCCGATCAGCCCGACCGGTTCATGAAATCGGCCAGCGCTTCGTCGAGTCGCTGCAGATCCAGTTCCAGTTGCTGCAGCAGTGGCGCGGCTTCGGTCGTGACACCCTTGGCGCCGATGACCTCAATCTTGCGGCTCAGCGCTTCGGCCGGATCGGCCCCGAAGTTGCCCAGAAGGCCGCGCAGCGAGTGGGCGCTGCGCTGCAGCAGCTTGGCGTCGTTCTCCGCCATGGCCTGGCGCATGTCGCGCACTTGCAGGGGCCAGTTGCTGCGGAATGAGTCGGCAATGATGCGCACCACCATGCGGTCGGCGTTTTGCACGGCCTGCCGGTAGTCGAATCCCACCGGCGCCTGGCTGCTCGGGGATGCCGATTGTGGTACGGAGACATCCAACAGGCCGGGCACCGTGGGGCTGTAGCCGGCGTCCTGCCAGCGTAGAGCTGCGCGCAGCTCGTCCACCCGGATGGGCTTGGACAGGTACTCGTCCATGCCGGCGGCCAGGCAGCGGTCGCGGTCCTCGGGCAGCGCATTGGCGGTCATGGCCACGATGCGCACGTGCTCGCGGGTGGCCCGTTCGTGCGCGCGGATGCGCCGCGTGGCCTCCAGTCCGTCCATCACGGGCATCTGCATGTCCATCAGGATCAGGTCGTAGGGGTTGTCGCCGTGGGTGACCTTTTTCACGGCTTCGGCACCGTCCTGCGCCACGTCCACTTCATGGCCTTCCTGCTCCAGCAGGCTGACCACGAGCTTCTGGTTGACCTCGTTGTCTTCCACCAGCAGCACGCTCAGCGCATTGATCGCTGCGTCGAGTTCGCCCGGACCCTCCACCGACATGATGTCGCTGCTCTGCTCGGTGTGGTCGATGTCGAAGCGCGCCGTGAAGGCAAAGGTGCTGCCCACGCCGGGCACGCTCTGCACGCCGATGTCGCCGCCCATGGCGCGGGCCAGCTTGGCGCAGATCGCCAGGCCCAGGCCCGTGCCGCCGAAGTGGCGGGTGATGGAGGCATCGGCCTGGGTGAAGGGGTCGAAGATGGATTTCTGCTTGACCGGGTCGATGCCGATGCCCTGGTCCTGCACCTCGAAGCGCAGCACCACCTGGCCTTCGCGGTCGGGCACGCGTTGCACGCGCACGCGGACCACGCCCTGCCGGCTGAACTTGATCGCGTTGCCCACCAGATTGACCAGGATCTGGCGCAGGCGGCCGGGATCGCCGATCAGGTGGGGCGGCACGGTGGCATGCGGTTCGTAGGCCAGTTTCACGCCCTTGAGCCGGGCCTGGTTCTCCATGCTGTTGAGCACGCCGCGCACCAGCGAATGCGGCCGGAAGGGGCGCAGGTCCAGCGAGAGCTGGCCGGCTTCGATCTTGGAGAAATCGAGAATGTCGTTGATGATGGTCAGCAGGCTGTCGGCCGACTTCTTCACAAGCTCAAGGTACTCGCGCTGCTTGGCGTTGAGGTCGGTTTCCAGGGCCAGCGCGGTCATGCCGATCACGCCGTTCATGGGCGTGCGGATCTCGTGGCTCATCACCGCGAGGAACTCACTCTTGGCCTGGTTGGCCGCCTGCGCCGCCTGCATGGCGTCCTGCAGGGCCTGGCGGCTGGCTTCGCGTTCCTGCACCACCTGCAGCACCACACGCGACAACGCCGCGATGTCCATGCTCTGAGTAGCGGGGGTCGATGGCGCGTCGGGCAGCAGGTTGGCCAGCGCCCGGCGCAGCGCGGCCAGGGCCTGTTCACGCTGCCGCAGTTCCTGGCGCAGGTTAGCCGAGACGCGGTGCAGCACTTCGAAGGTGGGACGGAATTCCACCGGCACCGCCTGCACCATCTGGCTCCCCATGGTCTCGAATTGCGGGTCGGCCGCCGACAGCGTGCTGTCGAGACGCTGGAACGAGGTCAACCAGCGCCGCAGCGTGTAGCCGATCACGAGGAAGCCGCCGGCCAGGCTGGCCACGGCCAGGGCCAACGCGGCCAGCAGCAACTCCCACAGGAAGCGCGCCACGGTGTCAACACCAAATTCCAGGCGCAGCACGCCGTAATCGTGGCCGCCGACCGAGATCGTGCGGTTGACGTCGTACAGCTGCGAGGCGACCCGCTCGCGCAACCAGTCGGGAACGTAGCCCTTGGATTTGGTCGGGTTGACGCTCTTGACCGCGGCGCCGCGCAGGTCGATGAAGGCTGCCGCAGAGAACTGCGAGTTGAGAATGCCGCGGTCCAGCGTGCGCTGGATGGTGTCGTAGTCGCCGATCACCGCGCTGTCACTCACCGTCTGTGCTGCCGTTTCCACCAGCATGGTGGCGGACTGCTGCACGTTTTCGATCTCCTGCGCGAACTGGTAATGGAAGAACAGCCAAGTCCCCGCGCTGACGAAGACCAGCATGGTGCTGGCGTACATCACAAAGACCCGCGTGACCAGCGAGTTGGGCAGGAGCTGAAACAGCGAGGTGCGCATGCGGGTGCGGCGAGGCGGCGATCAGCGCAGCGACGCCGGCGCGGTCTGGTAGAACTTGCGGTAAGAGTCGTAGTCCGCCGCTGCGGCGGGGATGAAGTAGGCGTCGGCGGGCAGGCCGACCTTCTGCGAGGTCTGGTGCAGGATGTCGCGGCCTTTGGGATCCTTGTGCATGTTCAGGAAGGCCTGGGCTACCGCCCGCGCGTCTTTCTCGGGCACTTTGCCCGAGACCATCAGCGCCAGGTCATTGAAGGGCTCGGAGGTCCAGAGCACGCGGAATTTCTTGCCCTCGCGCTTGGCGTAGGCTTCGATCAGTTGCGAGTTACCGCCGGCGGCCTTAACTTTGCCCGCGAAGAGTTGCGCGAGCGCCCCGTTCTGATTACCGCCAAAAACGACCTTGACGTCTATCCCGCTATTGAGCAGGTGGGCATAGGGCACCTTGTAGATCACGAACGCTTCGGGGCCGGCAAATGCGACCTCCTGCCCCTTGAGCTGCGCCAGGTCGGTGATCGGCGAATCGGCGGGCACCACGATCTGTCCCTGGATGGCGGGCATCTGGCGGCGGCCGAACACCTTCCAGCCCAGCTTCTCGCGCTCGGGGCTGAACAGGTGGTTGCTGAAGACGAATTCGACTTCCTGTGTCAGCACGTAGGCCGTGGTGTCGGCCGAGGTGCGGCCGATCTTGAGGCCCAGCTTGACGCCGCTTTTCTCCGAGACGTACTGGACGATGGGGTTCCAGTACGCGGCGGTGAGGTTGATGTCGAACTGGTTGACCGGCGAGAAGCGGTAGCCGGCCTCGCGCGACTGGCCATGGGCGGCGGTGAGGGTCAGCAGCGCGGCTGCAAGGGCGAGCAGGTGCTTGAACATGGGGAGTCTCTACAGGTTGACGGGATGGGGAGGCGCAAGCAAAAGCTTACTCCAATCAGCGTGCAGATTTCTGACGAAATCTGAGAGTTGTCATGCGGTGCCGCATTCCGTGCGGAATTACCTGTACCCGTACGCCCTGTGCCCTGCAGACTGAGCATAATCAGACGCCAGCAATGATCGTGAGGACACGCGTGGAAGTTTTCCAGTTTCTGAACCTGATGGTGGAGAAGGGGGCATCGGACCTGTTCTTCAGCGTGGGTGCGCCGGTGAACGTCAAGATCGAAGGCGTCACGCACCCGCTCAAGATGCCGAATCTCGGGCCCGGTGAGGTCAAGCAGCTGGCGTATTCGCTGATGAACCAGCGCCAGATCGCCGACTTCGAGGCGAAGTTCGAGCTCAACATGTCGATCCATGCCGAACACCTGGGGCGTTTTCGCGTGAACGTTTTTATGCAGCGCGGCGAGACGGGCATGGTGATCCGCTACATCAAGTCCAAGATCCCGCCGATTGCGGCGCTGGGCCTGCCGCCCGTACTGGAGCGGCTGGTGATGCTCAAGCGCGGCCTGATCCTCGTGACGGGCGCCACCGGCTCGGGCAAGTCCACCACCCTCGCGGCCATGCTGAACTACCGCAACGAGAACCAGACCGGCCACATCCTGACCATCGAAGACCCGATCGAGTTCGTCCACGAGCACAAGCGCGCCATCGTGGACCAGCGCGAAGTGGGCATCGACACCATGTCCTACGAAGAGGCGCTCAAGAACGCGTTGCGGGAAGCGCCTGACGTCATCATGATCGGCGAGATCCGGGACCGCTCGACCATGCAGCACGCGATCGCGTACGCGGAGACCGGGCATCTGTGCCTCTCCACGCTGCATGCGAACAATGCCAACCAGGCACTGGAGCGCATCATCAACTTCTTCCCGGAAGAGGCGCACCACCAGCTGCTGACCGACCTGAGCCTGAACCTGGCCGCCGTGGTCTCCCAGCGCCTGATCCCCGGCCTGCATGAAAAGCTCGTGCCGGCGGTGGAGGTGATGGTGCAGTCACCCTACATCTCCGACCTCATCGCCAAGGGCGAGATCAGTGCGATCAAGGAAGCCATGGGACGCAGCACCGATGCCGGCATGTGCACTTTCGACCAGGCCCTGTACCTGCTGTACCGGGAAGGACGCATCTCGCTGGAAGAGGCGCTGCACAACGCCGATTCCCGCACCGACCTGTCGCTGCGCATCAAGCTGTCGGCCGGCGTGAACGTCAACGAGACCGGGTCGCTGGCCATCGAGCCCGATCCGTCCTCGCGGCTGCACTGAAGCCGGGTGCCCTGCATGCAAGGCTGGCCGCTGCCGCCCTTTCTGATGGATACGCGAGGGGTGCCCGAGGAGGCGCCCGAGGCGATGATCTTCCTGCCCGACGGGCAGGCGACCCACGGCCGCGTCCAGCGTTTCCAGCCCGAGACCCTGTCGCTGGTGTTCATGCCCCGGGGCGCGACGGCCGAACAGACCCTGCGGTTTGACGCGTTCAAGAGCCTGCAGCTGGTGGCTCCCATCCCGCTGTCGGTCGATACCGATCTGGTGGAGCAGTACCTGCGCTCCGGGGGGCACCTGGATGCGCTCGAGGCGCGGACCTTCCAGGTGCGTTTCTCGGACCGCGAGCAGCTGCGGGGCACCACCAAGGGCTTCGTGCGCACCCGCGCGGGCCTCTTCGTGTTCCTGATGTCCGGCGGTGACCAGGTGATCCGCATTTTCGTGCCGGAACACGCGCTGGCCGATTTCCAGGTGGGTGGGCTGCTGGGGCAGCACCTGGTCGAGCATGGTTTCGTCAAGCCTGAACAGCTGGCGCAGGCGCTGGAAGAACAGGCCCGCCGCCGCCAGCTGGAGGTGGACGAGCACCTGGGTGACGTGCCGGACCAGCACGTGCAGTCGCTGGCCTCCCAGCTCACCCAGGTGGGCAACATTCCCTCGGCGCGCCTCGGTGACATCCTGGTGAGCCAAGGCATGGTGTCGCGCGAGCACATGCTCGAGGCGCTGCGCCAGATGCGGCGCACCAAGAGCAGCCTGCTGGGCAATGTGCTGGTGGAGATGGGCGTGCTCACGCGCGAACGCCTCACGCAGGCGGTGGCCGAGCAGCTCAACATCCCGCTGGTGAACCTGCGCGACTTCGACATTGCACCCAAGGTGCTGGAGCTGGTGACGCGGGAGTTCGCCCTGGAGCACGGCGTGCTGCCCCTGCTGCTGGCGCGCCAGGCGCTTGTGGTGGCGGTGGAGAGCCCGGTCGACGCCGACTTCCTCGACGACCTGCGCTTCAAGATCCAGCGCAAGGTGATCCCGGTGATCGCCGACGCGGCGGAGTTGCAGCAGCGCCTGCGCCTGGAGTACGGGCAGGGGGCGCCGGCCAGCGATTTCCAGACGATTCCGGCCGAACTCGAGCAGCTGAGCAAGCGGCTGGAGGAGGAAAAATCCCCCGAGGCCGGGGGCGCCAGCCACCTCGTGTCCGACGACGACACGCTGGTCGTGCGCATGGTGAACCAGATGATCCTGGACGCGCAGCGGCAGGGGGCATCGGACATCCATATCGAGGCCTATGCGGGCGAGCAGGACACGCGGATCCGCTTCCGGGTCGATGGTTCGCTGACCGACTACATGCGGGTGCCGCACGTGCTGCGCTCGGCGCTGGTGTCGCGCATCAAGATCATGGCCAACCTCGACATCTCGGAGCACCGGCTGCCGCAGGACGGCAAGATCGACTTCTCGAATTTCGCGGCCACCAAGCTGGAACTGCGCGTGGCCTGCCTGCCCACGGCCAACGGCCTGCAGGACGTGGTGCTGCGCCTGCTGGCATCGTCCAAGCCGGTGCCGCTGGAGCAGCTCGGGCTGGCGCCGGAGCTGATCACGCGGCTCAAGGAGATGGTGCACCGCAGCTACGGCCTGTTCCTGGTCTGCGGCCCCACGGGCTCGGGCAAGACCACGACCCTGCACGCGCTGATGGCGGAGATCAACACCCCGGAAAACAAGATCTGGACCGCCGAGGACCCGATCGAGATCACCCACCCGGGGCTGCGGCAGATCCAGATGATCCCGCGCATCGGACTGACCTTTGCCACGGCCATGCGCGCCTTCCTGCGCGCCGACCCCGACATCATCATGGTGGGCGAGATGCGGGACAACGAGACGGCGCACATCGCCATCGAGGCCTCGCTGACCGGTCACCTCGTCATGTCCACGCTGCACACCAACAGCGCCCCCGAGAGCGTGGTGCGCCTGCTGGACATGGGGCTGGACCCGTTCAACTTTGCCGATGCGCTGATCGGTGTGCTCAGCCAGCGCCTGACGCGGCGCCTGTGCAAACACTGCAAGGTGCCGGCGCCCGATACCGCCGAGCAGTTGCAGGAGATGCTGCGCGAATACTGCGAGGGCGGCGCCCACGATCCCCAGACGTTGCTGGCCGGCTGGCGCCAGCGGCATGGCGGGCCGGATGGCGCGATCCCCCTGTACCAGCCCGTCGGCTGCGATGCCTGCAACCACACCGGCTACAAGGGGCGTGTCGGCATCTACGAGCTGATGACCGCCACGCCGGCCGTGAAGAAGCTGATCCAGTCGCGCTCCCCGGTGGAGCAGCTGTTCGCCACCGCCACCGGCGAGGGCATGCTGCGCCTGGGCCAGTACGGCATCCTCAAGGTGCTCGAAGGCGTGGTGGACTATCGCAGCGTGCGCATGGCCACGCATTGACGGGGCCTGCCGACCCGCGGCAATTCCGTTTACCTCGCTGGGGAAATAGCCGCTTTGTCCGTGTGCCGGCGCGCCGATGCATTAAGGTCGGGATGAATACCGCCCGACCGCCATGCCCCACGACATCAGCCTCATTACCACCCTCGCCGCCGGCTTCGGCCTGGCCCTGGTCCTGGGGCTGCTCGCCAGCCAGCTGAAGATGCCGCCACTGGTGGGCTACCTGCTGGCCGGGGTGGTCATCAGCCCGGCCACGCCAGGTTTTGTCGGCGACGTGCACCTGGCCGGGCAGCTGGCCGAGATCGGTGTCATGCTGCTTATGTTCGGTGTGGGCCTGCACTTCTCCATGCGTGAACTGCTCGCGGTGCGTCGCATTGCCGTGCCGGGCGCCATCGTGCAGATCGTCGTGGCGGTGGTGCTGGGCATGGGCGTGGCCATGTACTGGGGCTGGCACTGGGGCGGTGCGCTGATCTTCGGCCTGTGCCTGTCAGTGGCCAGCACCGTGGTGCTGCTGCGCGCGCTGGAAGACCGGGGCCAGCTCGACAGCATCAACGGCCGCATCGCGGTGGGCTGGCTCGTGGTCGAAGACCTGGTCATGGTGCTGGTCCTCGTGCTGGTGCCGGCCCTGGCGGGGCTGATGGGCAACGGCACGGCAGGCGGCAGCGCCGCTGCGCCGACCGACAACCTCTGGGCCACCGTGGGCATGACCCTGGCCAAGGTGAGCGCCTTCGTCGCCCTCATGCTGCTGGTCGGCCGGCGCGTTTTCCCCAAGCTGCTGTGGTGGGTGGCGCGCACGGGCTCACGCGAGCTGTTCACGCTGTGCGTGATCGCAGCGGCCATTGGCGTGGCGTATGGCGCGGCCAAGCTGTTCGACGTGTCCTTCGCGCTCGGCGCCTTCTTCGCGGGCATGATGCTGCGCGAATCCGAATACAGCCACCGGGCGGCCGACGAGTCGCTGCCGCTGCGTGACGCCTTTGCGGTGCTGTTCTTCGTCTCGGTGGGCATGCTGTTCGATCCGGCGGTGATCTGGCAGCAGCCATTCAAGCTGCTGGCGGTGGTGGCCATCATCCTGGTGGGCAAGACGGTGGCAGCCATTGGCCTGGTACTGCTGTTCCGTTATCCGCTCAACACGGCGCTGACCATCGGCGCCAGCCTGGCGCAGATCGGTGAGTTCTCCTTCATCCTGGCGGGCATGGGCGTGGCCCTGGGCCTGCTGCCGGTGGAAGGACAGAGCCTGGTGCTCGCCGGCGCGCTGATCTCGATTGCGGCCAACACCGCGGTTTTTGCCGCCATCGGCCCGCTGCAGCAATGGCTGCGCGAGCGCTCGGCGCTGGCGCGCCGGCTGGAGCTGCGTGACGATCCGCTGGCCGAGCTGCCCCAGTCCACCGACCCCCGGCAGCTCACCGGGCAGGTGGTGCTAGTGGGCTACGGCAGCGTGGGCCGGCGCATGGCGGCGGCCCTGTCCGAGCAGCAGGTGCCGTTTGTGGTCGCCGAGCAGAACCGCGAGCTCGTGGAAGACCTGCGCCGGCGCGGCATTCCGGCGGTCAGCGGTGATGCGGCCGAGCCCGAAGTGCTGATCCAGGCGCACGTCGCACGGGCGGCGATGCTGGTCATCACACCACCCGATTCCCTGCGTGCACGCCGCATGGTGGAAGTGGCCCGCACGCTCAACCCGGGCGTACGCGTGCTGCTGCGCACCCTGAGCGAGGACGAGGCCGTGTTGTTGCGGCAGGAGGGCCTTGGCACGGTCTTCCTGGGCAAGGAAGAACTCTCGCGCAGCATGACCGAACAGGTGCTCGACGAGATGCGCCCGCACCACGGTGCCGTGGGTGTGCACGACTGAGGTCTGAACGCGTCCTGCGGGTGGAGTTAAGATGAAATTCCACCCACGCAGGAGGACAGTTCCATGACCAACGCCTCGCCTCACTGGCGTTTCTTCCGTGCCGGCGGTTTCGACCAGGTCCGGCTCGACACTGCCGCCGAACTTCTGAACATCGGCCAGCTCGACCAGAAGCTCTGGGTTGCCCTGTCGTGCCCGGTCAAGGGCATCGAGTTCGACGCCCGCACGCTGGGCTTCGTGGACAGTGACGGTGATGGTCAGGTACGTGCCCCCGAACTCATTGCGGCCGTGCAGTGGGCCGGTGCGCGGCTCAAGGATCCGGAGGTGCTCGCGGGCAAGCTGCCCGGCGTGCCCCTGGCGGCCATCCGCGATGACGACGCCGAAGGCCAGGCCATTGCGCAGGCCGCACGTGAATTGCTGCAGGACCTCGGTGCCAGCGACGGCATGGTCACGGCCGAGGCGGCCAACGCGGCGCAGGCGCGCCATGCGCAGCGCGCCGAGGCGGCGTGGCAGGCGGCAGGCCAGGCGGCCCGCGTGCTGGGTGACTGCACGGCCGCCGCGCATGACGCGCTGCAGGCCGTGGCCGAGAAGGTGGAGGACTGGTTCGTGCGTTGCCGCCTGGCCGCGTACGACGAACGCGCCGGCAGCGCCCTCAATGCGGCGGACACCACGCTGGCCGCCCTGGGAGGCAGCACCCTGAAGATGGAGGCCGACAGCGTGGCCGCACTGCCGCTGGCCCGTGTGCAGGCGGGCGCCGCGCTGCCGCTCGGTGCGGGCCTGAACCCGGCCTGGGCGGCACGCATGACGGCGCTGCGCGATGCGGCGGTCACGCCTTTGCTGGGCGCGCGCGATGCGCTCACGGAAGCCGACTGGCAGGCCCTGAAGGGCAAGCTGGCACCTTATGCGAGCTGGCTGGCCGGCAAGCCTGACGCCGCGGCCGAGGGCGAAGGAGTCCGCAAGCTGGAGCAGCTGGCCCACTACGTGCGTGACCTGCTGCAGCTGGCCAACAACTTCGTCGCCTTCCGCGATTTCTACACACGGCAAGGCAAGGCCAGCTTCCAGGTCGGCACGCTCTACCTCGACGGGCGTTCGGCCGAACTGTGCGTGGCCGTGAACGACGCTGGCCGCCATGCCGCGCTGGCCACGCTCTCGCGCATGTGCCTGGTGTACTGCGACTGCGTGCGTGGTGGCGAGAAGCTCAGCGTGGCGGCAGCCTTCACGGCCGGGGATTCGGACCAGCTCATGGTGGGCCGCAACGGTGTCTTCTACGACCGCCAGGGCCGCGACTGGGATGCCACCATCAGCAAGATCGTGGAGCATCCGATCAGCCTGCGCCAGGCCTTCTGGTCACCCTACAAGAAGCTGGTGCGCCTGATCGGCGAACAGTTGCAGAAAGTTGCCGCCAGCAAGGCCAAGGCGGCCGATGACCGGCTGTCCACGGCCGCACTGGAAGGCGGCAAGAAGGTGGCGACGGCCAGTGCGGCCCCCGCTGCACCGGCGCCCGCGCCGGCGCCTTTCGACGTGGCCAAGTTCGCCGGTATCTTTGCCGCCATCGGCCTCGCCGTGGGCGCCATCGGGTCCGCGCTGGCCTCGGTGCTGGCCGGTGTGTTTGCGCTCAAGTGGTGGCAGCTGCCGTTCGCGCTGGCGGGCCTGCTGCTGATCATCTCGGGGCCGGCCGTGATCCTCGCCTGGTTCAAGCTGCGCAGCCGCAACCTGGGCCCCATCCTCGACGCCAACGGCTGGGCCATCAACGCGCGCGCCAAGATCAACATTCCCTTCGGCACCTCGCTGACCCAGCTGGCCCAGCTGCCGCCCAATGCCGAGCGCGCGCTGACCGATCCCTACGCGGAGAAGAAGCAGCCCTGGGGCTGGTACCTGGGCCTGCTGGCCGTGGTCTTGCTGGCAGCGTTTGCATGGGTGCTGCGCGACCACCTGAAGTAGCCCGCAGCTGACCCCGCGCCGCGGCTTCAGACGCCGCGCGCGCGGTCGGTGTGGAACCGGTTCACGAACTGGCCGAACGTGCCGGCGTCCAGCGCCTCGCGCACCTCGCGCATGAGGTTCAGGTAGTAGTGCAGGTTGTGCACCGTGGTCAGCATGGGGCCCAGCATCTCGCCGCAGCGGTCCAGGTGGTGCAGGTAGGCGCGTGAGAAGCCTTCGCGCCCGCCCTGCGCGTAGGGCACGCCGGAATTGCCGGCGCAGGCATAGCAGCTGCAGGTCTCATCCAGCGGGCGCGCGTCGTTCTTGTGGCGCGCGTTGCGGATCTTGAGGTCGCCGAAGCGGGTGAACAGGTGGCCGTTGCGTGCATTGCGCGTCGGCATGACGCAGTCGAACATGTCGAAACCCTGCTCCACTCCGTACACCAGGTCTTCCGGTGTGCCCACGCCCATCAGGTAGTGCGGCTTGTGCGCGGGCAGGCGCGGGCCGCAGTGGCGCATGAGGCGCTGCATGTCTTCCTTGGGCTCGCCCACGCTGACGCCACCGACGGCGATGCCGGGAAAGTCCAGTTCTTCCAGGCCGGCCAGCGATTCATCACGCAGGTTCTCGTACATGCCACCCTGCACGATGCCGAACAGCGCGTTCGGGTTCTCCAGCCGTTCGAACTCGGTTTTGCAACGTTTCGCCCAGCGCAGGGACAGCTCCATTGAGACACGTGCCTCGCGCTCGGTGGTGAGCTGGCCCTTGGTCTTGGGGTCGAGCGACACATAGGGCGTGCACTCGTCGAACTGCATCACGATATCGCTGTTGAGCACCGTCTGGATCTGCATCGACCCCTCGGGCGTGAGGAAGAGCTTGTCGCCATTGACCGGCGACGAAAATTTCACGCCTTCCTCGCTGATCTTGCGCATTTCACCGAGCGACCAGACCTGGAAGCCACCCGAGTCGGTCAGGATGGGCTTGTGCCAGTTCTCGAACTTGTGCAGGCCGCCGAACTGCTTCATGACGTCCAGGCCCGGGCGCATCCAGAGGTGGAAGGTGTTGCCCAGGATGATCTGCGCGCCCATGTCCTCTAGCGAACGCGGCATGATGCCCTTGACCGTGCCATAGGTGCCCACGGGCATGAAGATGGGCGTTTCCACCACGCCGTGGTTGAGCGTCAGACGGCCACGGCGGGCCTGGCCTTCGGTCTTGAGCAGTTCAAATTTCAGCATGGTCAGTTCTTTCTCTGCAGCAGCATGGCATCGCCATAGCTGAAGAAGCGGTAACGCTGCGCAATGGCGTGGTGGTACAGCGCCATGATGTGGTCGTAGCCGGCGAGGGCGCTGACCAGCATCATGAGGGTGGACTTGGGCAGGTGGAAGTTGGTGATCAGCAGGTCCACCAGCTGGAAGCGGAAACCCGGCGTGATGAAGATGCTGGTGTCGCCGCTGGCCTGACCCGACTGCGCCCAGGACTCCAGTGTGCGTACAGTGGTCGTGCCGACTGCGACGATGCGGCCGCCGTGGGCCCGGGTCTCGGCGATGGCCGCCTGTGTGGCCGCCGGCACCTCGTACCACTCGCTGTGCATCTGGTGCTCCGCCAGGTTCTCGGTTTTCACGGGTGAGAACGTGCCGGCGCCGACGTGCAGCGTGACGCTGGCGCGCCGCACGCCGCGCGCCTCCAGTGCCGCGAGCACGCCTTCGTCGAAATGCAGTGCGGCGGTCGGGGCGGCGGCGGCGCCTGGTTTCGCGGCGAACACGGTCTGGTAGCGCGATTCGTCCTCTGCGCTGTCGCTGTGCTCGATGTAGGGTGGCAGCGGCACGTGGCCGTACTGCGCCATCAGGGCATGAGGCTCGTTGCTGAAGCGCAGGCGGAACAGCTGCCCGTGCTCGTCGGGCCAGCGGCCCAGCAGCTCGGCGGTGAAACCGCCTGCCATCTGCAGCACCGTGCCCACGGCCGGCTTCTTGCTCACCTTCATGTGCGCGACCACCTCGTGGCCCATCAGCACGCGTTCCACCAGCAGTTCCAGCTTGCCGCCGGTGGGTTTTTCGCCAAACAGGCGGGCCTTCACCACCTTGGTGTCGTTGAAGACCAGCAGGTCGCCGGCCTGCAGCAGTGTGGGCAGTTCGCGGAAGATGCGGTCGCTGGGCGGCAGGCTGCGGCCATCGAGCAGGCGCGAGGCGCTGCGTTCGGCAGCCGGGTGCTGGGCGATCAGCTCCGGGGGGAGCTGGAAGTCGAAATCGCTGAGGGTAAAGACGCGCTCGGCGTCAGCTAGGTGAGGCATGCGCTTGAGGGCCGGACGGACCCGTTCCAAGTGAAGAAGCCGCTATTTTCTCATGGCCGGGTATTCCCGCGTCGCGCGCTGCAAGGCGGGTGAAATAATCGGCCGCATGAAAGCCTTCCGCATCGGCGCCGGCGCCGGTTATTCGGGCGATCGCATCGATCCGGCGCAGGACCTGGCCGAGCGCGGCGCGCTCGACGTGCTGGTGTTCGAGTGTCTGGCCGAGCGCACCATTGCGCTGGCCCAGCTGCGCCGCAGCCAGGACCCGCAGCGGGGCTACGACCCCTTGCTCGAGGAGCGAATGCGCGCCGTGCTGCCAGCCTGCGTGCGCAATGGCACCCGCATCGTGACCAACATGGGCGCGGCCCACCCGCTGGCCGCCGGCGAAGCGGTGCTGCGCGTGGCGCGCGCGCTGGGCCTGCCGCGCCTGCGCGTGGCCGTGGTGCTGGGCGACGACGTGTTGCCCTGGATGCGGGCCAAGGACGCGCCCCTGCTCGACAGCGATCAATCCGTGCGCAGCCTGGACGGCGACCTGATCTCGGCCAATGCCTACCTGGGGGCGGATGCGCTGTTGCCTGCTCTGGACAGCGGCGCCGACGTCGTGATCACCGGCCGCGTGGCCGACCCGGCGCTGTTCCTGGCGCCATTGATGCACCACTACGGCTGGGCGGCGGACGACTGGCCACGCCTGGGCCAGGGCATCGTTGTCGGGCACCTGCTGGAGTGCGCCGCGCAGGTCAGCGGCGGTTACATCGCCGACCCGGGGCGCATGGACATCCCGAATCTGGCCGAGGTGGGCTTCCCGCTGGCCGAAGTGCAGGCCGATGGCACGGCGGTCATCACCAAGTTGCCGGACACGGGCGGGCGCGTGGACCGGCTCACCTGCACGGCGCAGCTGCTCTACGAACTCGAAGACCCGCAACGCTACCTGCAGCCCGATGTGGTGGCCGATTTCTCCCGCGTGCAACTGCTGGAGCTGGGGCCGGACCGCGTGCAGGTGCTGGGGGCCGGCGGTGCCATGCGCCCGGAGCAGTTGAAGGTGACGCTGGGCTACCGCGACGGGTTCATCGGCGAGGGGCAGATCTCCTACGCCGGGCCGGGAGCACGGGCACGGGGTGAGCTGGCGCTGGCCATCCTCAGGCAACGCCTGCAGCGCATCGGCTTCGGTGCGCTGGAGCATCGGGCCGAGCTGATCGGCGTCAACGCCATGCACGGTGCGACCCTGGGCGCGGACCACGAGCCCTACGAGGTGCGGGTGCGCCTGGCGGTGCGCTGCATCACCCGTACGCAGGCCGAGCGTGTGGGGCAGGAGGTGGAGGCGCTGTACCTCAACGGGCCGGCCGGTGGCGGTGGCGTCACGCAGTCGGTGCGCGAGGTGGTCGCCGCGGCCTCGGCCCTGATCCCTCGCACCGCCATCAAGACCGAATTCCGGATCCTGGAGCTGTGACATGAAGACCATCGGTGATATCGCCTTCGCACGTTCCGGTGACAAGGGCAACCGCGCCACGCTGAGCGTCATCGCGCGCGATCCGGCCGACTACCCGCTGCTGGAGCGCACGCTGAGTGCCGGGCGCGTGCGCGCCTGGTACCGCGACAGCGTGCGGGGTGCCGTGGAACGTTATCCCCTGCCGCACCTGGGTGCGGTGCACTTCGTCCTGCACGAGGCCCTGGCTGGCGGCGTGACGCGCTCGCTGGCGCTGGACGCCCACGGCAAGAGCCTGAGCGGCGCCATCCTCGACCTGCCCCTCGAACCCGATTGACTTCCCATCACACAAGAAGGAGACCACCATGCGATTCCTGCCCCGTACCCTCGCCCTGCTGGGCGCGGTCCTGCTCAGTGCCACGGCGCTGGCCCAGCCCTACCCGAACAAGCCCATCAAGGGCATCGTCCCCTTCGCGGCCGGCAGCGCGACCGACCAGATTGGCCGTGCTTTCGCCGCCAAGATGTCCGAGACCCTGGGCCAGCCCATCGTCATCGAGAACAAGGCCGGCGTGAACGGCATGCTGGGCGCGGACGCGGTGGCCAAGGCGCCGGGCGACGGCTACACCCTGCTGTTCGGCACCAACAGCACCAACGCCGCGCTCAAGAGCCTCATGAAGAAGCTGCCCTACGACCAGGACACCGCTTTCGTGCCCGTGGGTTACCAGGGTTCGGTGCCGCTGATCGTGGCGGTCAACAACGATGTGCCGGCCAAGACCCTGCGCGAGTTCATCGACCTGGCCAAGGCCAAGCCCGGCCAGGTGACCTTTGCCAGCGCCAGCACCTCGCAGCTGGTCTCGGGCGAGATGCTGGCCAGCATGGCCGGCGTGCAAATGACCAACGTGCCCTACAAGAGTGGGCCGGCGGCCATGACGGACCTGATCGGCGGGCAGGTGATGATGTTCAGTGCCGACTTCGCCGTGACGCTGCCGCAGGTGAAGGCGGGCAAGATCCGTGGCCTGGCCGTGACGTCCATGAAGCGCTCAGCCGCCATTCCCGAGCTGCCCACAGTGAACGAAGCGCTGGGCCTGAAGGACTACGAACTGATCGCGTACTTCGCCGTCTTCGCGCCGGCGGGCACGCCGCCCGACGTCGTGGCCAGGCTCAACCAGGCCATCAACGCGGCGGCCCAGAGCAAGGACATCCAGGAGAAGTTCGCCGCCATCGGTTTCATGGTCGAGCCCGGCACGCCCGAGGCACTGGCGCAGCGCACCCAGCGCGAAACCGCCAAGTGGGCCAAGGCCATCCACGACGCCAGGATCGAGCCGCAATAAGCCCGCGATCACCTTACGCAGCCAGCGCGGTTTCACCGATGAGTCGCCGGAACAGCTGCTGCACGTCGAGTAGCTGGACGAGCAACCGGCCGCCCTGGGCCTGGATGAAGTGGCTTACCAACCGCCCATCGTCGCCGTTACCGAACGGCGAGGCTGAAAGCTGTTGCTCGCTGAACTCCGGCACGCCGTGCAGTGCATCCACGAGCAGACCCAGTGAATGAAGGCCGTGCTCCACGATCACGATCTGGCTGCTGCTGTCAATCTGGCTGGGCTGGCCCGTGAGAAGCCAGCCGAGGTCGAAAACCCAGACAAAATGCTGCAGCTGTCCGCTGTCCTGCGGCGCGAGGATGCCGATGCGTTCGCGCCGGTTGCTCCCGCTGCGCGCGGACAAGGCACCGGCCGGCACAGCCTCCAGTACGTGCACGCCCGGTAGCGCGAGCAGGTTGCCGCCGCAGAAAAATGTGGCGTAGGTGTTGATGCACGCTTCGCTGCCGGAGGGCGGCGCAAACGCCGTGGTCTGCGCTGTCATGGTCTGGTGCGCGAAGCGGCTGCTGTTCTGCACCTTGCCGAGCTTGTGGAATACGACGGCTAGCACATCGTCGCGGTAGCCATCGCTGGTCTTGAACTCGCGGTACCCCGGTGATACTGACAAGCCCATCACGGCGTAGCTGCCGTCGAACTCGACGACGCGCGACACACTGCCTCCATTGGGCAGCGCGTACATAGCGGGGTCGATGGACAGTCTGGCACCGACCGGGCGTGCCGAGTCGGTGCTCGAAAGAATGGTGCCGCTGCGATCGACGAAAAACGCCGTCGCGTTGCCTTGCGCATCGACGCATCCGCGCAGCATGGCTTCGAGTTCTGCGGCGGCATTGAAGACGATGCCGATTCCGCCGACGATATGCTCCTCGTCCCGCGGATGGCGCACGGCGGCGTGGTAGATACCGGTGGGGCGCCCGCCATACAACGGACTGGGCTCGAACGCGCTGACATGGTAGGACTGCTCACCGTCCAGCGCGAGCACGCGGGCCAGCGTTCCAGGGTCGATGGCGGCGTCGGTAGGCAAGGCGGGCAGCTCGCCGTGGCTTGAGCTGGCAAGGATTCGACCACTACGGTCGTACACCACGATGCGCGAATAGACCGTGTACAGGCTATTGATGTAGCGCAGGATTTCCGCGGCGCGCCGCAACTGCGACGCATCGGGTTCGGCCTGGGCGAGGGTGGCGCGCAACTCGGGTGTCAGCGCCCACCAGCGGCAGTCATTGGCGCGTTCATAGAGAATGCGATCCAGCAGGTCGACCAGCAGCTGCGCCACGAACTCGGTGTTGCGCAGCTTCGACTCCAGCACGGTCTCATAAAGATCGCGGATCGACTGGGAAAAAAGCTCGTTGCTGCGTGAGCCGGTTTCGCTGATCTGTTCCAGGATGGTCTTGAGTTTCTGCAGTTCGCTGCGCCGGTCGGCAGTGATCACCTGCCCGTTCCAGACCACTCGGCGGATCGTCTCGGTAGCGCTCATTACCTCGAACAGCGGTGGGCTGAAGGTGCGTGCGTGCGAGAGCAGGCCGTTGGCTATTGCCGGGTCGAGACTGCCCAGCGTGTCGTGTGACGCGCCGGAGAAGGCAAGATCGACCGGCACCATCACCTGGCCCAGCCAGCCCCTGGGACCCATGTAGCCCTGGTAGCCTCCGGTGCTAAAGGTGCGGACCAGATATTCGCGGCCTTCGTGGATCAGCAGTTGCGGCAGTCCTTGGGGGTTGACGGGTACGGTCGTGCCAGGCGCAATCCAGCGTTCATCGGCGCTTGCGATGACCTTGTGATCTGCATCCAAGAGCAGCATATTGGCGCGCCCCTCCGGATCTCGATGCGAGCGAAAGATGCCGGCCATTTCCTGCTCGAAGCCGAAGCACAGGCACAGCAGGCCGACCACCTCACCGGTGTGTGGATGGTGCATGCGACGTGAGTAAACCAAGGCCTGGCGTTTGCCCGGGCGCAGGTCTGTGGCACGGAAGGTCTCGACATAGCCGTCGCTGGCCAGAGTCTTGCCGATCAGCGGGTCCACGCTGCCTTCGACCGGTGAGTCGGGGTCGATCTGTGCCAGGACGTTGCCACGCGTGTCGAGCAGCAGGATCTCGTCGTACACCGTGTACTTGGCGCGGTAGGCCTGCAGGCGGTAACGCACCGCGTCCAGTTCCTCATGCAGGCCTGCCACGAACGCGCACAATTCGTGGTCGGTGGCAAGAAATCCAACGTCCGCGGTACGCTCGTAAAGGTTGCGCACCACGATGTCGATCACGTACTGGGCCTTGGTCCCGATGGCCGCGAGCACGTTGGCGACCTTCTCGCCGGCCATGCTGGTCACGAGTTCCTGCTCAAGCCGGGTGAAGCCGGCGCGCGTGGCGGCCATGATTGGCAGGATGGTCTGCGCTTCCTGTGGGCAGTTCATCTTGGCCGACGATTCGATCATTCGCCACATCTGGTTGAGCTCACGCAGCGAGGTTTCGCAACGGATCACGTCGCGCATGTAAGGCAGGAATGTGTCGGTTTGCAGCTTGGCCGGGTGGGTGCTCATGGCGTGGCTCATGGGGTCTTAAGACCACCGGGTAAGCAAAAGTCATACCAAGCCGCTCCGTGGATGGAGCGATGCTCACCAGTCGAGGCTGAGTTGGCCTTCCGGTGGTAGCGTTGCTTGGCGCTTTGTTGTCACCTCGGGTCGACGGCGCGACCCATGCCGGCTCACGATGTCCGCTTTGGCCGCGCGCACCGCGTCCTGCCCGCGGCGGGCGTACAGGCGGGCTTTCGCCAGACGGGTGGCGGCTTCCAGCTCGACGGGCGGGGCCGGCAGGTCGGTCCCGAGGTACACGCCGGCGCCCTGTTGCACCGATTCCGGCATGCGCCAGGGCTCCAGCAGCCAGCTGTCGGGCACCCGGCGCATGGCCGGCAGCCAGCGGCGCACGAAGCGGCCCTGCGGGTCATGGTCGGCGGCCTGCTTGACGGGGTTGTAGACGCGCGTGGTGTTGATGCCCGTGGTGCCCGACTGCATCTGGAGCTGGCTCCAGTGGATGCCTGGCTCGTAGTCGAGGAATTGGCGCGCCAGCCACAACCCGACCGGCCGCCAGTGCAGCCACAAGGGGTAGGCGGCCACCGACACCAGCATCGCACGCATGCGGAAGTTGATCCAGCCGGTCTCGCGCAGCATGGCCACGCAGGCGTCCACCAGCGGCCAGCCGGTGCGGCCGGCGACGAGCGCCTCGAAGTGCGCCGCATGCCAGTCGTCCTCGCGCAGCCCGTCATAGCCGCGGTGCATGTTCTCGAATTCGATGGCGGGCTCGCTCTCGAGCTTCTGGATGAAGTGGCAATGCCAGTAGAGGCGGCTCTGGAAGGCGGCCAGGCCCTGGCGCAGC
>DALYHW010000004.1:0-34864 GCA_031970695.1 Hylemonella sp.
ATGAGGAAGAAGATCAGCGTGCCCATGCCGCTCATGAGGATGGCGATGTTGGGGTCGAAGCCCATGAGGATGGGGGCCAGCACGGTGGCGCCGAACATGGCGATCACGTGCTGCACGCCCATCACGGCGGTCTGCGGCCAGGGCAGGCGCTCGTCAGGGGCGATGACGCCGCCTTGCTGCAGCACCTCGGGGCTCTTCTCGGTCCATTGGAACAGGCTCATGCGTTCTTCTCCTGGGAATGAAAGTGGCGCGATGCTAAAGCATTAGACATGCCAGCCCCGCAGGACGAACTCGGCGTAAACCCGGAGGAAAATACGGGGTCCCTTCCATACATCATTCGCCACGAAAGTAAGCGCCATGATCGCCATCGACCCCGCCGCCCGTGCCAATGTGCACCTGATCGACCACCCGCTGGTGCAGCACAAGCTGACCCTGATGCGCAAGAAGGAGGCCAGCACCAGCAGCTTTCGCCGCCTGCTCAATGAACTGGCCAGCCTCATGGTCTACGAGGTCTGCCGCGACCTGCCGATGCAGGACGTGCAGATCGAGACTCCGCTGGAGACCATGAACAGCAAGGTCATCGACGGCAAGAAGCTGGTGTTCGCCAGCATCCTGCGCGCGGGCAACGGCATCCTGGACGGCATGCTGTCGGTGGTGCCCGGCGCCCGCGTGGGCCACATCGGCCTGTACCGCGACCCGCAGACGCTGCAGGCGGTGGAGTACTACTTCAAGATGCCCAAGGCCATGGAAGAGCGCGACGTGATCGTGGTCGACCCCATGCTGGCCACCGGCAACTCGGCCGCTGCGGCCGTCGCGCGCCTCAAGCAATGCCAGCCGCGCTCGATAAAGTTCCTGTGCCTGCTGACCTGTCCCGAGGGCATCAACACGCTCTACAAGGAACACCCGGATGTGCCGGTCTACACCGCGGCCATCGACCGTGAGCTGAATGACCACGGTTACATCCTGCCGGGTCTGGGGGATGCGGGGGACCGGATTTTTGGCACCCAATGAGTGCATGGGTGTGCGCATCGTGAAATTTGGCGCGCCTGGTGGACGAATTTGCTCGGCTACACCTGCGCCCGGCACCGAATTCCGCTAAGGTGCTAGCCTGACCGCTACGAGCGAGGGGGGCAACCATGAACGACCGCCGACGTTTTCTGGCCCGCGGCTGTGGGCTGGCAGGTTTGGCCACCGGACTGGCCGGGTCGCTGCACGCCGCCGCGCCGCTGCGCGCCGTGGTATCGGTGCCGGGGCCCGGCAACCTGCTGTTCCTGCCCATCACCCTGGCCAGCAAGATCGGCGCGGATGCCGCCGAGGGCCTGGAGCTCGACATCCGGTATTCGGGCGGCGGGCCGCAATCGTTTCGTGCCATGCTGGAGCGCAATGCCGACTTTGCCGCGGGCGGCCTCTCGGCGCTGGCACTGCAGCGCCTGAGCGGCAAGCCGGTGGTCTGCATCGCACCGACCACACGCGTGCCGGCCTACACCCTGCTCGTGCGCAACGCACTCAAGGGCAAGGTGCGCAAGGTGGCCGACCTCAAAGGCATGGTGGTCGGCGTGAAGGGCCACGTGCCGGGCGGCCGCTCGACGTCGCAGCTGTTTGCCGAGTACGTGCTGCAACAGGCCGGCCTGCCGCCGGACCGGGTCAACTACGTGGCCGCCGGCCAGTCCTACGACAGCCAGTACGCGGCGCTGGCGTCCGGCACCGTCGACGCGGTCGTGGCCGACGAGCCCTTCGCCACGCGCCTGGTCAAGCGCAAGGTGGCTTATGTGCTGGGCGATTACCACGACCCCGAGGCCACCCGCAAGTTGCTGGGCGGCCTGTTCCTCAATGGCATGCTGGCCACGCGCGAGGACCTCATCGCGAGCCGGCCTGAGCTGGTGGAGAGGGTGGTGAAGACCATGCGGCGCACGCTGGTCTGGATCCACAACCGCCCGGCACGTGACATGGTCGATGCCCTGGGCCTGTCCGACGCGGAGGAACGCGACGTGCTGCTCGACGTGCTCCAGGTGCGCAAGAACATCTATTCACCCGACGGGCAGATCTCGGCCAGCCAGCTGGCCACGGTGGAGCGTTTCCTGCGCGCCACGGAAAACACGCCGGCGGCCCAGGCCTTCAGCCTGCGCAGCATGGTCGACGCCCGCTGGGCGGGCGAACAGCCCTGACGATGACCATGGCCTCACCCACCCCGGCATCCGACGGCCCACCCGCCACGGGCTCGTCGCCGGCGCCGCGGGCCGGCCTGCAGCGACAGCTGCAGCGTCGCTTTTTGCTGGTCTTTCTCATCGTGGCGCTGCTCGGCAGTCTGCTGATGCTGCTCGGTTACCAGTGGCTGGTACGGGAAGCGCAGCAGCGCAATGTCGACGCGGCGACCGAGCATCTGAACCGGCGTTACGAGGCGCTGCTGGAGGGCTGGCAGCGCAACGCCGACGAGGTCAAGACGCAGATCGACTTCATGCGCGTGTTTGCGCCGGATGACCAGCGCGCCAACTGGCTGCGTCTGCGCGCCTATTTCTCGTCCATGGAAGGCCGCCTCGACCGCTTTCCCTCCGGGGCGGTACTGGATGCCCAGGGGCAGCCGGTGTTCCTGTACGGCAGCGAGGGCCGACCGCTGGTGCGCTGGCTGGATGCGCAGGACGGCGTGCCGCGCTGGTACCTGAGTCGCGAACACAAGACGGTGTATGCCATCCTGTCCGTGCCCTTGTGGCTGGGGGTACAGGGTTCAGGCCGCCTCGTGATGCTGCAGCCGCTGGACCATGGTGTGATGGTGCAGCTGGCCACACCGGGCAACACCCTGATGCTGGTGCATGGCGGACGAGTGCTGGCCAGCTCGACCGGCTCGGTGGACGCAGGACGCGAAGTCGATGCCGGCTACAGCGGCCGCCTGCGCGACAAGGGCGCGCAGCAGGTGCAGCGCAGCCTGCCGGCCTTTGAGGCCGACTCGCAGGCCCCGCAGCTGGTGCTGCGCCAGGAGTTGCGGCAGGTCCTGTCGCCGTGGCTGGTCGCCTTGGCCACGGGCATCGTGCTGGGCTTGCTCACGCTCACGCTTTGGCTGGTCATCGGCCGCTGGAGCCAGCGGCTCGCGGCACGTTTTGGCCAGCTCTCGCGCGCCAGTGCGCTGTTTGCGCGTGACCACCTGCTCAACGGCCAGGTCCATGAGGCCCTGGATCGCGCTGCCGCATCGGACGACGAAATCGGCGCCGTGGCCGAGAGCAGCCGTGCCCTCATGCAGAGCGTGATCGCCCACGACCTGGAGCACTTTGCCTACCTGCAGACGCTCGACATCCTGGAAGAGGGCGTGGTAGAGCTGGGCCCCGAAGGCCAGTACCGTCGCGCCAGCCCGGGCTGGCAGCGGCTGGCCGGGCGGACGGAGGGCAGCTTCTACGATGCCATCCACGTCGAGGACCAGGCCGACCTGCGCACGCAGCTGGCCAGCCTGTTCAGCGGCGACAAGACTGGAGCCAATGGTCGCGTGCGACTGTGGCGTGACGATGGTAAGGACCTGTGGATCGAATACCGTTTCGTGATCGGCGACATGATCGACGGACGTGTGAATGATGTCCGCGGCGTGTTGCGCGACATCACCCAGAGCTACCAGCTGGAAAAGCACGTCACCCACATGGCGTTGCACGACGCACTGACCGGCCTGCCCAACCGCGTACTGCTGGAGGACCGCTGCAAGATGGCCTTGCGCAGCGCAGAGCGCAACGGCATGAAGGTGGCGCTGGCGTTCTTTGACCTGGACCATTTCAAGCACGTCAACGACCAGTTCGGCCACAAGGTGGGCGACGAGCTGCTGACGGCGCTGTCGAACGGTTTGCGCAAGTGCCTGCGCTCGGGGGACACCCTGGCGCGCTGGGGCGGCGACGAGTTCGTGGTGCTGCTGACCGATCTCAGCGGCCAGGCCGACGCCGAGAACGCAATTGCGAAGCTCACGGGCGTGTGCCAGAAGCCCATCCGCGTCGGTGACAACGAATTCAACGCCACCTTCAGCATGGGGGTGGCGCTGTACCCCAGTGATGCGGATACGGTGGAGACGCTGCTGTCCCAGGCCGACCGCGCCATGTTCGCGGCCAAGCAGCAGGGCCGCAACGCGGTGTGCTTCTACGCGGCCCTCTCGCAGCGCGAGGAGGACCGCAAGGCGCTGTACATCCAGAACCGGCTCGCCAGCGCGATCCGCGAGCACCAGATCCAGGTCTGGTTCCAGCCCATCGTGGACGCGCGCACCCGACGGGTGGTGGGCTGCGAGGCCCTGGCGCGCTGGCAGGACGAGACCTACGGCTGGGTGTCACCGGCCACCTTCGTGCCCATGGCCGAGAACCTGGGCCTGATCCGCGAGATGGGACAGCAGGTGTGGCGCCAGGCCATCGAGAGCCTGCACCGCTGGCGCCAGCGCGGGCTGGACATCCGCATGGCGGTCAATGTCTCGCGCCGCCAGCTGTTCACGCCCACTTTCACCGCAGACTTGCTGGTGGACCTGGAGCGGCTGGGCATTCCCGTCTCGGTGGTGGACCTGGAGATCACCGAGAGCGTGGCCATGGAGGACGCCGAGCATACCGAGCGGCGTCTGGCCGAACTGAAGGCGGCGGGTTTCGGCATCGCGATCGACGACTTCGGCACGGGTTATTCATCGCTCTCGCAGCTGCACGACATGCCGGCCAGCAAGATCAAGATCGACACCTCATTCGTGCGTCGCGCACAGGTGCAGGAGGGCAGCCAGCTGATCCAGGCCATCGTCAAGATTGCCGCGGCCTTCCGCCTGCAGACCGTGGCCGAAGGCGTCGAGACGGACGAGATTGCCAACAGCCTGACAACCCAGGGCGTGCACCTGCTGCAGGGCTACCACTTCGGGCGGCCCATGAACGCCGAGAGCTTCGAGCGTTACCTCGACGAGCACTTCAGGGCCGGCGCGGCACCGCGCTGACGCCCTCCGGCGCGCCCGGGTGCCCTCAGGTGAGCCGGTACAGGCTGATCTCGACGCGGTCCGGGTGCCGCGCCCCGGTCCCGACGAACACGCTTTCCGTCAGCCAGGCCAGCTCGGGGCTGGACACCTCGAACGTCGGGACGCAGCGAAAGTAGATCGCGGAAGGGTCGACCGGCTCGCCGCGGACCAGCCGCGCGATGTCGGCGGCGCTGCCACGGCGCAGGGCGCGGTTCTGCACGTAGACATGCTGGCCACCGAACTCCGGCCCTTCGAGCTCCACGATGTAGCGCGCGTCCAGGTCGGCCGCGGTGTCGGACACCACGAGCTGGAAGTCTGCCCCGCCGGGCAGCACGCGCCCCTGCAGGCGCGGCCCGCGCAAGGTCCCGCCCGTGATCGGAATGATGCGGCGGCGTCCCCGGCTGTTGAGGCCGAGGATCTGGCCGGCCTCCACGGGCGTGGCGACATGGACGGTGAGGTCGGCGAGGTGTTCGAGGGTGGGGGCGGGCAGGGTCATGGCGGGTGCTAGAGTAGCCGGAACATAGGCTGGACATTATTGACCGACATGAAGGCCCCCAACATTCCGCAGATACGCCTGTACCAGAACTGGCTGCAGGAGCACCGTGGCCTGCGCTTTGATTCCTACGACGCGCTGTGGCGCTGGTCGACCACCGAGCTGGACGCGTTCTGGCAGAGCATCTGGGATTGCTACGGCCTGTACTCGCCCACGCCGCACACGGCGGCACTGGCCGAGAACCGTATGCCCGGCGCGCGCTGGTTCCCCGGCGCGCGGGTGAATTACGTGCACCAGGTGTTCCGCCATGTCGAGATGGCACATCGCCATGGCCTGCCCGCCATCGTCAGTCACAACGAGCGCAGCCTGGCGGCCGGTGCCCGGGCGAACGAGATGAGCTGGCCCGAGCTGCGGCGCCAGGTGGCGTCCCTCGCCCTGCACCTGCAGGCGCAGGGTGTCGGTGCCGGCGACCGGGTGGTGGCTTACCTGCCCAATGTGCCCGAAGCCATGGTGGCCTGTCTGGCCACCATCAGCATCGGCGCGGTCTGGAGCCTCTGCGCGCCTGACATGGGCACGGCGGCCGTAGTGGACCGTTTCAAGCAGATCGAACCCACAGTGCTGATCGCGTGCGACGGCGTGCATTACGGTGGCCGCGACCTCGATCGCCGCGAGGAAGTTGCGCAGCTGTGCGCAGCCCTGCCCACGGTACGCCATGTGGTGCTGCAGTCCAACCTCGGCCTGCCGGCCTTCGCACTGCGCCCCGGGGTGGCGGTGGCGTCCTTCGCGCAGGCGGTGGCACGCGACGACGCGCAGACCCGTGCGTTCGAACCCCTGAGTGTGCCCTTCGACCACCCGCTGTGGGTGGTCTATTCCAGCGGTACCACCGGCTTGCCCAAACCCATCGTGCACGGTCACGGCGGCATCCTGATCGTGGCCATGGCATTCACGCTCAACAGCGACATCGGCTGCAGCTATGCACCCAACACCTGGGGCGAGCGCTTCCACTGGTACAGCTCGACGGGCTGGGTGATGTGGAACTGCCAGATGAACGGGCTGCTCAATGGCACCACGGTGTGCATCTTCGACGGCAGCCCGGGCGGCGCCACGGTCGACGCCGCCGGCAACAAGGTGGCGCCCGACTGGAGCACGCTGTGGCGCTTTGTGGCCGACACCGGGGCCACCTATTTCGGCGCAGGCGCAGCCTTTTTTGCCAATTGCATGAAGGCCGGGCTCGACCTCAAGGCCTGCGGCCGCCTGACCCGCGTCCGGGCCCTGGGCTCGACCGGCTCGCCGCTGAGCGAGGAGGTGCAGCGCTGGGTCAACGCCCAGATGGCAGCGATCGGCACCCCCGACATCTGGTGGAACAACATCTCCGGCGGCACAGACTTTGCCGGGGCCTTCATCGGCGGCAACCGCGAGCTGCCCCAGGTGCCCGGCGAGATGCAGTGCCGCATGCTCGGTTGCGCCGTGGAAGCCTGGAACGAGCAGGGTGAACCCGTGGTGGACGCCGTGGGCGAGCTGGTCTGCACCCAGCCCATTCCGAGCATGCCGCTGTACTTCTGGAACGACGACGGCAACCAGCGTTACCTGGGGAGCTACTTCGACAGCTATCCCGCGGGTCATGGTCGTGCCCCGGGCGGCGGTGATGCGCGCGCCGCTGCCGGGCCGGTCTGGCGCCACGGCGACTGGCTGCGCATCACGGCGCGCGGCAGCTGCATCATCTATGGCCGCAGCGATGCCACCATCAACCGCCATGGCCTGCGCATGGGCACCAGCGAGCTCTACAGCGCGGTCGAGGCGCTGCCCGAGGTGCTGGACTCCATGGTGGTCGACCTGGAGTACCTGGGCCGGGAAAGCTACATGCCGCTGTTCGTGGCACTGCGTCCGGGGCTGGTACTGGACGATGCCCTGAAGGCGCGCATCAACAACGCCATCAAGACCGCGCTGTCGCCACGCTTCGTGCCCAACGAGATCCTGCAGGTGGCCGAGATCCCGCGCACGCTCACAGGCAAGAAGCAGGAGCTGCCGATCAAGAAGCTCCTGCTGGGCCAGCCGCTGGACAAGGTGGTGAACCGCGACGCCATGGCCAACCCGGGCTGCCTGTCGTGGTACGAGCAGTTCGCGCGGCAGTATGCGGCCCGCGAAACGTCAAAAAGTCACTGAGTCGCGCCCAAGGACTCGACGCCGGGTCGGGTAAAGCGCCAGAATGAGGATGTGATGGTCCATACGCCCACCCTGCTGCTCGTGAACGTGCTGGTCATGGCCACGCTGGCGGCCTGCCTGGGGCTGGTGGCCGGGCGCGACCGGCGCGATGGCCTTTACCTCTGGGCGGGGTCGCTCGCGGCGCACAGCGCGGCCTACCTGCTCTTCAGCCTGCGCGGGGTCGTGAGTGACTGGTTCTCGATCCTGCTGGCCAATGTGCTGCTGGCGGCCAGCTTCGCACTGATGCTCGAAGGCCTGGCCCAGTTCCAGCAGGTGCGGATGCGGCGCTGGTACGCCTGGGCGCCGGTGCTCCTGGTCGCGGTGATCTTCACCCTCTTCCTGCACGATGTGCGGCTGCGCATTCTGCTGGGCTCGCTGTTTGTCGTGCTGCAGCTGGTGCAGCTGACCCTGCAGTTGCAAAGGCACTGGGCCCATACGCCCGGGCGCGGCAAGTACTTCCTGCGGATCGCGTTTGTCGCATTCGCGCTGATGATGGTCGTACGGGCGCTGGCCGTGTTGGTGGGTGAACTGAACATCGCCTCCATCACCGATTCGAATTCGGCCCAGGCCGTCACGTTCCTGCTCGCAACCGTGTCCATGATGCTGGCCAATTTCGGCATGGTGGTGATGACCAAGGAGCAGGCCGACGAAAGCAACCGCACGCTGGCATTTCGCGACGAGCTGACCGGCCTGCACAACCGCCGCTACATCCAGCAGACCCTGCACCACCACCTGGCGCTGGCGCGTCGCATGCAGCGCCCGCTGTCGGTGCTGCTGCTGGATATCGACCACTTCAAGGACGTCAACGACACCTATGGCCACCTCAGCGGCGACAAGGTGCTCCACGATCTGGCCGTGTGCCTGCAGGACCGGCTGCGCGCGCAGGACATCGCGGGCCGCTGGGGCGGGGAGGAGTTCGTCGCCATCCTGCCCGACACCGATGCGGCGGGCGCGAAGGTGCTGGCCGAGCAGCTGCGCGTGGCGGTGGAGCGCACCCGCTTCTCGACGCCGGACAACCTGGCCGTGCCGCTGACCATCAGCATCGGCCTGCACGCGCTCGATCTGCAGCAGGAAAACGGACAGGACGACATGATTGGCGTGGCTGATCGCGCCATGTACCTGGCCAAGGAACGCGGGCGCAACCGCGTCGAACAGCTCTGAGGCGTCAGCGGGCGCTGACCTGCCCCTGCAGCCAGGCGGCGAAGGCGGCCAGTGCGGGACGGGGCTCGCTGCGCTCCGGCATCACGAGCCAGTAGGTGCGACCGCTGCGCAGCGGTCGCGGGCAGGCAACCACCAGTTCGCCGCGGGCCAGTTCGGCCTCGATCAGCAGCCGCGGCACCAGCGCCAGCCCCAGGCCCTGCGCGGCGGCCGCGGCCGTCATCGAGTACAGCTCGTAGCGCGGCCCGGAGAGGGCGAGCGCCGTATCCACGTCCATGGCCTCGAACCACTGGCGCCAGGCCTCGGGCCGGGTGCTTTGCTGCAGCAGGGGCAGTTCGGCCAGTTCGGCTGGCGTGCGCGGCGCCTGCCGGCCCAGCAGCCCGGGGGCGCAGACGGGCACGACCTCCTCCTCGATCAGGGCCGTGGCGCGGGTACCGGCCCAGTTGGCCACCTGCTCGCGCGTGCCGCTGTAGAGGGCCGCGTCAAAGCCCGTTTCGGCAAACAGGAAGGGCCGCGTGCGCGTCTCGATGTGCACCACCAGTTCAGGGTGCTGCGCCGCGAGGCCGGGCAACCGTGGCAGCAACCAGCGGGTCGCGAAGGTGGGCACGGCCGCCAGCGCGATCGAGCCCGCGGTGCCCTGGCGCGACATGGCATCCAGCGTGTCGCGCTCCAGTGCCTGCAGGCGCGGCGCGATCTGGCGCGCGTAATCGGCACCTTCGGGCGTGAGCGCCACGCCGTGGCGGGTGCGCCGGAACAGCGCAATGCCCAGGAAATCCTCGAGCGCCCCGATCTGCCGCGAGACGGCGCTCTGGGTCAGTGCCAGTTCCTGCGCGGCGCGCGTGTAGCTCTCGTGCCGCGCCGCGGCGTCAAAACAGGCCAGGGCCTGGAGCGAGGGAATTTTGCGGCGCATGGTGTGCGTGAATCACACAAATGAACGCTGATTCTGCCAAAAATCCTGTCCAAATATGAAAAAAACTCATGTCATGGTGCAATTTCATCGTTTGCCCCGTGGCGCGCGCGGCCGTACCATCGAGACCTATTTCTGGAGCAGACACATGGCCAACGCCGCATTCCACTGGAACGACCCCTTTCTTCTCGACCAGCAGCTGACCGACGACGAGCGCATGGTGCGCGATGCCGCGGCCGCCTATTGCCAGGACAAGCTGGCCGCGCGCATGCCCGAGGCCTTCCGCCAGGAAAAGACCGATGCGGCCATCTTTCGTGAGATGGGTGAACTCGGCCTGCTGGGCCCGACCATTCCCGAGCAGTACGGTGGCCCCGGCCTGAACTACGTGGCCTACGGCCTGATTGCGCGCGAGGTGGAGCGTGTGGACTCCGGCTACCGCTCCATGATGAGCGTGCAGTCCTCGCTGGTGATGGTGCCGATCTTCGAGTTCGGCACCGAGGCGCAGAAGCAGAAGTACCTGCCCAGGCTGGCCACGGGCGAGTGGATCGGCTGTTTCGGCCTGACCGAGCCGGACCATGGCTCCGACCCCAACTCCATGGCCACGCGTGCCTACAAGACGGCCGGCGGCTACCGCCTCAAGGGCAACAAGATGTGGATCTCGAACAGCCCCATCGCCGACGTCTTTGTGGTCTGGGCGCGTGAGGTCAGCGAGGGCGGCGCCCAGGGCCCGATCCGCGGCTTCGTGCTGGAAAAAGGCATGAAGGGCCTGAGCGCCCCGGCCGTGCACGGCAAGGTGGGCCTGCGCGCCTCCATCACCGGCGAGATCGTGATGGACGATGTGTTCGTGCCGGAAGAGAACGCCTTCCCCGAGATCCAGGGCCTCAAGGGTCCCTTCACCTGCCTGAACTCGGCGCGCTACGGCATCGCCTGGGGCGCGCTGGGCGCGGCCGAGGACTGCTGGTTCCGGGCCCGCCAGTACGTGCTGGACCGCAAGCAGTTTGGCCGCCCCCTGGCCGCCAACCAGCTGATCCAGAAGAAGCTGGCCGACATGCAGACCGAGATTTCGCTCGGCCTGCTGGGCTGCCTGCGCCTGGGCCGCATGAAGGACGAAGGCACCGCCGCGGTGGAGATCACCTCCATCCTCAAGCGCAACTCCTGTGGCAAGGCGCTGGACGTGGCACGCATGGCACGCGACATGATGGGCGGCAACGGCATCAGCGACGAGTTCGGCGTGGCGCGCCACCTGGTGAACCTGGAGGTGGTGAACACCTACGAAGGTACGCACGACATCCACGCGCTGATCCTCGGCCGCGCGCAGACCGGCATCTCGGCGTTTAACTGATGCAGGCCCCGAGCGGCTGCGCCGCTCCCCCCTCAAGGGGGCGCTCCCAGCGGACTGGCGAAGCCAGTTCCGCAGGAGCCTTGGAACGACGGCCAGCTGCGCGGCCTGGGTCCGTGACTTCCCGTTTCCGTAAAGTAGAGAGGGCGCATTGCGTCCTGGAGCCCTGACATGAATAAACCTGCCGCCCTGCCGCACATCAAGGTGCTGGACCTCTCCCGCGTGCTCGCGGGACCGTGGTGCACACAGATCCTGGCCGACCTGGGTGCGGACGTCGTGAAGATCGAGCGACCCGGCGCCGGTGACGACACGCGGCACTGGGGGCCGCCCTTCCTGAAGGACGCGCACGGCCACGACACGGACCATGCGGCGTACTACACCTGCGCCAATCGCAACAAGCGCTCGATCACGGTGGACATCGCCAAGCCCGAGGGCCAGGCGCTGATCCGCCAGCTGGCCGAGCAGAGCGATGTGGTGGTGGAGAACTTCAAGGTCGGTGGCCTGGCCCACTACGGCCTGGATTACGCAAGCCTGAAGCAGGTCAACCCGAAACTCATTTACTGCTCGGTGACCGGCTTCGGCCAGGACGGTCCCTACGCCGAGCGTGCCGGCTATGACCTCATGGTGCAGGCCATGAGCGGCATGATGAGCATCACGGGCCGGCCCGACGATGTGCCGGGCGGCGGGCCGCAGCGTGTGGGCGTGGCGCTGACCGACATCTTCACGGGCGTCTACGCGGCCACCCGCTCGGGCTGCTGCTCGGGGCCCTGCCGGCCACCGCCATCCTGGCGGCCCTTGAAGTACGGCATCGCACCGGCGAGGGGCAGCACATCGACATGGCGCTGCTGGACGTGGGCATGGCCATCCTGGCCAACCAGGCGGGCGGTTTCCTCAACACCGGCAAGGTGCCGCAGCGCCAGGGCAACAGCCACCCGAGCCTGGTGCCCTACCAGGACATGCCGACCCGGGACGGCGCCATGCTGCTGGCCATCGGCAACGACGGACAGTTCGCGCGTTTCTGTGAAGTGGCCGGTCATCCCGCGCTGGCGCTGGATGAGCGGTACGCCACCAACCCGCAGCGCGTGCAGCATCGCGATACGCTGGTGCCGCAGCTGATGGAGATCACGCGCACGCGCACCACGGCCGAGTGGATCGCGGCGCTGGAACACAAGGCCGTGCCCTGCGGCCCGATCAACGACATCGGCCAGGCCTTTGCCGACGCGCAGGTCCAGGCCCGCGGCCTGGCGATCGAGCAGCCGCGCTCGGCCCAGGCGGTGGCGGCCGAGGGCGTGCCCTCGATCCGCAGCGTGGCCAGCCCCTTGCGCCTGTCGGCCACCCCGCCCGTGGTGCGTCGCGCGCCGCCGGCCCTGGGCGAACATACGGACGAGGTGCTGGCCGAGCTGGGGCTGGATGCCGCGCGTATCGCCGCGTTGCGGCAGGCGGGCATCGTCTAGCGTTTCGCCCCTGTCCGGGCTGTGCTGCGGCCCGGCTTGCGTGCCCGCACTGCCGCCTCCAGGGCGAGCTGGCCCCATTGCCGCATGGCGGCCGGTTCATCGAATACCTCAACCGGTGCCTCGAAGTACATGAGGCGCACGGCCTTGCCGCGCGTGCTGTAAGTGAAACGCCGCAGGCCCTGTGCCTCGAACACTGGCCGGGTCTGCAGGTCCGCCTTGAAGTAGAGCTGCTCACCGGTGATGATGGCGATGAACAACCCGTCACAGTAAAGGCCGTGACCGCCGAACATGCGGCGCATCTGGATCATGCCCAGGCCGGCCAGACCCATCTGCTCGGCGACGAAGCGGGCGAATTCCTGGCGGTCGTGCATGGATATGCGGGCGGGTGGGTGGCACCTCGACTATAACGACGCATCGTCGTTTGCACTTAGGCGACAGTCCGTCGGAAAACCACGCCGCACAATAAGTTCATCGATTTCCAGGAGACAGACATGACCCTTGCCCCACGTCGTTACAACCGTCGTCAGCTCATCACCCGCACCGCGGCACTGGCGGCCGCACCGGCCCTGGTCAGCCCCTGGGCGCTGGCGCAGGACAAGTACCCGAACCGCCCCATCACGTTGATCGCACCCTGGCCCACGGGCGGCAGCAGCGATGCAGTGATGCGTGCTTTCGGCGAGGCCGTCGGGCGCGCGCTGGGCGGCACGGTGATCGTCGAGAACAAACCTGGTGCCGGCGGCACGCTGGGTGCCGCGGCCATGGTGAACGCCAAGCCCGACGGCTACACCCTGACGCAATTGCCGCTGGGCATCTACCGCATCCCGCACATGCAGAAGACGTCTTTCGACCCGGTCAAGGACATCACGCACATCATCTGCCTGACGGGTTACACCTTCGGCCTGGCCGCGCGCCCGGACGCACCGTACAAGACGCTCAAGGAAATGGTGGCCTACGCCAAGGCCAATCCGGGCAAGGTCAACTACGGCCACACGGGCACCGGCACCACGCCGCACCTGGCCATCGAGGAGTTCGCCGCCAAGGCCGGCATCGAGCTGCAGGACATACCCTACAAGGGGTCGGCCGAGATCCTGCAGGCCATCCTGGGCGGGCACATCCCGCTCATGAGTGGCACCACCGAATTTGCACCGCACGTGCGCAGCGGCAACCTCAAGCTGCTGGCCACGCTGGGCAGCAAGCGCAACAAGGCCTTCCCCGACGTGCCGACGGTCAAGGAAAGCGGCTGGGACACGGTGACTGAATCGCCCTTTGGCATTGGCGGCCCGAAGAACATGGACCCGGCGCTGGTGAAGGTCATCCACGATGCCTTCAAGAAGACGCTGGAGGACCAGCGCGTGCTCGATACCCTGGACAAGTTCTACCAGCCCGTGATCTACATGGACACGGCCGAGTACACGGCCTACGCCGTACGCACCTATGCGGCCGAGAAGGCGACCATCGACCGCCTCAAGGCGGCGGGCAAGATCTGAGCGCGGCGCTGATCACGCGCCTTCGGGCCGGATCTGCGCGCGTTCGATGACCGGTTTCCAGCGGGCCTGCTCGCTCTGGACGAACGCGGCAAACTCCGCGCTGCTGTTGCCCACGGCCAGCGCCGTGTCCGCCGCGAGCTTGTCCCGCACCAGCGTGCTGCGCGTTGCGCGCACGGCCTCCTCTTCCACTCTGGCGAGGTTGGCCCTGGGCCAGCTCGCGGGCGCCAGCAGCCCGTACCATTGCGTCATCTCGAAACCCTTGTAGCCGGCTTCGGCCACGGTGCCCACGTCGGGCAGCTGCGGCAGGCGTTGTGGGGTGCCTGTGGCGATGCAGCGCAGCCGGCCCGCCTTGATGAAGGGCAGCAGCGCCGGCGCGCCCACGGCCGCAGCCTGCAGCCGGCCAGCCAGCAGGTCGGTCATCATGGGTCCGGTGCCGCGGTAGGGCACGTGCAGCACGAACGTGCCGGTTGCCATCTTCAGGTACTCGAAGGCCAGGTGGCCCGCGCTGCCGTTGCCGGCCGAGCCGTAGTTGAGCTGGCCTGGCCGGGCCCTGGCGTAGGCAATGAATTCCTTCAGGTTGTGCGCCGGCAGGTCCGGGTGCACGACGTACAGGCTGGGCACCTTGGACAGCAGCGTGATGGGTGCGAAGTCCCGCGTGGGGTGGTAGGGCAGTGTGGGAAAGATGTAGGAATTCACGGCAAGGGTGCCGATATGGCCCAGCACCAGGGTGTGGCCATCACCCGAATGCGCGACTTCCTGCATCGCGATGTTGCCCGCCGCACCGGGCTTGTTCTCCACGTAAACGTTCTGGCCCAGGGTCTTGCCCATCTCGGCGGCGACGGCGCGTGCCACGATCTCCGAGCTGCCCCCCGGGGCGAACGGCACCACGAGGCGCAGCGGCTTGGTGGGCCAGGCCTGCGCCCGCGCCGACCAGGGTGCCGCGAGCGCGGCGGTGCCACCCAGCCACTGGCGGCGGGTGAGGTGCGGGAGGTTCATGGTCTGACTCCTGCCGGCTTCAACCGGCCTTGCGATTGACCAGCACGATGCCCAGGGCGACCAAGGCCAGGGCCGCCAGCAAGCTGGGGGTGAGCGGTTCGTGCAGCCAGAGCGCGCCGAACACCAGCGCAAACATGGGCGTGAGGAAGGCAAACGCCGAGATCTTCGTGGCCGGATAGCGACCGAGCATCCACATCCACACCAGGTAGCTGGCGAAGGCGCCGACCACGGTCTGCAGCAGCAGCGATGTCACGGCAAAGGGGCTGAGCCGCAACGTCCAGGTCTCGCCCAGCCCCCGCGACAGCAGCGGGAGCAAGGCCGCGGCCACCGCGACCTGGTAGAACAGCAGCTTCTCGGGGGAGGTACGTGCGAGGGCGCTGGCGCGGATCGTGACCGTGGTCAGTCCCCAGGCCAGGCCGCCGGCCAGCGCCAGCGCATCACCGAGCAGCTGGCGCTCGGCCAGCGGGGCGACCAGGCTTTCACGCATCGCGAAGACCAGGGCCACGAAGGCCAGCATCAGACCGACCCACTGCACCCGGCGCAGCGTTTCCGCACGCACCAGCAGGGGCAGCACCAGCGCCACCCAGAAAGGCGAGGTGTAGAGAAACACCGTGAGCCGCGAGGCGGTGGTGTGCTGCAGGCCGATGTAGAGCGCCGCGAACTCCGCCGCGAAGAGCAGGCCCGCGAGCAGGCCGGCCCCCAGCGTGCCGTCCCGCGAGAACAGCGGCACGCCGCGCCAGCGGCACCATAGCAGCAGCAGCAGCGTGGCGCCGGCAAAACGCAGTGCCGCCTGGTAGACCGGCGCCAGCTCGGGCAAGGTGGCTTTGACCAGCACCTGCTGGAAGCCCCAGAACATGCAGCAGGCCAGCAGGATGGTGGCGGACAGTCCGTCGAGGTGGTCTTTGCGTGCGTGCGGAGTCATCTCAGCAATCCTGCGTGAATCCGGCGGACGCCGATCTGTGCGCGAAGGAGCCCAAGCCTGGAACGCCGTGGAACCGGCTGTGCCGGGCCACTGGCGTTGCCCCCTGCAAGGGGGGGCTGAGACCTGCGGCTCCAAGCCTGCCTGCGCAGGCTTGGACAGGTCGAAGACCCTCGGACTCTGGCCGAGGCCCCACGGCGATGAGCGACACGCAGTGCGCGCAGCCTGGGGGTGTGCAGCATCACAACGGGTGTTCCGCGTAGAACCGGCCACCGTGGAAGAGCAGGGGCGAGGCATCGGCGCGGTGGGTGCAGCGTTCCACCTCGCCGACGAAGATGACGTGGTCGCCTTCCTCGTAGCGGCTTCGGTTGAAACATTCGAAGGTGGCCGCCGCACCGGCCAGCAGCGGCGCGCCGGCCACGCCCTCGTGATGCGTCACGCCGGCCCAGCGATCCACGCCCTTGCTGGCGAAGCGTTGCGCGAGCTCCTGCTGGTCCGCGGCCAGCACGTTGATGGCGTAATGCGAGCCGGCGCTGAACACGGCCATGGAGCCCGCGGCCCGCGCCAGGCTCCACAGCACCAGGGGCGGGCTGAGCGACACGGAGTTGAAGGAGTTGGCAGTCAGGCCGACCAGCTTGCCATTCGCGGCGCGCGCCGTGACGATGGTGACGCCCGTGGCGAACATGCCCAGCGCTGCGCGGAATTCGGCCTGGGTAAAGCTAGGCGGACGGGCGCGCAATCCCGTGGATGAAGCGGACATGCACGCAATTTACCTGAATTTGCAGTGACCGCACCCGCCCGGGGGCTCTGCCGGTGCGTCGCTGCCGACGGGGCGCCAGAGGCGGCGTCCTAAAATGCCGGCATGCGTTTGAGGAACTGGATGCTCGTGGGCGCCGTGCTGCTGCAGTGCGCTGCGCTGGCGCGCGCCAGCGACCGTGCCTGCGACGAGTTCTATGCGCGGCTGCCCAATGTGAGCTGGGCCCTGTGCCAGGGCGCCGGCCTGGAGCCCAGCGAGGGCCGCAGCGTCAAGGGTCGACCCATCTACGTGCGTGACGTGCAGCCGGCCACGCCGCGCCTGCGCGTGCTGGTGATCGGCGGTATCCACGGCGACGAGCTGTCGTCGGCGTCGGTCGCGCTGCACTGGATCCGCCTGGCACAGGGCACGAACGAACCCATCCACTGGCGTTTTGTGCCGGCGCTCAATCCGGACGGCCTGTTCGACAAGCCCGCGCGCCGCGTCAACGCCAACGGCGTGGATCTGAACCGCAACTTTCCCACGCCCAACTGGGAGCACGACGCCGCTGTCTACTGGGAAAAGCGCACCCGCAGGGATCCAAGGCGCTGGCCGGGCCGCCAGCCGCTGAGCGAGCCCGAGACCCGTTTTCTGCACGACGAGATGCAGCGCTTCAAGCCCAACCTCATCGTCAGCATCCATGCGCCTTACGGCGTGCTGGATTTCGATGGGCCGATCGAGCCGCCTCGCCGCCTGGGACGGCTGTTCCTGGACCAGGTGGGCATCTTTCCGGGCTCACTGGGCAACTACGGTGGCGTGCACAAGGGCATGCCGGTGGTGACGATCGAACTGCCGAGCGCCTTGCTGACGCCGCGCAACGTCGAGATCCAGCGGATGTGGACGGACTTGCGGCAGTGGATGGGTGTGACGCTGGCCGACGCCCTGACCGGGGCCCCTGAAGCGGACGCCGTGCCGCGCTGAAACGACAGCGGCCCGCTGCACGGGGCAGGGGCCGCACGGGGAGAACGCAGGCTTAGCGGACCAGCAGGACCGGCACGCTGCAGTGGGCCAGCACCTGGGTGGCGACGGAACCCAGCACCAGGTTGCCCAGGGCGCTGTGGCCATGGGAGCCCATGACCACCAGGTCGTACTTGCCGGATTCGGCCACCTTGGCGATGGTCTCGCCGGCATGGCCGACCTTCCAAACGCTCTTGGCCTCGATGCCGTGGCGCGCGAGGAACTTGGACACCGGGCCCAGGACCTTCTCGGCTTCTTCGGTGTGGTACTTGTCCACCACTTCCTTGCCGACAGCGGCGCGCGCGCGCGGGGGCAGCTGCGGCTGGGCGGTGAAGATGGTGTAGCTGTTGCTGGCGCTGAGCAGGCTTTCGTGTGTGGTCATGTAGGCCAGCATCTTCTTGGTGTATTCGCTGCCGTCGACGGCCAGAAGAATCTTCATGGGGTTTCCTTTCTTTGAGGTAATCCGGAGTGTATCGTCACCCCGCGCATCCTAGGGCGAGGTGGCGGTGTCGAGTAAGACGGGGTATTACGTACTTTGTGTCAGTGGTCCGCCGGGCCTGCGTTGCTGCGGCAGGCGCGAGACCACTTCGCGCAGCCACGCGTGTGCGGCGTTGTGTTGCATGCGGCGATGCCACACGGCATCGACGTGCACCGCCGGAACGGCAAAGGGCAGTTCCCGCAGCACGAGCTGGTCGGCGATGCCGGTGACGCTCACGAAGTGCCGCGGCAGCACGGTCAGCAGGTCGGAGGTAGCCACCACACGCCCGGCAGTGAAGAACTGGTTCACGGTCAGCACGATGTGGCGGCGCCGCCCCAGCGAGCCCAGCGCCTCGTCGATGAAGCCGTAGGGCCGCCCGGAGAAGCTGACCAGCAGGTGGCGGGCTTCGCAGTAGCGGTCCAGCGTCAGCTCCTGCTGTGCCAGAGGATGGTCGCGCCGCATCACGCAGACGTACTTGCTCAGGTACAGGCGCTGGTGCTCGAAGGCCACGTTCTCGCCGGCCTGGGCCTGCGAGGTGAGCGCCGCCAGCACCGCCGGGAAGTAGCCGATGGCCAGGTCGGCCGTTTCCTCGTTGAGCAGGCGACGGGGGTCGCGTGTGGTCAGCGGCACCACCCGGATGGTCACGCCCGGCGCATCCTGGTCGATCACCCGGATGAGGCCGGGAATGAGTTCGGCGGCCGTCGCATCGGCCATGGCGAGCACGAAGGTGTTGCCGGCTTGGGCCGGCACAAAGGCACCCGGGGCCAGCGTTTCCTGCAACTGGCGCAGCGCCTGCTGCACCGTGGGCCATAGCGCCAGCGCGCGCGCGGTGGGCTCGAGCCCCTGCCCGCTGCGGCGTAGCAGGTCATCACCCAGGGCTTCCCGCAGCCGTCGCAAGGCATTGCTGACCGCCGGCTGAGTAAGTGCCAGCTTGCTGGCAGCCTTAGTCAGGCTGCGCTCGGTCATGACTTCGTTGAATACCCGCAGCAGGTTCAGATCCAGGGTGCGGAAATTCAGTTCGGCCATGGCTGCCTAATTTATCACTAATGTGAATGTCTAACATCAACAATATAAAGTTGAATCACAGTAGTGGAAACCCTAATATTGCGGCACTGCAGCAGATTTATCCAGGAGGTCCACCATGAACCAGAGCTTTGTCCATATCGACTACCCCACCCGTCACGCCGCCATCGGGCGTTTCGAGAACGTGGTTGGCACCGTCCAGAGCATCCGTCGCGGTTTTGATGCGACCCGTGGCCTGGCTGCCGTGCTGCTCGCCGCGATGGTGGCTGCCCTGCTCGTGGTGGCCGACCAGCTCATGGAAACCTGGGCCGATGGTCACCTGCTCGCCGCCTGGGTGCTGCTGTGGGTCGTGGGTTTTGCGGCACTGGCCCTGCTGGCGCCCACCGCACGCCAGCTGTCGCGCGGCGCCGTGGCCGGCCTCGATGCCTGGTCGCGTAATGTCGCGCGTCGCCGTGCCGACGAGCGCCTGTGGGACATGGCGCGCAAGGATCCGCGCATCATGGCCGACCTGCAGGCCGCGCGCAGCCGCAGCGAAGCCTGATCCCCGCCCGCTGCGTCGTGAGAAAAGCCACCGCTTGCGGTGGCTTTTTGTTGTCCGGGCGAGGCACGAGGCGACCGCAAGCGCATAAAACCAATATACTTTTTGCAACGCGGCCCGCGAACCGCGCGCATTGCAGGAATTTCTGGCCCCCAGCCATCTCTCGTACAGAGTTTTATGGACGTGTCTTCTTCCCTCGGCCGGACCTTGTTCACACGCGTGAACACCAACATCGTCATCACCGAGCCCGTGCCCCTGTGGCTGGCCCTGGTTCAGCTGGTCCTCAAGGGCGTTGTCCTCGCATTGCTCGGGGCGCTTTGTTTCTATGCCGGTGTGCAGTACGAGCGCGGACATCGCGCCGAGGCCGGCTCGGCGGCAAGCCTGTCCGCCAACCCCGCCGCCGAGGGGGCCGATCATCCGCTGGCGACCGTGCCTGAGCAGATGTTGCTGGAGGTCACCGAGGCACGCCGGGTCGACGGCCTCGATATCCAGACGCTGGAGGTGGTGGCCGATCGCGCCGCACCGAACCAGTTGCGCTACGAGTTTTCCGTGCTGAACGAGGGGCGCCGTTATGAGGGCACGCTGGAGATCGTTGTGCTCGGCCTGCAGGACGGCCGCTCGACCCAGTGGGTCTATCCGCCCCAGGGCCAGCCGGAGAACCCGGCATTCCGCATGCGGGTGGGCCGTTACCTCAAGACCTCCGGCACCTTCGCCGTGCCCCAGGGGCTGACGCCCCAGGCCGTGGCCTTGCGCCTGCGCGAGTCCACGGGCATCCGTGCCAGCCGCGGCGTCATCCTGGCGGCCGATCCGGGCAAGACCGAGCCTGCTACGGCGACGACCCGCTGAAGCGCCAGGCCGGCGACCCAAAAGAAAAGGGGGCGATGATCGCCCCCTTCTTGCTGCACCGGCCGGATCAGGCCGCCGTCAGCAACTTCTCGATCCGGGCGCGGGTGTCGCGCAGCGCCTTGGGCAGGCGCGCATCGATCTGCTCGAACAGCACGTCGTGCAGCTTGAGTTCTTCCAGCCACTGGACCTTGTCGATGTTCGTCACCGTATGGAACTGCTCGGGCGTGAAGTCCAGGCCGTTCCAGTTGAACTCCTCGTAGCTCGGGGAGAGGCCGTAGAAGTGTTCCTTGCCCTTGGCTTCGTCCTCGATGCGGTCGATCATCCACTTCAGCACGCGCATGTTCTCGCCGTAGCCGGGCCAGACGAACTTGCCGTCGGCGCCCTTGCGGAACCAGTTGGTCGTGAAGATGGCCGGCAGGCGGCCGCCCTTGGCCGCAACCTTCTCGCCCATGTTGAGCCAGTGCTGGAAGTAGTCGCCCATGTGGTAGCCGGTGAAGGGCAGCATGGCGAACGGGTCACGGCGCACCACGCCTTGCTGGCCGATGATGGCCGCCGTGGTTTCCGAGCCCATGGTGGCGGCCATGTACACGCCTTCCACCCAGTTGCGCGCTTCGGTCACCAGCGGTACCGTGTTGGAGCGGCGGCCGCCGAAGATGAAGGCGTCGATCGGCACGCCCTTGGGGTTGTCCCAGTCGGGGTCGAGCGCCGGATTGTTGGTGGCGGCCACGGTGAAGCGCGAGTTCGGGTGGGCGGCCTTGGCACCGGTTTCCTTGGCGATCTGCGGGGTCCAGTCCTTGCCCTGCCAGTCGATGGCGTGGGCCGGCGCGGCGCCGTCCATGCCCTCCCACCACACGTCGCCGTCGTCGGTCAGCGCCACGTTGGTGTAGATGACGTCGCTCTTGAGCGACTCCATGCAGTTCGGGTTGGTCAGGTAGTTGGTACCCGGCGCGACGCCGAAGTAGCCCGCCTCGGGGTTGATGGCGTACATGCGGCCGTCGTTGCCCGGCTTGACCCAGGCGATGTCGTCGCCGATGGTCGTGACCTTCCAGCCTTCGAAGCCCTTCGGGGGCACCAGCATGGAGAAGTTGGTCTTGCCACAGGCGCTGGGGAAGGCCGCGGCCACGTGGTACTTCTTGCCCTTGGGACTGGTCACGCCCAGGATCAGCATGTGCTCGGCCAGCCAGCCTTCGTCGCGGCCCATGTTCGAGGCGATGCGCAGCGCAAAGCACTTCTTGCCCAGCAGCGCGTTGCCGCCGTAACCGGAACCGTAGGACCAGATCTCGCGGGTCTCGGGGTAGTGGACGATGTACTTCGTCTGGTTGCAGGGCCAGGTGCTGTCCTTCTGGCCGGGCTGCAGGGGCGCGCCCACGGTGTGCATGGCCGGTACGAACTCGCCATCGGCACCCAGCACCTCATACACGGCCTTGCCCATGCGGGTCATGAGCTTCATGTTGACGGCCACGTAGGGGCTGTCAGACAGCTCGACGCCGATGTGGGCGATGTCGCTGCCCAGCGGGCCCATGGAGAAGGGCACCACGTACATGGTGCGGCCCTTCATGCAGCCGTTGAAGAGGGCAGCCTTGCCGTCCTTCGTACCGTATTGCAGCAGCGCGCGCATCTCACCCGGCTCGACCCAGTTGTTGGTCGGGCCGGCGTCTTCCTTGCGTGCCGAGCAGATGAAGGTGCGGTCTTCCACGCGCGCCACGTCGCTGGCGTCGGAGCGGCACAGGAAGCTGTTGGGGCGCTTGGCGGCGTTGAGCTTGATGAAGGTACCGGCCTGGACCAGCTGGTCGCACAGACGCTTGTATTCCTCGTCGCTGCCGTCGCACCAGTAGATGGCGTCGGGCTTGCACAGGGCGGCCATGTCGGCGACCCAGGCCAGCAGCCGGGCGTGCTTGACGTAGCTCGGGGCATTCAGATTGATGCCCTGCATCGCGGGAGAATTCATAGAGTAGGCTCCAGGTTGTAATGATCTTTTCGAAGCCGGCCCCGGGCCCATCCGGCAGGGACCGGCTTGGAAAAGACGGATCGCCGCGGGCGCCCAAACCGGTCGGGCCGCCTGTGGTGCGGGCCATTGTATGAACCGGGGAATGCCGTTACATCCGGGTTACGGACAAAACTCATGCAAAAAATGCATAACGTTATGCGAGCTCGCAGGACGGCCCCGACGGTGCCAGTTGCGTCGGGACCGCGCCGGGCTCTGGTCGGAGCTGGCCTCGCCATGCTGGGCGCCGCCCTGCCTGCCTGGCTGCGGGCGCAGGAGCCGCTCGTGCGGGTGGCCGCGGCCAGTGACCTCAAGTTCGTGCTGCCCGAATTGCTGCGCAAGTTCACGCAGGACAGCGGGATCCGGGTGGAAGCCAGCTTTGGCTCGTCCGGCAACTTCGCCCGCCAGATCCGCCAGGGCCTGCCCGTGCATCTGTTCATGTCAGCCGACGAAAGCTGGGTTCAGCAACTCGCGCAGGCGGGGCTGACGCGATCCCTGGCGGGCGGAGGGCGAGACCTGGGCGAAATCTATGGCCTGGGCCGCATCGCACTGCTGGTACCCGCGGACTCGCGCATCGGCCTGGATCCGGAGCTCAAGGGCCTGCGCGCCGTCTGGGGCTCGTTGACCAAGTTTGCGATTGCGCACCCCGAGCACGCGCCCTACGGCCGCGCGGCCAGGGAAGCCCTGGAGCAGCTGGGGCTGTGGGAACAGGCCCAGGCCAAACTCGTGCTTGGCGAAAACATCGCCCAGAGCACCCAGTTCGTCACCACCGGGGCCGCGCAGGCAGGCATCACAGCGCTGGCGCTGGCCCTCGCGCCTGAAATCGCCCGGCAGACGCGGCATGTGCTCTTGCCCGAATCGTTGCACCGACCCTTGCGCCAGCGCATGGTGCTCGTCGGCAGCCCGCCACCACAGGCGCTGCGTCTGTACGAGTTCTTGCGGACGCCGGGTGCGGCCGAGGTGTTCCGGCGCTACGGCTTCGCGACCTGAGCAGGCGGCCTCGCCATCCATAATCGGCACATGGATTACCAGGCCGCCCGAGTCTCCCTGTTGCTGGCCGCCGCCACGGCGCTGGTGCTGCTGCCGCCGGCGCTGCTGCTGGCGCGCTGGCTGGCGATGACGACCTCGCGTGGCAAGCCCCTGGTCGAGGCGTTGCTGACCCTGCCCCTGCTGCTGCCCCCCACCGTGATCGGTTTCTACCTGTTGCTGGCCTTTGGACAGGGCTCGCCGCTCGGCGCCTGGCTGGCTGCGGCGCTCAACCTGCGGCTGGTTTTCAGCTTCGAGGGCCTGCTGCTGGCCAGCGTGCTGGTGAACCTGCCCTTCATGGTGCAGCCCATCCAGCGGGCGTTCGCCGCGCTGCCGCACAGTCTGCGGGAGGCGGCTTGGGTGTCGGGCCTGAGCGGCTGGCGCACCTTCTGGAAAATCGAACTGCCTCTGGCCTGGCCGGGACTGCTCGCTGGCGTCGCGCTCACGGTGGCCCATACCTTGGGCGAGTTCGGCGTCGTGCTCATGGTCGGCGGCAGCATCCCCGGCGAAACGCGTACCTTGAGTGTCGCGATCTATGACCGGGTCCAGGCCTTCGACCTGGCCGGCGCGCACAGCATGGCGCTGGCCCTGGTGCTGTTGTCGCTGGCTGCGCTCGCCCTGGTGTTTGCAGCCGAGCGCCGGCAGGCTGCCGCCCGCACGCTGCAGGAGCGCTGATGCCCGATCTCAAGGTACGGCTGGACAACCGCGTGCCAATGCCGCTGGCCGCGGAATTCGACTGCGCGGCGGGCGAACTCATTGCACTGGTCGGCCCCTCGGGCAGCGGCAAGACCTCCCTGTTGCGTGCCGTGGCCGGTTTGCTGCAGGCGCCGCAGCTGCGGGGCCGCATCACCGTGGGCGACTCGGTATGGTTCGACAGCGCCCAGGGGATCCGGCGCACGCCACAGGAGCGGCGGGTCGGCCTGGTCTTCCAGCATTACGCCCTGTTTCCACACCTCACCGCACTGGAAAATGTGGCGGTCGCCTGCCCGGCTGACCTCGACATCCAGCGGGACCCCACGCTGCGTGCGCTGTTCGAGCGCCTGGGCCTGGCTGGCCTGGAGCAACGCCGTCCGGCGCAGCTCTCCGGCGGCCAGCAGCAGCGTGTGGCGCTGGCGCGGGCCTTGCGACGGATCACGGGGACGGGCGACACCGGCGCCCGGCCCGGTGTGCTTTTGCTCGACGAGCCCTTCTCGGCAGTGGATGCGCCAACGCGCCAGACCCTGTACCGTGAACTCGCCGCCTTGCGCCAGCAGGTCTCGACCCCCATGGTGCTGGTCACCCACGATCTGTCCGAGGCCCGCCGCCTCGCCGACCGTGTGGTGATCGTCGACGCCGGGGTGACCCTGCAGAGCGGCCCGCCGGACAAGGTGTTTGCCAGCCCGCGCAACGCGCGGGTGGCCGACCTGGTGGGCATCCAGAACCACTTCCGTGGGCACTTCCATCGGCAGCCCGCGGACCTGGGGCTGTTGCACTGGGAAGATGGCCGTGGCGCAAGCCTGGCGTTGCAGGTGATCGACAAGCACCGCCTCGACGACGGGGTGGCCGTCACCTGGGTGCTCGCGGGGGAACACGTGGACGTGCTGGCGCAAGACGCTGCGCCGGCACCAGCGACACCGGTGAACCGGGTGCTCTGTGAGCTGGCCGAGATGATGTCGCTGGGCGAAACCAGCCTGTGCACGCTGGTGCCCGTTCAGCTGCCGGCGGAAAAACTGACGCTGAACCTGTCCACCGCGCAACTGCGGCGGCTCGATGCGGGGGTGGGAAAGAAACTGCTGGTGCAGATCCCCCGGGAGGGGGTCCACATCATGCCGCAGCGCACGGGCGGCTGAGCCGCCGGCGCCGGGCGGGTCATCAGGCCATGAAGACGGCGATAAAGGCGAGCAGGAAAATCATCAGGCCGCCCAGCACGGGAATGACCACGGGTGCCGTGTGGACGATGTTCTCGATGGGATCGGTCGACTGGTTCTGCTGGGACATGGTGTTTCCTCGTTGATCTTGATGGCTCGGAAGAGCCGCAATTTTACATAGTTGCGGAATCACCGAAATAGCCAGCCTCCCAGCGTGGCCCGGGGGCGCCGCAAAGTCAAGTCCACGCCGGCCATCCCCGCGCTTTTTCCGAGGGCTTCCCAGCAAGCGGCGTCTGCGCTATCGTGGGCCCGCCGGCCAGCTGGCCGGCGCATCCGCACGGAGGACGTTGGATGGTCAAGCGATCGCTGATCGACAAGACAGACGGAACCCGACTGTATTCGCCGGGCCTGCGTGATGCGCAGGTGCTGGACCTGATGTGCACGCAATTCGTGCTGACGCTGGTCGAGCGCATGGGCGGCGCCTTCAACGCGCGCCGCGACCTCCACGGGGTGATCGAACTGACCGGCCGGCACCTGGTCTGGCCGCTGCCGGTGTTGCAGCGCCTGCGGGAGTTCCTGGCGCGCCGCTGCGCCGGCAACGAACAGTGGTCCGGGCACGAGGGTCTGGACATGGCGGCCTTCCTCGATCGCCATGGCGACTGGCGCGGTCCCTATGAAGAAGGTACGCTGTTTTTTTATCTGGATGACTACGCACGCAGCCAGCCGCGCGACCTGATGGCCGTGCTCAACGCCACGGGCGACTGGCTGCGCCAGACGCTGAAGAAGCAATCAACCCTGGTCCAGAAGAACATCGACGCCCTGGCTGGCCTGTTGCAGCTCAACCGGGCCGAGCGGGCGCTGCTGCTGTACGGCACCCTGACGCGCTACCAGCGCGAACTGCGCAGCCTGCTCGTGGAGTTCAAGGTCAGCAACGCGGCCGAGGCCTACGCGGTCATCGCCGAGGTGGCGGGTGTGAAAGCGCAGGAGGTGGGGGAGGCCTTGCGCGCCGGTTCCCGCCTGGAACGCATCGGCCTGGTGGACAACCTGATCTCCGAGCACAACATCACCGACCTGGCGGACCTCATGAAGGTCAGTGAAAAGCTGCCGCCCGTACTGATGCGCGAATACCGGGACCAGGCCGAACTGATGGCGGTGTTCACGCGGCCGGCGAGCAAAAGTGCGCTGACACCGGAGGACTTTTCCTTTGTCGGCGAGGAGGCCCAGCTGCTCGGGGCCCTGCTGCGAAATGCCGTTGCCCGGCGCGAGGTCGGCGTCAACGTGTTGCTCTACGGGCCGCCGGGTACTGGCAAGACCGAGCTGGCCAAGGTGGCGGCCCAGTCGGCCGGGCTGGAGCTGTTCGAGGTGGAATACGCCGATCGCGACGGCAACTCGCTGAGCGGGCGCGAGCGATATCGCTCCCTGCAGATCGCGCAGGTCTTCCTCAGGGGCAGCGCCCAGGCAGCACTGCTGTTTGATGAGGTCGAGGACGTGTTTCCACCGATCAGCAGCGAGGCGGCCCAGCTGCTGGCGCGGGCCGAGAAGACCGGTCCGCAGGCCAGCGCCAGTGTCAGCGGCAAGGCCTGGGTCAACCAGATTCTCGAATCCAATGCCGTGCCGACGATCTGGATCACCAACCACATCGACCAGATCGATCCGGCATTCCGGCGGCGTTTTGCCTACCACCTCGAACTCCGTTCGCCCCCGCCTGGCGCCCGCGAGGAACTGGTGCGCCGCACGCTGGATGGAGTGCCGGTGTCCGACGCCTTCGTCGCCCGCCTGGTTGCCCGCCGGGGCCTGACGCCGGCCCAGATCCAGACGGCGGTGCGTTTTGCCGGACTGGTCGCGATACCCGGCGAGGAGGCCAGCGCGAGCCGCGCCGCGGAGGAACTGATCGAACGCCAGTTGCGCAATGCCGACCAGGCCCTGGGCAGCCGCGGCCCGCAGAGCCCGGCGCGCGGCAGCGTCACACGTTATGACCTCGGGCTGCTGAATGTGGAAAGCCGCTTCGAGTTGCCGCGTATCGTGCAGGCGCTGCAGGCCCGGGGTCACGGCAGCCTGTGCTTCTTTGGTCCGCCGGGCAGTGGCAAGACCGCCCTGGCCGAGCACATCGCCGATGCCATGGGTCGTCCGTTGCTGGTGCGCCAGGCCAGTGATCTGGTCAGCAAATTCATCGGGGAGACCGAGCAGAACATGGCGGCCATGTTCGCCGAAGCCCAGGCCGAGAATGCCGTGCTGCTGCTGGACGAGGCGGACAGCTTCCTGCAGGACCGGCGCGGCGCGCAGCGCACCTACGAGGTGACCGAGGTGAACGAGATGTTGCAGGGCATGGAGCGGCACAAGGGAGTCTTCATCTGCACCACCAACCTGTTTGACCGGATCGATCAGGCCGCCTTGCGCCGCTTCACTTTCAAGATCCGCTTCCGGCCCCTGACGCGGGAGCAGCGCCGGGCCATGTTCGTGGCCGAGGTACTGGACGGGGAGGCCGCAGGGCTTTCCCTTTCCCTGTCGCATCGGCTGGACCAGCTGGAGCAGCTTTGCCTCGGTGATTTCGCCGCGGTCAAGCGGCAAGCCCAGATCCTCGGCGAGGGCTTTGAGGCCACCGAGTTTCTCGAGCAGCTCGAAGCCGAGCATCGGCTCAAGCCCGAGGTTCGGGAAAGCCGCAGCGTCGGCTTCATGCAATAGTTGACTGAATATAGGGGTTTTGTTGCGCCCTGAAACAGGTCCTTTGCGAGACCTGCGGCGATCCTGTCAACCGCCGGCGGGTCTGGTGCGTGATAGGTCCATGGCGGTTGCCTTCATGGGCCGGCCGGGATGGTCCCGGCAAACAGGTCAAAGTCGTTGGGCCCGCCGCAAAGGACAGAAGATCATGCGCAAGGACGTCATCAAGGTGCCCGAGAAGGGCACCTACAAGTGGCAGCTTTTCAAGCAGTGGACGGACGAGTTCCGCCAGACCCATGCCGATCATGTGGCGTACATCGCCTTGCACCTCGCTGGCGTGCTCGACCCCTGCCGTGCCAAGTTCGACAAGCTGATGCAGCACCATCGTCAGCAGCTGCGTGACACCTCCAAGATGCAGCGTCACAGCCGCGCCATCGAGCGGCTGCAAAACACCATGTCGGCTGCCGCCATGTCCTACGAAAGCAGCTTCCGCCGTCACTGACCGGCCACTTGGCGCCCTGCGGGGCGCTTGTCCCCACGGGCGCCGCCCCGCTTCCCCTCACGTTCCGTCGGCGACCACCCGCAGCACATCGGCACCATAGGCTTCGAGCTTCTTGGCGCCGATGCCGCTGATGCCCTGCAGATCATCGAGCGAGGTAGGCCGCCGTCGCGCAATCTCGGCCAGCGTGGCGTCATGAAAGATCACGTAGGCGGGCAGGTTGTGGGCCCGCGCGACCTCGGCGCGCCAGGCCTTGAGGTTGATGTAACGCACCTGGTCGTCCACCCCGAGCTCCTGCGCGGCCGGCGCAAGCGCACTGCTGCGACGGCTGCGTTTGGCCGCTGGCATGGCGACCGATTCACGCAGCTGGACCTTGACGTCCCCCTTGAGCACGGCGCGTGACCCTTCGGTCAGCTGGAGGGTGTTGAACATGCCGCCATCCACCGACACGGCGCCGATGGCGATCAGCTGGCGCATTACGGCACGCAACTCACTTTCGCTGCTGTCCCGCGCGATGCCAAATGTGCTCAGGCCCTCGTGCCCGTATTGACGGACCTTTTCCGTCTCCTTGCCGCGCAGGATATCCATGACGTGGCCGGTACCAAAGCTGATGCCGCTGGCCTGCTGGACGCGGTAGATGCACGACAGCAGCTTGCGCGCCAGTTCGGTGCCATCGTGTACCGCCGGTGGGTGCAGGCAGTTGTCGCAATTGCCGCAGGGTTCGCTCTTCTCTCCGAAATAAGCGAGCAGGCGCACGCGCCGGCAGTCGGTGGCCTCGGCCAGCGCCAGCAGCGCGTCGAGCTTGCCGCGCATGACCTGCTTGAATTCCTCGCTGGCCGGGCTTTCGTCGATCATGCGGCGCTGGTTCACCACGTCCTGCAGGCCATAGGCCATCCACGCATCGGCCGCCGCGCCGTCGCGCCCGGCGCGGCCGGTTTCCTGGTAGTAGCCCTCGATGTTCTTGGGCATGTCCAGATGGGCCACAAAACGCACGTCCGGCTTGTCGATACCCATGCCAAAAGCGATCGTGGCCACCATGACCAGCCCCTCCTCGCGCAGGAAGCGGTCCTGATGCCGCTGGCGCACCGCGCCATCCAGGCCCGCGTGGTAGGGCAGGGCCTGCACGCCGGCCTCGCACAAGGACTGTGCGACGTCTTCCACCCGTTTGCGCGACTGGCAGTAAACGATGCCGGATTCACCCTCATGATCGCGTTCGACGAAGCGCAGCAGCTGGGTCAGCGCGTCCTTTTTTTCGACGATGGTGTACCGGATGTTGGGCCGGTCGAAGCTGCTGACAAACTGCTGCGCCTGGTCCAGCTGCAGGCGCTCCACGATGTCGGCCCGCGTGAGTGCGTCGGCGGTCGCGGTCAGCGCGATGCGGGGCACGGCCGGATAGCGTTCGTGCAACACGGTCAGCGAACGGTACTCGGGCCGGAAGTCGTGGCCCCACTGGCTCACGCAGTGCGCCTCGTCGATGGCAAACAGGGCCAGCTGGCCACGCTCCGCCAATGAATCGAGCTGCGCCAGGAAACGCGGGGTCGTTACCCGCTCGGGCGCGGCATAGAGCAGCGTCAGCTCGCCGCGCAACAGGCGCTTTTCAACCAGGGCTGCTTCCTCGCCGGTGAGGCTGGAATTGAGAAAGGCCGCCTCGACCCCGGCTTCGTGCAGCGCACCCACTTGGTCATGCATCAGCGCGATCAGTGGCGAGACGACGATGGTCGTGCCGTGCCCTGCCCGCTGGCGCGCAATGGCGGGCACCTGGTAGCACAGCGACTTGCCGCCGCCGGTGGGCATGAGCACCAGGGCATCGCCGCCAGCACTCACATGCTCGACGATGGCCTGCTGCGGCCCGCGGAAGGCTTCGTAGCCAAAGACCTCACGCAGGATGGTTTGCAGGGCCAAGGCTACATCTGCTCCCAGGGCAGGCCGTCGTGACGCCAGCCGTTGAGCGTGGAACGCTTGAAGTGATCGTCGAGATCCCCTTCGAAGCCGTGCAGCACGTTGTAGACCTCGGTGTAGCCGGCCCGGGTCAGGGCTTGCCCCGCATCCAGGGTGCGCTTGCCGCTGCGGCACAGCAGGACCAATGGGCGGTCCTTCACCCCGCCAGTCTCGCGATCGACCGCCGCCACGAAGGCGGCCGGGTCCGGTGTCAGCTCGGGGTATTCGTACCAGGGAATGTTGACCACGCCCGGGGGGCGGCCAACGTAGAGGGACTCGATTTCCATGCGCACGTCGATGAACAGCGCGTCCGTTTGTTGCTGCAGGAAGGCCCACGCTTCCTGGGGCATCAGATGTTTCATGCCCGCTATTGTCCCGGGTTTTGGCGACGCGCAAGGTCGCGGACCGCGCCCTTCCTACAATACGGACCTATGAAGCCGCTGCAATACACCCGCGCCCAAACCCTGCCAGGTATTCTTGCCCGCCGCATCGTCATCCTCGACGGCGCCATGGGCACCATGATCCAGCGCTTCAAGCTCAGCGAGGCGAATTACCGCGGCGAGCGATTCAAGGACTTTCACAAGGACGTCAAGGGCAACAACGAGCTGTTGTCCCTGACCCGGCCCGACGTCATTCGCGACATCCACGAGCGTTACCTGGCCGCCGGTGCTGACCTGATCGAGACCAATACCTTCGGCGCCACCACGATCGCCCAGGCCGACTACGACATGGCGCACCTGGCCCGCGAGATGAACCTCGCGTCGGCCCGGCTGGCGCGCGAGGCCTGCGACAAGTACAGCACACCCGACCATCCGCGTTTTGTGGCCGGCGCCCTGGGCCCCACGCCCCGCACCGCCAGCATCAGCCCGGACGTGAACGACCCGGGGGCGCGCAACGTGAACTTCGAGGAACTGCGTGCCGCCTACTATGCGCAGGTCGAGGCCCTGGTCGAGGGCGGTGCCGATGTGCTGTTGCTCGAAACCATCTTCGACACGCTCAACGCCAAGGCGGCGCTGTTCGCCATCGAGGAATACTTCGAGGCCTCGGGCCAGCGCCTGCCCCTCATCATCAGCGGTACCGTGACCGATGCCTCGGGCCGCATCCTCAGCGGCCAGACGGTTACGGCGTTCTGGCACAGCGTGCGCCACGTGCGCCCGCTCGCCGTGGGCCTGAACTGCGCGCTTGGCGCGACCCTCATGCGTCCCTACATCCAGGAACTGGCCAAGGTGGCCGAGGATACCTACATCAGCTGCTACCCCAACGCGGGCCTGCCCAATCCGATGAGCGAAACCGGCTTCGACGAAACCCCCGAGGTCACCAGCCGCCTGCTGCGCGAGTTTGCTGCCGAGGGCCTGGTCAATGTCGTGGGCGGTTGCTGCGGCACCACGCCTGAGCACATCGGCGCCATCCACGACGCGGTGACGCCGCTGGCCACGCGCGCGTTGGGCGGCAACGGACCGTTCTACCGCGAGGCCGCCTGAGTCGCGGCCCGGGAGCCGTCATGCGCATCGAGGCCCTGCGCCAGCGCCTGCGAGCCCTCGGGGCCAATCCGCGTCACGAGCACCGGGTGCTGCGCCTGTGGTCGCAAGCCCTGCCGCAGACCCACGGCAAACGGCCGATCGAGAATTTCCTGCCGACCTCGTTGCGCCAGGCCCTGCCAGAGATCGAGCGGGATCTCGCGGCGCTGGCCTGTACGCATTCCGAACACCCAGGCGAGGACGGCTCGTTGCGCCGCGTCGTGGCGCTGGCCGACGGTCAGCTGGTGGAGAGCGTGCACATGCCGCCGGGCCGCACCCCTGCGCTCTGCGTGTCCACCCAGGTCGGATGTGCCGTGGGGTGCACCTTCTGCATGACCGGTACCACGGGGCTGGTACGCCAGCTGGGCAGCGCCGAAATCGTGGCGCAGGTGGCGCTGGCGCGTGCGCGCCAGCCGGTGCAGCGTGTGGTCTTCATGGGCATGGGCGAACCGGCGCACAACCTGGACAACGTGCTGGAAGCCATCGACCTGCTCGGCACGGCGGGTAACATCGGCCACAAGAACCTGGTGTTTTCCACGGTGGGCGACCCGCGTGCGTTCGAGGCCCTGCCGCGAGGCCGCGTGAAGCCGGCGCTGGCGCTCTCGCTGCACACCACACGTGCCGACCTGCGCGCGCAGTTGCTGCCGCGCGCACCGCGACTTGCACCGGAGGAACTGGTGGAGGCTGGCGAGCGCTACGCGCGTGCCAGCGGCTACCCGATCCAGTACCAGTGGACGCTGCTCGAAGGCATCAACGACACGGATGAAGAGGTCGAGGGTCTGGTGCGACTGCTGCAAGGCCGGTACGCGATTCTCAACCTGATCCCCTACAACGCGGTCGAGGGCCTGCCCTACCGCCGCCCGTCCTGGGAGTCCGCGGCCGATCTCGCGCGGCGCCTGCACCGGCGGGGCATCCTGACCAAGCTGCGCCAGTCGGCCGGCCAGGACGTCGACGGCGGTTGCGGTCAGCTGCGAGCCCGTGCCGTGGTTTCGCGACGTGTGATTCCGTTACACCCGGCCTGAGGGGCCACGGCCCGCGTCGCCGACCATGCGCGGTGGCTGCTTTGCAACGATTCAGCGGCCCGTCGTGGTTTTGGCTTGGACATTGTCTTGCTCTATGAAAAACTGGCTCATCTTTGATTTCATATCGTACGGGAAGGAAGACAAATGAAAAAATGGCTGATCGGTTTTATGCTGGCAGCCGCCGCCGCCGTGGCAGCGCACGCCGAAGCACCCAAGGTTCGCCTTTTTGGCAGCCTCGCCTACGGCTGGGGTGGCGACCAGTTGGTCCACGGGAGCTATACCGACGGATCCAGTTTTGAATTGTTGGCTGGCACCGGTTGGGTCATGGCGATCGGTGGTGATCTGCGTATTACCGACACCATTTCCGTTCAGGCCAGTTTGGGCCAGCAGCGCAATCGGGTGGTGGCTTCGAATGGTGAGTTTGATTTCTTCCGCAACCCCTTTGAAGTTCTTGGTTTTTACGCCGTGAGCGAGCAGTTCCGTCTGGGACTGGGCGCGCGCAAGAATTACAACGCAAAGGTGACGGGAACTGGCGTGGCCTCAACCTATTCCGGCACGGGCAACTACGACAGCACCACGGGTGCCGTCCTGGAGGGGCAGTACCTCTTCTCGCCGCCCAAGGACGAGCGTAGCTTCGTAAGCGGTGTGAGCCTGCGATTCGTACGCGAGAACTTCAAGCTGGCAGAAGACAGCGGCGGCACCGGTGAGGAAAAACGCGGTGACCACATGGCGGTCAGCATCTTCTTCTACTACTGAGACGAGGGCAGGGCCGCGTCGGTTCTGCGTCCGCAAACGGCCGGTGCTTTGCCCCGGCCGTTTTGTTTTGAACGCGGGTGTCTTGACGCCAAACACCGTCATTCAGTACACCCGCCCAGCACAAGCCGATATGAGCGCGTAAAATCCCGGTTCTTCCAAGGAGCGTTGCAGCCGGTCGGCCTGACCGGTCAGGCTTGGAAGCATTCTCTTGTGCAACGACGCTCACCTGTCTTGTCCGTTCCAGGTGAGCCCCATGTCCGAAATTTCCGTCTCCCCCATGAAGCTGTCCGGCCTGGAGCCGGTCACCATCGGCGCGGACAGCCTGTTCGTCAACGTCGGCGAACGCACCAACGTCACCGGCTCCAAGGCCTTTGTGCGCATGATCCTCAACGGCCAGTTCGAGGAGGCGCTCGCCGTGGCGCGCCAGCAGGTCGAAAACGGCGCGCAGGTGATCGACATCAACATGGACGAGGCCATGCTCGACAGCAAGGCGGCCATGGTGCGCTTCCTCAACCTGATCGCCAGCGAACCGGACATCGCACGCGTGCCCATCATGATCGACTCCTCCAAATGGGACGTGATCGAGGCGGGCCTGCGCTGTATCCAGGGCAAGGGCATCGTGAACTCGATTTCCATGAAAGAGGGCTTGGAAGAGTTCAAGCGCCAGGCCCGGCTGATCAAGCGCTATGGTGCGGCCACGGTGGTCATGGCCTTCGACGAAAAAGGCCAGGCCGATACCTACCAGCGCAAGATCGAGATCTGCGAGCGTGCCTACCGCATCCTCGTGGACGAGGTCGATTTCCCGCCGGAAGACATCATCTTCGATCCCAACATCTTTGCCATTGCCACCGGCATTGAGGAGCACAACAACTACGCGGTGGATTTCATCGAAGCCACGCGCTGGATCAAGCACCATCTTCCCGGGGCCAAGGTCTCGGGTGGTGTGTCCAACGTGTCCTTCAGTTTCCGTGGCAACGATCCGGTGCGTGAAGCCATCCATACCGTGTTCCTGTACCACGCGATCAAGGCGGGCATGGACATGGGCATCGTCAACGCCGGCATGGTCGGCGTCTACGACGACCTGG
>DALYHW010000005.1:0-10483 GCA_031970695.1 Hylemonella sp.
CAGCCGCAACGACCAGGTGGCCACCGACGTGCGCCTGTGGCTGCGCACCGAGATTGACATCATCAGCGGTCTGCTGACCGACCTGCAGAAGGCCCTGCTCACCGTAGCCGGGCAGAACGTCGATGTGATCCTGCCCGGTTTTACCCACCTGCAGGTGGCCCAGCCTGTGAGCTTTGGCCACCACATGCTGGCCTATGTGGAAATGTTTGCCCGGGACGCCGAGCGCATGGCCGACGTGCGCAAACGCGTCAACCGCCTGCCGCTGGGCTCGGCAGCGCTGGCCGGCACCAGTTACCCGCTGGACCGTGAGCGCGTGGCGCGCACCCTGGGCATGGACGGCGTTTGCCAGAACAGCCTGGACGCGGTGAGCGACCGTGACTTCGCCATCGAGTTCACTGGTGCGGCCTCGCTGGTCATGGTGCACATCAGCCGCTTCAGCGAAGAGCTGATCCTGTGGATGAGCCAGAACTTCGGCTTCATCAGGATTGCCGATCGCTTTACCACCGGCTCGTCCATCATGCCGCAGAAGAAGAATCCGGACGTGCCCGAGCTCGCGCGCGGCAAGACCGGTCGCGTGGTCGGTCACCTCATGGGCCTGATCACCCTGATGAAGGGCCAGCCGCTGGCCTATAACAAGGACAATCAGGAAGACAAGGAGCCGCTGTTCGACACGGTGGACACCCTGAAGGACACGCTGCGCATCTTCACCGAGATGGTGGGCGGCCAGTTGAACCCTGAGACCGGCAAGCTCGAAGGCGGTATCACCGTCAACGCGCAGGCCATGGAGCAGGCTGCGCTCAAGGGCTACGCCACGGCCACCGACCTGGCCGACTACCTGGTGAAGAAGGGCCTGCCCTTCCGCGATGCGCACGAGACCGTCGCGCACGCCGTCAAGGCCGCCATCAGCCACAACTGCGACCTGTCCGAGCTGCCGCTGACCGTGCTTCAGCAGTTCAACAAGAACATCGAAAAGGACGTGTACGACGTGCTGTCGCTGCGCGGCTCGCTCAATGCCCGTAGCACCCTGGGCGGCACCGCGCCCGCGCAGGTCAAGGCGCAGATCGCGCGCCACGAGGCCCGTCTGGGCAAGTAACAAGGAAATACCATGTCTGCCACCGACACCCTGAGCTGGGGCGAGCACTTCGTGCTGGGCGATGCCCGCACCGACCACACGCACCAGGAATTCATCGACCTGGTCAACGCCACCACGGCCGCGCCTGCCGAAACCAAGCTGGCCGTCTACCAGGAGCTGCTGCAGCACACCATCGAACACTTCGCCCAGGAAGAGCGCTGGATGAGCGCCTGCGGCATCCCGTCCGACTTCTGCCATTTCGGCCAGCACAACAGCGTGCTGGAGGTGATGAAGGAAGTGGAGCGTCGTGCGCTGAATGGCGAGCCGGCCTACATCGGCAGCATGATCGAGGCGCTGGTGGAGTGGTTCCCCGGCCATGCCGAGAGCATGGACGCCGGCCTGGTGGCCTACCTGCAGGAAAAAGGTTTCGACACCGCGACCGAAACCTTCAAGAACGGCGCGCCGGTGGCCGCCGCGGCTACGGCGGCGGATGTGCCTTCGTGCGGGCACGAGCCGGGTCACGCCTGCGGCTGATTCGGGTTCGGGGTCGCACACATCATCCGTGCACCCTCGTGCTTGACTCAATAGCTCGCACGCACATGACGGACATTACCCACGCCTTCAGTGCCAAGACCCAGCGACGCATAGCCCGGTTTCTATTGATCCTTGGCGGTTTATGTCTCGTTGGTGCAGTCTGGCAGCTTTATGTTGAAGCTCGCTTTCTGCACCAAGCAACTCCAACTGTTGGTACGGTCATAGCCGTTGCGCATGGCTCCAAAATTCCCACGGTCGAATTCGCTGTGAGGTCAGACACAGTAGTGCGTTTTACACCTACATCATCCGACGCATTTCATCGCTATTCAATTGGCGAACGGTTGAAGGTCCTTTATCAGACTGACGACCCGGGCGGCGCCAAGCTCGACCAGTTTTTGCATCTGTGGGATGGCACCATTGCATGTTTGGTCGGTGGAGTTTTCGCGTCTGTCTTTGGTTGGCTTACCCTCACTGGACGCGGCTCCTGGGGGCCATTGAAGCAGGCGAGATTTACGGTTGACTGATGTGCCGGTGAGCAAGTTCGCAAGACAGCGACGCTGGTTCGATCATGGTCTTTTGTCACTGTTCACGGCGCAATCTTGCGCTTCAACGCCCTCGCCACGCCCGGCGGCAGGCTGGGCAGTGAGCGCAGCAGCCAGGGCAGCACCTTGCGCTTGAGCCCGCTGAGGGCTTCCGGGATCACAGCCTCGATGAGGTGTGGGCCGGGTTGGGCCAGCGCTGCTTCCAGTGCCCGGGTGAATTCCTCTGCCGTGGTGGCGCGCACCGCATGCACGCCCATACCCTGGGCCATCTGGGCGAAATTGAGCGCCGGGCCCTGCAGGTCGAGCTGCGAGCGTGCCTTGGGGCCGATGCGCTCGGCACCCACCCGTTCCAGTTCCACATTCAGCACCGAGTAGGACGCGTTGTTGAAGATGACCGTGGTGACGTTCAGTTTCTCGCGTGCCATCGTCCACAGGGCCTGGATGGTGTACATCGAGGTGCCGTCGCCTATGAGCGCCAGCACCGGCCGCTGCGGGCAGGCGATGGCCGCGCCCACGGCGTTGGGCAGGCCCTGGCCAATGGCGCCGCCGGTGAGGGTCAGAAGGTCGTGGCGCGGCGCGCCCGCGGTGAAGCGCCCGAGCATCAGGCCGGAGGTGATGGCCTCGTCCACGACGATGGCGTTGTCCGGCAGCAGGTGGCCCACGGCCTTGCAGACCTTCTCGGCGGTGAGCCGGCCGCGCGGTCGGCCTGGCCGCTGGGCGGGCTGCAACACGGGCTGGGCATCCTGCGCGCCCAGGGCGCGGGCCAGCTTGTCCAGGCTGGCCGTGGTGTCCTGCATGGGCGAGGCCAGCTCATGCACGGTGCAGGTCTCGGGCACCAGGTAGCTTTTCTTGCCGGGGTAGGCAAAGAATGACACGGGCGCCTTGGCGTCCACCAGGATGAGGTGCTGCACATCGGCCAGTTGCACCCCCGCCAGTTCGGCGAGGTAGGCCACGCGTTCCACGGCGGGCAGGCCGGCGCCGCGTTCCAGCCGGGTGGGGAAGACTTCGGCCAGCAGCTTGACGCCGCTGTGGGCGGCAATACGCGCCGCGGCCAGCAGGCTGGGTTCGCGCAGGGCGCGCCCGCCCAGCAGCAGGGCGGCCTGGCCACCGCTGGCCCGGGCCTGCTGGATGGCGCGGGCGATGGCGGCCACCGTGGTGTCGTCGGCGGGCGCAGGCATGGGCAACGGGGGCGGCGGTGCCGCCATGCCACCGTCGCTCCAGGAGACGTCGGCTGGCAGGATGAGCGTGGCCACCTGGCCGGGCAGGCCCCGGGCTGCGGTGATGGCGTCGGCCGCATCGCGCGACAGCGTGGCCGTGGACTGGGCCGTGCGCACGAATCCGGGCGAGACGTTGCGCGCCACGGTTTCGATGTCGGATTGCAGCTGTGCCTCGTACTGGGTGTGATAGGTCGCGTGGTCGCCGACGATGTTGACGATGGGTACCTTGCCCTTGCGCGCGTTGTGCAGGTTGGCCAGGCCGTTGCCCAGGCCGCAGCCCAGGTGCAGCAGGGTGGCGGCGGGCTTGTCGGCCATGCGGGCGTAGCCGTCAGCGGCGCCCGTCGCCACGCCCTCGAACAGACACAGCACGGCGCGCATCTTCGGCTCGCTGTCGAGCGCGGCGACGAAGTGCATCTCGCTGGTGCCGGGGTTGGTGAAGCAGACGTCGATGCCGGCATCGACCAGGGTCTTCAGCAGGGCTTGGGCGCCATTGGGCATGGGGTGCTCCTCTCTTGTTTTTTGATGCGTTGAATCACGGGCTGCCGGTGATGGAGCGTGCCGCCGCGCGCGCCGTCAGGATGCAGCCGGGCAGGAAGGTGCCTTCCAGCGAGCGCTTGCCGCTGGCTCCGCCGCCGCCAAAACCTGCAGCCTCACCCACGCAGTACAGGCCCGCGATGGGCTGGCCCGCGCCGTCGAGTACGCGGCTTTGCAGGTCGGTCTGCAGGCCGCCCAGGCTCTTGCGCGTGATGAGCTGCATCTGGATGGCAATGAAAGGACCGGCGCCGCGCTGCTGCAGCGGCGCGGGTTTGCAGGTGCGCAGCCGGTCCGGGCCCCACTGGCGCGCGTGCAGGATGCGGCGGATCTGGTCGTCGTTGTGCAGCTTGCTGCCGCTGGCGAAGTTGGCATCGAAGGCATCGGCCGTGGCTTGCAGCACTTCGGGGCGCACGTCGTTTGTGCCCGCCAGTGCGTTCATCTTCGCGGCCAGGCCGGCCAGCGTGTCGTCGACCAGAAAGTGCCGGCTTTCGGTCGCCATCTGCTTCACGAGGCGGTGGTTGCCGAACAGCAGCTCCTTGAGGAAGAGCGGGAACTGCTGGTCGCGGATGCGCTGGTTGTGCTCGGCACCGGAGATGGCAAATTCCCTGGCGGCGATGCGCCAGTTGAGCAGGTGCCAGGTCCAGGGCTTGTCCTGCACCGCCACCCGCTGGCACAGCCAGTGGGTATCGAAGCCGGTGACCAGTGGCTCGGGACCGATGCGTTCGCCGCGGTGGTTGAGCCAGAGTGCCGACTTGCAGGGGATGGTGGACAGCCCGTGCCCTTCGAAGTGCGGGAAGGGATGAGGGAAGCCGGCGGCGTAGTTCCACATCTCGCCAGCATGCGTGATCTGGCCGCCCAGGCTGGCCACCAGCCGGTGCAGCGCGCCGTCGGCATAGGGGTGGGCACCGTTGAGCATCGTCGCGGGCAGGGGGCGGTCCTTGGGCCAGTGGGCACGCGCCTGCTCGTGGCTGCCATTGATGCCGCCCATGGCCAGCACGACAACGGGCGCAGTCAGGCGTACTTCCTGCCCACTGGCTTCGTCGACAGCGACCGCGCCGCTCAGCGTGCCACCCTGACGCTCCAGCGCCGTCACGCGGTGGCCGTGCAGCAGGGTGAGGCGGTTGCCGCCGGCTTCGCGCAGGGCGGCGATCATGCGGCGCGTCAGTTCACGCGAGGTGCCCCAGACCACGTGGTAGCGCGGCAACGTGTTGCCGTCGCCCTGCAGGCCGCGTTCCACCCAGTTGACGGCGGGCATGAACTTGAGGCCGTGGACCAGCAGCCAGTCGTAGACCTGGGCGCGCGAGTGTTCCGCGTAGTACTCGGCCCAGCGGCGGGGCCAGTGGTCGTCCGGCCCCAGTTCACCGAATCGCAGCCAGTCGCGCAGCGCGACCTCGGGGGTATCCGGGATCTTCATGCGCGCCTGCAGTGGCGTACCCACCAGGGCCATGCCGCCGAAGGCCCAGAGGGCCAGGCCGCCCAGGCGTTCGGGTGTGTCGCGGTCCACCAGGGTGACGCTGCGGCCCGCGCGCAGGCATTCCAGCGCGGTCACGATGCCTGCCAGGCCGCCGCCGATCACGAGCACATCCGACTGCATAACTTGCTCCTCAGATTATTCTTTTAGATCGGGCCACACCTTACCGCATTCGGCACGCCGCGGGTCGGTCTGGGCAGCCCCGCAGGTGACAGGGCTGCCGCAGGGGCTAGGGCAGGCGCTACACTGCCCGCCATGACGAAGCCCATCCGACGTATCGCCATCAGTACCGGCGGCGGCGACGCCCCGGGACTCAACGCTGTCATCAGCTCCGTGGTGTGGGCCGCGGCCAACCGCGGCTGGGAGTGCGTGGGCATCCGTGATGGCTACAACGGCATCCTGGAGCCGGGACGCTACCCGCAGGGCGGGGTGGAGCGCCTGACGCGCGACCGCGTGCGTGGCATCTCGCACCTGGGCGGCACCATCCTGGGGACCACGAACAAGGGCAACCCCTTCCGCTTTCCCGTGCGCCGGGCCGACGGCAGCACCGACGAGGTGGACCGCTCGGTGGAAGTGCTGGATTACTTCAATCGTGAAGGGATCGACGCGCTGGTGGCTGTGGGGGGCGACGGCAGCCTGACCATCGCCAACGAATTCCATCGCCGCGGCCTGCGCGTGGCGGGCGTGCCCAAGACCATCGACAACGACCTGGACAAGACCTTCACCACCTTCGGTTTCGACACGGCGGTCTCGTTCGCCACCGAATGCCTGGACCGCCTGCACAGCACGGCCGAGAGCCACCAGCGCGTGATGGTGGTGGAAGTGATGGGCCGCTACGCCGGCTGGACTGCCCTGCACGCCGGCATCTCCGGGGGGGCGCATGCGATCCTGATTCCCGAGATTGCCTACGACATCGAAAAGGTGGCTGCCGCCGTGCGCGAGCGCGATGCGCATGGCCGCCTCTACACCCTGGTCATGGTGGCCGAAGGGGCGCAGCCGCGTGCCGGCCAGCGGGCGGTGCTGGCGGCGGCCGAGGCCGGGCACGTGGAGCGGCTGGGTGGCATCGGCGAACAAGTCGCGCAGGAGCTGGCCCGGCGCACCGGCAAGGATGCGCGCGCCGTGGTGCTGGGGCACCTGCTGCGCGGCGGCAGCCCGACCAGCTTCGACCGGCTGGCGGCCAAGCGTTTTGGCACGGCGGCCGTGCGCGCGCTGGACGAAGGCCATTCGGGGGTGATGGTCTCGCTGGCGTTTCCCAACGTGGTCTATGTGCCGCTGGAGGAGGTGGCCGGGCGCATGAAGGCCGTGCCGGCCGATTCCGATACCCTGCAGACCGGACGCGACCTGGGCATCTGCTTCGGCGATTGACTAAGCAACAACCGCAAGACCGGTCGCAATTCTTGCCATTACGATAGACGCAATTTTTCCTGGAGAACTCCCGATGCCCGTCATCACCAACATCGAAGACCTGCGGGTCCTGGCCCAGAAGCGCGTGCCGCGCATGTTCTACGACTACGCCGACAGCGGCTCCTGGACCGAGAGCACCTACCGCGCCAACGAGAGCGATTTCCAGAAGATCAAGCTGCGCCAGCGCGTGGCCGTCAACATGGAAGGCCGCACCACGCGCAGCACCATGATCGGCCAGGACGTGGCCATGCCGGTGGCCATTGCGCCCGTGGGCCTGACGGGCATGCAGCATGCCAACGGCGAGATCCTGGCGGCGCGTGCGGCCAAGAGGTTCGGTATCCCCTTCACGCTCTCGACCATGAGCATCTGCTCTATCGAGGACGTCGCCGAGGGCACCGGCGGGCACCCCTTCTGGTTCCAGCTCTATGTGATGAAGGACCGCGACTTCATCGAGCGCCTGATCGATCGTGCCAAGGCGGCCAACTGCTCGGCGCTGGTGATCACGCTGGACCTGCAGATCATCGGCCAGCGCCACAAGGACCTGAAAAACGGCCTGTCGGCGCCGCCCAAGCTCACGATCCCCAACATGATCAACATCGCCAGCAAGCCGCGCTGGGCGCTGGGCATGCTGGGCGCCAAGCGCCGCGAGTTCGGCAACATCGTCGGCCACGTCAAGGGCGTCGAGAACATGAGCTCGCTGTCGGCCTGGACCAACCAGCAGTTCGACCCGCGCCTGAACTGGGGCGACGTGGAGTGGATCAAGAAGCGCTGGGGCGGCAAGATCATCCTCAAGGGCATCCAGGACGTGGAAGACGCCAAGCTGGCGGTCAACAGCGGCGCCGATGCCCTGATCGTCTCCAACCACGGCGGTCGCCAGCTCGATGGCGCCGACAGCAGCATCAATTCGCTGCCACCCATCGTGGACGCCGTGGGCAGCAAGATCGAGGTGCACATGGACGGCGGCATCCGCTCGGGCCAGGACGTGCTCAAGGCCCGTGCCCTGGGCGCACGTGGTGTCTACATCGGCCGCTCCATGGTCTATGGCCTGGGTGCCATGGGCGAGGCGGGTGTCACCAAGGCGCTGGAGATCATCCACAAGGAACTGGATATCACCATGGCCTTCTGTGGCCGCACCGACATCAACAAGGTCGACAGCAGCATCCTGCTGCCGGGAACCTACCCGACGGCCTGAGTGGCCAGCACGTCCACGTGGTACAGCCCCCAGGGGCACTGCGCGTAGCGCTCGGCCAGCGGCCGGGCGGCTACGTCGGCGTGGCGGTCGGTGTCGAACACCGCCCATAAGGGGCCCAGGCCGCCCAGCGGCATGGGCCGTCCGTCCAGGTGTGTGGCGACGATGAAGCGGTAGTGCCGCGCCTGCGCCAGGCTCAGGTTGACGGTGTAGCCGTCGATGGCGCGCAGCACCAGCTTGTGGGTGCTCAGACTTTGCACGCCGGCCGCGTGAAGCACGTCGACCAGCAGCGGACCGCGCAGGGCATGCACCTTGCGGTCGTATTCCAGCGTAGGACGAATCGTGAGCGCCGGCAGCGCGCGCAGGTCCTCGTAGTCGAAGGCATGGGCCTTGTCGAAACGCAGCTGCTGCTTGGCCATCATCTGGTCCAGAGCGGCGTCCAGCGGCCCGCGGTTGCCGCGGCCGATCGCGCCGGTCACCGTAAGCAGGGCGGGGCCCGCGGCAGGCCGTGCGGAGGCAGTCGGGCTCAGGCCGGCAATGGCGGTGGCGCCTAGCGTGCCCAGAAAGATTCGTTTCTGCATGGTGTCTCCTGTGGGCGGTGTACCGCCGCAGCCTGCATTCTGCGCCCGGGGACGGACCCGCGCATATGGCGCGCTATGCTTGCCGGGTGAGCGCCGAGCCGAACGAGACCCCCGCAGTGCCGCGCCGTATTGCGCACCTGGACATGGATGCGTTTTACGCGTCGGTGGAACTGCTGCGCTACCCGCAACTCAAGGGCCTGCCGGTGGTGATTGGCGGACGGCGCCGGCGCGACGACGACGCCTTGCTGCAGCAATATGCGGACCGGCCGCTGGCGGACATTCCGGTGGCGGCGTTTGCGCTGCTTAAGGACTACGCCGGCCGCGGTGTCATCACCACCGCCACCTACCCGGCACGGGCCTTTGGCGTGGGCTCGGCCATGGGGCTGATGAAGGCGGCGAAGCTTTGTCCGCAGGCCATCCTGCTGCCGGTGGACTTTGACGAGTACCGCCGTTACTCGCGCCGCTTCAAGGAGGTCATCACCGAAATCGCCCCGGTCATGGAGGATCGCGGCGTGGATGAGGTCTACATCGACTTCACGCAGGTTCCCGGTGGCCAGCGCGAGGGCGGACGGGTCCTGGCCCGTCTGATCCAGAAGAGCATCCTCGAGGCCACGGGCCTGACCTGTTCCATCGGCGTGGCGCCCAACAAGCTGCTGGCCAAGATGGCCAGCGAGTTCAACAAGCCCAGGGGCATCTCCATCGTCATGCCCGAAGACCTGCAGGCGCTGATCTGGCCGCTGCCCTGCCGCAAGATCAACGGCATCGGCCCCAAGACCGACGAAAAACTCCAGGCGCAGGGCATCCGGACCATCGGCGAGCTTGCCGCGCGCGATCCGGCCTGGCTGGTGCAGACCTTCGGCAAGAGCTACGGGACCTGGCTGCACGAGGCCGCCTGGGGCCGCGACGATCGGCCCGTCGTCACCGAGAGCGAGCCCGTCTCCGTGAGCCGCGAGACCACCTTCGAGCGCGACCTGCACGCGGTGCGCGACAAGGCTGAACTCGGTGCCCTCTTCACGGCACTGTGCGAGCGCGTGGCGGCCGACCTGCAGCGCAAGGGCTATGTCGGCAAGACCATCGGCATCAAGCTGCGCTACGACGACTTCAAGAGTGTTACGCGCGATCAGACCATCGAGCACTACACGGCGGACCCGAAAGTCATACGCCACGCCGCTGGCCAATGCCTCAAGCGGGTGGACCTGAGCCGCCGCCTGCGCCTGCTGGGCGTGCGCGTGGGCTCGTTGCTGAGGGCGTCCGAGGCAGCCGAGCTGCCGCCGGGGAAGGCAAACAATGCTCCTGATTCAATAGCATTCACCGCACAGCTTTTCTAGCCATCCGCCGCGTTGACAGATGCTGACATCAAACTTACAGTGAAGTGCCGTACGGGAGGTTTCCATGAACCATCCTCTCACCCTGGCAGAAATGCAGCGCATACGCCAATGGCATGTCGCGCACCGTGACGATCATCCCCTCGAGTACCAGCTCTGGGACTTGCTGCTCACGTTATGGATCATGGGCTGGCTGGGCTGGCTGCCGGTCTACGTGCTCGACGTGGCCTGGCGTCGGCGGGCGCACCACCGGCGGCGTTTGCGGTGCGACTGGCTGTAGGGCTACTGCACGGGGCGACTGTCAGGCCACCTCGATTTCGTCCTGGTGATTGGCGATGTGCAAGGCGTGGGCCAGTGCGTAGTCGGCACGGCTCAAGGGGCCATAGGCGAAATGAGGCTGCAGCGGCCCCGTGTCTGCCTGGAAGCGGGTCACCGCGGCGCGCAGGCGTGCCGCGCCGGCCTGCCAGTGGTCCGACTGGGGCAGCACCGGCGCGCCCGGGATGGGTTCAGTCAGGCCGTGGCTCATGCGGCCGCGCAGCTTGAAAAAGCCGAAAGCGGCGGGCCCGACGGTGGACTGGAACAGGGTGCTCCTGGGCGCAGGAAAACCGTCCAGG
>DALYHW010000005.1:10493-19462 GCA_031970695.1 Hylemonella sp.
ATTTCAGTTCGGGGTAGCCCTGCATCGAGTACTCGATGCTTTGCGCCAGGTGCTCCAGCACGGCGCGCATTGTCCACACATTGGCGCTGCGCACGGTGCGGGCCTGTTCCAGCCGGTCGAGCCAGCGTTGTACGTCGTCCAGCGACTGGACCTTGGGGGTGTCGGCCATGGCGCCTCCGGTGAGCAGGCTGGTCGGTAACAACAGAAAGTGACGGCGTTGCATGAGGTCGGGCACCTGCGTTTCGCGCAGGTGACGCGGGCGGCCGTGCCGCTCCGCTACAGTGTATCCATCCAAAACGGGGACTGTTGCCATGCATTGTTTTTCGCTGACCGTGACCGACCACATTGCCCACCTGGTGCTCAATCGCCCCGAGGCGATGAACACCATGCACCCGAAGTTCTGGCGTGAGCTGGACCAGGTGCTCACGCAACTTCATCAGGGCAACGACGCGCGCGTGCTGGTCATCAGCAGCACAGGCAAGCACTTCAGCGCCGGCATGGCTTTGGAGACCTTCGGCGGGGCCATTACCCTGGACGACCGCAGTGCCGAAGGCCGCGCCGCCGTCTTCGACCTGCTCACCGACATGCAGGCCACGTTCAGCAAGCTGGAGACGCTGCGCATCCCGGTGATCGCTGCCATCCAGGGCGGCTGCATCGGCGGTGCGGTGGACATGGTCAGCGCCTGCTGCCTGCGTTACGCCACGAGTGACGCCTTCTTCTGCATCCAGGAAATCAACATCGGGATGGTGGCCGATGTCGGGACGCTGCAGCGCCTGCCCAAGCTGATCCCGCTCGGTGTGGTCAAGGAACTCGCCTACACGGGCCGACGCATGCCCGCGGCGCAGGCACTCGGCTACGGCCTGGTGAACCAGGTGTTCGATACGCCGGATGCGCTGCTGGCCGGTGCCCTGCAAACCGCAAAGGAGATCGCCGGCAAGCCGCCGGTGGCCATCTGGGGCACCAAGCAGGCCCTGCACTATGCGCGCGATCACGGGGTGGACGACGCGCTCAAGCAGATGGGCTGGCTGCAAGGGGCCATCTGGAGCAACAAGCACGTGCTGGAGTCGGTGACGGCCATGAAGGAAAAGCGCGCCGGCAACTTCCCGCCGCTGGCGCCGCTGAAGTCCTTCCGGGATCTGGGCTAGGCGACCGGCTTACTGCCGTGCCGTACGCACGTTGGCTGGCAGTGCCTGCGGGTGGCTGGTGCGCCAGGGGTTGATGTCCAGCCCGCCGCGTCGGGTGTAGCGCGCGTAAACGGTCAACTTGGCAGGCTTGCAGCGCGCCATGATATCCATGTAGATGCGCTCCACGCACTGTTCGTGGAACTCGTTGTGGTTGCGGAAACTCACGATGTACTGCAGCAGGCCGGCCTGGTCGATCTGCGGGCCGCTGTAGCTGATCTGCAGGCTGGCCCAGTCGGGCTGGCCCGTGACCAGGCAGTTGCTCTTGAGCAGGTTGCTGGTCAGGGTTTCGCTGACCGGTTGCTCGTCGAAGGCGGCCATGAGCAATTCGGGAGCGGGCGTGTAGCGGCTGCACTCCACTTCCAGCCGGTCCAGGTTCACACCGTCGAGTTCGTGGATGGGTTGCTGATCAAACAGCTCGGGCGCCAGCAGGCGCACGCCGACTGTGCCGGTCCGCCCCGAGCCACGCCAGGCTGCTTCGCTGAGGTCGGTGCGCATGCGGGCCTGCACCTCGCTGGCGTCGGCAAACTTCGTGTTGTTGTAGCTGTTGAGGTAGAGCTTGAAGGACTTGCTCTCGATGATGTTGGGCGTCTCGCAGGGCACGGTCACATGCGCGAGTGCCACCTGCGGTTTGCCGCGTTCGTTGAGCCAGGAGAGTTCGTAGGCGGTCCAGAGGTCCGCGCCGAGAAAGGGCAGGGCGCCGCCGCCCTTGATGTTCAGGCCGATCTCCTCACGCTTGGGCGCGCGCGAGATCGGGTGCAGCAGCGTGGCGTCGTACTGGTCCGCGTAGGGGACGGCCTTGCCGAGTGTGGATTTCTCGGGTGTGCTCATTCCTGCACCTTGCGGCGAAAGACTAGGCGGTCCGGTTCGGACGCTGCGGCATCAAAGGCATAACCCTCGAGGTTGAATTTCTCGAGCTGCCTGGGCGTCGTCACCCGCTTCGTGGTCGCGTACCGCGCCATCAGGCCGCGGGCCCGCTTGGCCAGGAAGCTGATGACCTTGTACTTGCCGCCTTTCCAGTCTTCGAACACGCATTCGATGACGCGTGCCTTGAGCGCCTTGGTGTCGACGGCCTTGAAGTACTCCTGCGAAGCCAGGTTCACCACCACGGGTGCCTTCTCGCCGGCCTGGCGCTCGTTCAGGTAGCCGGCAATCTGGCTGCCCCAGAATTTGTAGAGGTTTTTGCCTTTCGGATTGTCCAGCGCCGTACCCATTTCCAGCCGGTAGGGCTGCATCCAGTCCAGCGGACGCAGCACGCCGTACAGGCCACTGAGGATGCATACATGTTCCTGCGCCCAGGCCAGGTCGTCGGCCTTGAGGGTCTTGGCGTCCAGCCCTTCGTACACGTCGCCATTGAAAGCGAGCACGGCCTGCTTGGAGTTCTTCGCGGTGAATTTCGGGCTCCAGGCCTGGTAGCGCGCCACGTTCAGGCCGGCGAGCTGGTCGCTCAGGTCCATGAGCTCGGAGATGTCCTGCGGCGAGTAGCCGCGCAGGATCTCGATCAGTTCGGCCGATTGCTTGGTGAACAGCGGCTGGGTGTGCGGGACGTCGCCCGCGGGCGTGTCATAGTCCAGGGACTTGGCAGGAGATAACAAGAACAGCATGCTGCGTATTCTCTATCAAGACGAAAAAATCGTGGCCGTGAACAAGCCCGCCGGCCTGCTGGTGCACCGCACCGGCCTGGACGCGGGCGAGACGCAGTTTGCCCTGCAACTGCTGCGTGACCAGCTCGGTCGGCCGGTCTGGCCTGCACACCGGCTGGACAAAGGCACCAGTGGCGTGCTGCTGTTCGCGCTGGACGCCGACACTGCGCGCGCACTGAGCCGCGCTTTCGAAGCGACAGATGCCGTGCGCAAGACCTACCGGACGGTGGTGCGCGGCTGGCCGGCAGCTGCGGGCCTGATCGACCACGCGCTTCGGCGGCTCGAGGACGATGCACGGGCCGGCCGGGTGGACGTGCAGGCGGCGCAGACCCGCTACCGCACCCTGCAGCGCTACGAGCTGCCCTTGCCCTACGGCGGCTTCCCGACCACGCGCTGTGCGCTGGTGGAACTGCAGCCGCTGACCGGCCGGCGCCACCAGCTGCGCCGGCACATGAAGCACATCGCGCATCCGATCATTGGCGACGCCACGCATGGCAAGGGCGCACTGAACCGGGCCATTGCCGAGTGGCTGGGCATGCAGCGCCTGTGGCTGCATGCGCTCAGGATCGAGTTGACCCATCCGGCCACGGGACACGCGCTCGCGATCGAGGCACCACTGGACGAGGTCTGGCTCCGGTGGCCAGGCGCCGCGCACGGCGACGCCTGAGCCCTGTCGCTAGCGCTGCGGCATGTCCTTGTAGGAATATCCCAGGCTGATGGTTGCGTCGGCCGGAATGGGCGGCATGCTGGCGTTCCAGTCCTCCCAGGCCTGCCGCATGGCCGCCAGGCGCTCGGGCTGGCGCGCGCCGAGGTTGGCGCGCTCGCGTTCATCGGCGGGGATGTTGAACAGGTAGTCGTTACCGTCCACCCGCAGGTACTTCCAGTCCCCATCGCGCAGCGCGCGCTGGCCGCGGTGGTTCATGCGCCAGTGCAGCGGGCGTGCGAACTCCCGCCCTGCGTCCTGCAGCACGGGCATCAGCGAGACGCCGTCGAGCGGGTAGGCGGGATCGGCCTGCGCTCCGGCAGCCGCGAGCATGGTGGCGGACCAGTCCATGGTCATGCAGTGCTGGCTGCTTGTGCGCCCGGGCTGGATGGCCGCCGGCCAGTGGGCGATCCAGGGCACGCGGATGCCTCCTTCGGTCAGGTCCATCTTGCCGCCCACCAGGGGCCAGTTGTCGGAGAAGCGCTCGCCGCCGTTGTCGCTGGTGAAGACGATGAGGGTGTCGTCGAGCAGGCCTTCTTTCTTCAGCGCCTCCACCACCCAGCCGATGCCCTCGTCCATGTGGTGGATCATGCGCCGGTAGGTGTGGATGTTGCCGCCGTGCAGGTGGAAGAGGTTGTCTTTCACGTCGCGCGCCACGGCTTCGTCGTCCCGCGTTTCCCAGGGCCAGTGCGGCGCCGTGTAGTGCAGGCTGAGAAAGAAGGGCGTGCCGCTGCGCGCGCCGGGCGCCATGCGCTCGATGTAGTCCACCGAGCGCCGTGAGAGCAGGTCGGTCAGGTAGCCTTCCTCCTGCTTTTCCTGTTCGCCAAACCACAGGTCGTGCTGGCCGGCGCTGCTGCAGTGGCTGAAGTAGTCCACGCCGCCGGACATGGGGCCGAAGAATTCCTCGTAGCCCGAGCGCAGCGGACCGAAGGTGGGCGGGTAGCCCAGGTGCCACTTGCCGATCAGTGCGGTGCGGTAGCCGCTGGCGCGCAGCAGCGAGGGCAGGGTGGGGTGGTCCGTGGGCAGGCCCAGCGTGGTGCTGCCGCGGCTGCGGCTGTTGATGGGCTCCTCGGCCGCGCCGCGCAGGCGGTACTGGTAGCGCGCCGTGATCATGGCAAAGCGCGTTGGGGAGCACACGGGTGAGTTGGAGTAGCCCTGCGTGAATTTCAGACCGTGGGCCGCCAGGCGGTCCAGCACGGGCGAGACCGGGCCGAATTCGGCCTCGCGGCCGCCGTAGCAGCCGAGGTCGGCGTAACCCAGGTCGTCGGCGACGATGAAGATGATGTTGGGGCGTTTCATGCAGTCGGCTTATTCGGGTTTCATGTCCGTCTTGGCGATGACGCGCTGGTAGCGCTCGGAGAGTTCGCTCAGGCGTTTCGAGGCTGCGTTGCCGGTCAGGCCCTCATGGAACATGTCCAGCTGTTTCAGGCGCGCCTGGAACTCGGGCCTGGCCAGTGCCTCGGCGAAGCCGCGCTGTAGCAGCTGCACCACGGGTTCGGGGGTGGCGGCAGGCACCATGGCCAGGTAGAGCACTTCCTGCTGCAGGGCCGGCAGGCCAGCCTCGGCAACCGTGGGCACCTCGGGCGCGAGCGCCGAGCGCTGGCGGCTGGTGACGGCCAGTGCGGTGATCTTGCCGGCCTTCACGTGCGGCAGCATGCCTGGCGTGGCCAGCACGCCCGCATCGACCTCGCCTGCAAGCACGGCCGTGACGGCTGGCGTGTTGCCCTTGTAGGGAATGTGGCTGATCTTGAGGCCGGTCACCTCGTTGATGACGGCCACGGCCAGATGGCCGGGGCTGCCGTTGCCACCCGAGCTGAAGTTCAGCGGCCGCTTGCGGCCCAGTTCCACCAGTTCGTTGACCGTCTTCACCCCCACCGACGGGTGCGTGCCGATGAGCAGGCCCGAGGAGGCCATGATCATGACGGGCTTGAGGTCGCCCGGCTTGAAGGGCATGGTCTTGTAGATGTGCGGGTTCACCGTGAAGGCGGTGTCGATGCCGAACAGCACTGTGTAGCCGTCGGCGGCACTCTTGGCCACCACTTCGGCGCCTACGTTGCCGCCGGCACCGGGCTTGTTGTCCACGATGAAGGCGTGTTTGTGCACGGACTGCATGTACTCGGCGACGCCGCGCGCGAGGATGTCCGAGGGGCCACCTGGCGGGAAGTTGTTGACGAATTTCACGGCCTTGCTGGGGTAGGTCGCCTGGGCCAGGCCGATGCGCGGCAGCGCGCAAGCGCCGGCCAGCAGGAGCAGGCCCAGCAGCAGCTGCGGGCGGGCGCGAGGAAGGGTCGTGGTCATGGGTTTACTCCAGGGTGACGCCGGCGGCCTTGATCGGCTTTTCCCAGCGGGCCAGGTCCGCCCGTTGCGCGGCGGCCAGTTGTGTCGAGGTGGAGCCGATGGGTTCGTAGCCCAGGGCCAGCAGCTTGTCGCGCACGGCGGGCTGTTGCACGGCGCGCATCACGGCCTGTTCCAGCCGTGCCAGAACCTCGGGCCTGAGGCCGGCCGGGCCGTACATCGCGAACCAGGCCGTGGCTTCCATGTCGACGCCCTGCTCGCGCAGTGTGGGCACCTCGGGCACCTGCGGGTCGCGCGTGGCACCGGTGACGGCGATCACGCGCACCTTGCCGCTGCGGTGCAGTTCGGCGGTTTCGGACACGACGTCGAACTTGTAGCCGATGTGGCCGCCCAGCAGCGCGTTGTTGGCCGGTGCACCGCCCTGAAAGGGGATGTGGTTCAGCTTCATGCCCGTGCTCTGCTCGAGCAGCACGCCCAGGAAATGCGGCACCGTGCCGGCGCCGGCCGTGCCGTAGCTGGCGGTACCGGGATCCGCCTTGGTCCTGGCGGTCATCTCGGCCAGCGACTTGACGTTGCTGGCTGGCCCCGAGACCAGGCCGAACTGGAAGCGTGCGATCTGCGAGACCGGGGTGAAGTCCTTGACCGCGTCGTAGTCCAGCTTGCGGTAGACGTGCGGGAACATCACCATCGGGCCACTGGGCAACACGATCACGGTCTGTCCGTCGGGCTTGGCGTTCTTGACCTGGGTCAGGGCGATGCGCCCGCCGGCACCCACGCGGTTCTCGACGATCACTGTGCTGAAATCGTTCTGCATGGCACCGGCCAGCAGGCGCGCCAGCACGTCGGCCGAGCCGCCGGGTGCAAAGCCGACGAGGATTTTCAGGGCGGGTTTGTCCTGGGCTGTGGCCCCACAAGCCAGTGCCAGCGCGGCACAGCCCAGCAGCAGGCGGGCAAATCGCTTCATGGAAAGGTCTCCTTGTATGGAGCGCGCAGCCCGAGTGCCGTGCGCTTGCCACCACACTCTAGAGGTCGGACAATTGATTGATCTAATCAACTATCTGCCTCGGAAACCCTGATGTCGGTCAAGCCCCGCCTGGTCCGCGCCCACGGCCTGGACGACTTTTTGCTCTACCGGCTCAGCCGCCTTCTGGGCACCGCCGGCACGCTGGTGATCCGCCTGTGTGAGGGGCAGTACGGCATCACGCGGCGCGAATGGCGCGTGCTCGAGCTGCTGTTGCGCCACGAGCCGCTGCCGCCCTCGCGCCTGGCCGAGTTGGCGCAACTCGACCGGGCCCGGACTTCGCGCGCCCTGAGTTCGCTGGTGGCCAAGAAGCTGATCAGCCGCACCACCCTCAGCTCGGACCGTCGTCAGGCGGTGCTGAGGCTCAGTGATGCGGGGCGCGCGCTCTGCGAATCGTTGCTGCCGCAGGTACGTGCGCTGAACCTCGAGATGCTGCAAGGCCTGTCGGCCGACGAGGTGACGCTGCTCGACGGCATGCTGGACCGGCTGCAGGCGCGTGCCGGCGAGATGGTGGAACAGCACCGCGACTTTCCCAAGGCGAACCGCCGTCAGGGTGGGCGTTCGCGACCGGCGCTGGGCTGAGGGGCGCTCAGCGCTGCGCGGGTGGCAAGGCGCCCGGCGCGGCCGGCAGCCAGGCGAAGGCCGTCGCGCCCAGGCCCAGCAGGCCGGCAACGGCCAGCAGCACGGCGGTGTAGGGATCGGCTCCCCACGCGATTGCTGCCTGGGCCACCACGCCGCTGAACCATTGCATCAGCGCGATGCCCAGGAACATGGCCATGGTGAAGGCGGCCATCGCGCGACCTGTCTGGGCCTCGGGGTAGGACGCCCGCACGTCGGCGTACTGCAGCACCGGGAAGCCGACAAAAAAACTGATGAGCAGGAGCAGTCCCCAGGCCAGCCAGGCGTTGTGGGCGAACGCGAGCAGCACGAAAAACGTGGCCATCAGCTGGGTGTAACCGACGATGCGGCGTCGCCGGCTGGCCGGGCCGGGATCGTGGCGGCCAAAAAAGGGCGGGCCCAGCAGCGAGACCAGCGACACGACAAGCGCAACGTTGCCGCTTTCGATCAGCGAGTAGTGAAAACGCTCGACCAGCAGCGGCCCGAGCCACAGGCCGCGCAGCGTGATGAAACAGGCGTAGGTCACCGCGCCCAGGGCCATGATGCCCAGGGTCTGCGGCAGGCGCAGCAGCTGGCCGAACTGCCCGATCGCCTGCCACAGCGATGGGCGCGGTCCGGTGGCCGGCGGTGCCGGCGGTTCCTGCACGAAGAAAAATACCGTGAGCCAGGCCAGCGCCGAGAGCGCGGCCAGCATGAGGAAGCCGGCACGCAGCGAGTGGTCGTGGACCAGCCACGCCAGCGGTGTGCCCGTGAGCAGCATGCCCACACCGCCGATGCTCATGGCGGTGCCTGACACGGCCGCGAAGCGCTGCATGGGAAAGCGGCGCGCGATGAACACGGTGCAGACCAGGAAGGCCGGGGCGCAGCCGATGCCGATCAGCACTTGGCCCAGCACCAGAGGGCCGTACGCCTGGGTCGAGGCCGAGAGCAGGGCGCCCGCGATTGCCAGCGGAAAGACCGTGAGCACGGTGCGGCGCACGCCATGCAGGTCGATGCCGATGCCCATGAAGAGCTGCAGCGCACCGAAGGCGAAATGAAACGCGGCCGCGAAGATGCCCAGTTGCTGCGGGGTGAATCCCAGACGTGCCTGCAGCTCGGGCGCCAGGATGGCGGCCGCCGTGCGGTAGGACTGGCTGAGCATGAAGGCCGAGCACAGGGCCAGCAGCATGAGCCAGGCGCTGCGCAGGTCGCTCGGGCGGGTATGGGTGTCGGACATGGATGCGGACGGGTGTCGGCCCAGTGTAGTGGCACTGGGCCGCTGTGGCCGTCGCGCAGCCGACAGCCGGGCCGCGGGACCAGGGTGGCCGTCAGACCTTGACGAAATCGATGACGATGGCGCCGGGATCACGCTGGCGGTACTGGATTTCCACCGACTGGCCATAACGCAGCTGCAGCTGGTGCAGCAACGGCACGGGGTCGTGGTCGTTGACAAAACGCATGGTTTCGCCGCCGGCCAGGGCGTCCAGCGCGCCAAAAATCGCCGCATGGCGGAAGCGCTTGGCAACGCC
>DALYHW010000005.1:19472-33600 GCA_031970695.1 Hylemonella sp.
GGGCGTCGAAGGGGTAGATGGCGTCCGGGCTCAGGTGCTGATGCGGGGCATGGGTCACGGGGGAACTCCTGTTCAGGTTGGTGAAGCGGTGCGCGGTGGGGTCGAACGGCCGCGCGCGATGAGGCCGACGGTGGTCAGCACGAACAGCAGCAGCGCGACGGCGTTGGCGATGCCGCCCGCTTGTTGCAGGGCAGGCAGGCCCAGCAGGCCGCCCGCGCCGCGCGCGGCCATCGAGAGGTGCAGGGCGGCCAATGGCAGGTAGAGCACGGCGTGGTAGGGAATGCGCACCCTGGCAACGGCCGGCAGGATGATGGGGGCGTGGCCCAGGATCATGGAGAAGACGAACCCCAGGAAGACCGCGTGCAGTGCCGAGTCGCGCCAGGGGTGGCCGGGCGCCAGTGCGCCAGCCATGCCGAGCAGGCCGCCCAGGGCCAGCCAGCCGTAACCGGCCAGCAGGCAGACGGCGATGAAGCGCGTCAGGCCGGCCTGGTGCACCGTACGACGTGCCAGGTCGTGGCGTAGCAGCCAGACGGCCAGGCCCATCAGGCTTGCGGCATAAAGCCGCACGCCCAGGTCGGCCACTCAGAGCGAGACCACGAGACCGGCCAGCAGCGCCGCGGTGAGCAGCGTGAATCCCGTGCGTGCGCCGGGCGGCGTCGGGAGCAAGCGGGTGAGTTCGAGTCGTTCACCCGCGATGGTCAGCACCAGAAATGCCATCCACCAGGGGGTCGCCAGCGACGGGGCGCCGCCGACCAGCCAGACCAGATTGCCCAGCAACCAGACGCCCGCGCCCAGCGCCAGGGTGGCCGTATGGTGCGCCGGCTGGAGTCGCCACACGCGTACGCTGCCCGCGACGAGCAACGTCGCGCTTGCGGTGCAGAAACCTTGCGCCCACGCCATCGGCAGGCCGATCGCCAGCGCCAGCCCGCCCAGGCCGGCACCCAGCGGCGCCAGGTAGGGCCAGAGCCGGCCCAGGGCCACCGCCCGCTCCAGGCTGATCACGGTGCCCAGAAACGCCCTGACCATGAAGGTACCGTGGCTGGCAGCCTGCATCGTGGCCCAGGCAGGTACCTCGACCGCCAGCCGCGCCAGCCCGGACAGGACGCCCGTCAGCAGCGCGAACAGGCCCAGTAGCAGCAGCGGCAGGCGGGCCAGAGGGGGCAAGGCTGGCATCGGTCGCGACTCAGCGGGCGGTGCCAGGTGTCCAGCCCAGCCGCGCCTTGGCGGCGGGACTCATCATCGACGCTTCCCAGGGTGGGGTCCAGACCAGCTGGATATCGAGAAAGGCGGAAGGGGGCAGGAGACGGTCCATCTCGGACTCGATGCCGTCCAGGATCATGTCGCCCATGGGGCAGGCCGGGGAGGTCATGGTCATCTCGATCCGGGCCTGCTCGCGGCTGACCTCGATGCGGTGGATCAGTCCGAGGTCGACGATGTTGATGCCCACTTCGGGATCGTCCACCTTGCGCAGCGCTTCCCGGATCGCGGTTTCGTCGGGCATGGAGGTGGCGGGTGTATCCGGGGGCATGTCTAAAACATATATTTAAACTACATCTAATGATAGCGCCAGAGACTGAAAACGAAAAGTGCCGCGATTGCGGCACTCGGGCGAAGGGGCGCAGCAGGATTCGCGCTGGCGCCGTGGCAAGTTACTTGAGGTCACTCGCCAAGGAGGCGAGGGTCTCGGCGCTAACGGTCAGGTGTGCCGGGTAGTTGGTGTGGTCGCAGCCCACCTTCAGGTTCGCGCCGGCCTTGACGGCGGCGCACATGGCGGGGGTAAGCTCAAACCGGACGAAATGCACGGCCGAGGTCTTTTCCTCCGTCTCGCGGTCCAGGTCCTCGTCCGCAATGGCGTAGACGCGCGGCTGACCTTCGACCTCGACGAACATGCGGTCTTCAACCCCGATGAGACGGGCCAGCTCGCGTTTGCGCTCGTGGATGTCCGGGTATTCGATCATCATCGTCGCCTTCCAGTTGCTGCCGTCCGGCACCAGCGGCGCATAGGCATGGATCTCGTCGAGGACGCCTTCCTCCTCGAAGATCTTCTCGATGCGCAGCATCTCCTGGATCTGGTAACGGATGGTCAGTTCGGACTCGAACTGCAGCTTGATGTGTTCACCCAGCTGCACGCTGCGCAGCTTGCGGTGGGCGATGACGTCGCCCTTGTGCGCCTTGCGCCACTTGCTGTAGGCCTCGAGCGTCATGAGGCTGTCGGGGGTGATCTTGCCGGTGAGTTGCATTTCCATCTCCGCAATCCTTATTTCAATCCATAGGCGATCCGCACAAGTGTGAGCGGATGCTGCAGTTCCGGGGTGCCGAGATCGTTGACCTCGAAGCCCTGTTCGATGTGGTGGCCGCCCAGCGGGCAGTCCGAGCTGATGTAGTCCGGCTTGCTGCCGTCCTTCATGGCCGCCATGGCCTTGAACACCGGCTTGCCGATCTTCATGGCCTGCTGGTGGTAGGCCTTCTTGACGCCGAAGGTGCCGGCGTGGCCGGAGCAGCGCTCAATGGTGTTGATCGTCGTGTCTGGGACCATCTTGAGCATCTCCTCGGTCTTCTTGCCGATGTTCTGGACCCGGCCATGGCAAGGGATCTGGTAGCTCACGTTGCCGAGCTTCTGCGGGAACTCTGTCTTGAGCAGGCCGTCGCGCTTGCGCGCCATGAGGTATTCAAAAGGATCCCACATGGCTTCCTTGACTTCCTGCACCGCCTGCTCCGCGGGATACATGAGCGGGATCTCCTGCTTGAACATCAGCGTGCAGCTGGGCACGGCGCTGAGGATGGCGTAGCCCTCCTGTGCGTACTTGTGCAGCACGGGGATGTTGGCCTGCTTGCTCGCGTCCACCGACTCCAGGTCGCCGAGTTCCAGCTTGGGCATGCCGCAGCATTTCTCTTTCTCGACGATGACGTAGGGAATCTCGTTGTGGTCGAGGATCTTGAGCAGGTCGTGGCCGATGCCGGGTTCGTTGTAATTGACGTAGCAGGTCGAGAAGATCGCAACCTTGCCCGGGGTCTTTTCGCCGTTCTTCACCGCATGGGGCTGGCTCGCCGCGGCACCGGAGCGGAACTTGCGGGTGGCCAGCGAGGGCAGCCACGCGCCCTTGTCCACGCCGAGCATGCTCTCCATCGCGCTGCGCGCTACCCTGGTCTTGTTGACCGCATTGGCCACCTGCACCACGACAGGAATGCCGGCGAAGGATCCGTGCACGTCGGTGGAGGCGAGGAACTTCTCGCTGGACTTGACCTCGCCCTTCCTGAACTTGATGGCCTTGGCGCGCAGCATGGTGTGCGGAAAGTCCAGGTTCCATTCGTGCGGCGGCGTGTAGGGACACTTGGTCATGTAGCAGAGGTCGCACATGTAGCACTGGTCCACGACTTTCCAGTAGTCGGCCTTCTTCACGCCGTCGACTTCCATGGTCTCGCTTTCGTCCACGAGGTCGAACAGCGTGGGGAAGGCGCCGCACAGGCTGACGCAGCGGCGGCAGCCGTGGCAGATGTCGAAGATGCGCTCCAGCTCCTTGAAGGTGGATGCTTCGTCGTAAAAGTCGGGGTTCTTCCAGTCCAGGGGATGTCGGGTCGGGGCTTCCAGGTTGCCTTCGCGCGCCATGGTGTTTCCTCTTTCTTGTGGTTGGAAAAAGAGCTCTGGCGAGAGAACTCTTTCAGCAACCACTACGCCTTGCGGCGTAGCGGGTGGCCCGGTGGATCAATCCACCAGTTCGTTCAAGGCCTTCTGGTAGCGGTTCGCATGCGAACGCTCGGCCTTGGCCAGGGTCTCGAACCAGTCGGCGATCTCGTCGAAGCCTTCGGAACGCGCCGTCTTGGCCATGCCCGGGTACATGTCGGTGTACTCGTGGGTTTCGCCGGCGACAGCGGACTTCAGGTTGTCTCGGGTGGAGCCGATGGGCAGGCCGGTGGCGGGATCGCCGGCGGCTTCCAGGAACTCCAGGTGGCCATGGGCATGGCCGGTTTCGCCTTCGGCCGTGGAGCGGAACAGCGCTGCCACGTCGTTCTGGCCCTCCACGTCGGCCTTGTTTGCGAAATACAGATAACGGCGGTTGGCCTGGGATTCACCGGCGAAGGCGTCCTTCAGGCACTGTTCCGTCTTCGAACCTTTCAGTGCGGGCATGGCTATCTCCTTTGTGGGTTGAACAAACACGGTTTGCCTTGAACACGTCAAAGACCGAATGAGCGTAGAGAGTGCCGTCGGGTCCGTCTAATTGGCAGTTTCAATGTGCTGCATTGGCCAGCCCTATTGAGGTTTGCTATTGAGATTCATTCGCAATAAGTGTGCGCCATGCCGGGTGTGATCCCCGCTGCCCCATTACGCTAAAGTGAACGCGTTACGCATCCGTGAAATGCATGCCCGAGGAGCCAGCATGAGCCAACATTCCAGCGCCGCCGCCAGTGCGCCGCCGCCCCCACCCATCCAGCAGTTGCACCATTACGCCTACCGGGCGCGCGATGCCGAGGAGACCCGGCACTTCTACGAGGACATCCTGGGCCTGCCGCTGTACCACATCATCCAGAGCGACCATGTGCCCAGCACGGGCGAGTACTGTCCCTACACCCATTTCTTCTTCCGCCTGCAGGACGGCTCCTTCATCGCCTTCTTCGACCTGGGTGACGACTTGGCGGCCGAGCCCAGCGCCAACACGCCGCGCTGGGTCAACCACATCGCCTTCCGCCTGGACACGCTGGCACAGCTTGAAGCGATGAAGGCGCGGCTGCAGGCGCATGGCGTCGAGGTGATCGGCATCACCGACCACCATATCTTCAAGAGCATCTATTTTTTCGACCCCAATGGCATCCGGCTGGAGCTGTCGGCCCAGGTGGCGGACGAGTTCCAGATGCTGAAGGAGAGCGCGACGGCGCATGCGCGGCTTAACGAATGGACAGCCCGCAAGAACGTCTGGCGTGCGGAGCGCGCCGCCGGCAAGGCCAGCGCGCCGCTCAAGCCGCAGCAGAACGACCGTCCCGAAGTTGCCGCGCGCACCGCGCAGAAGGGGCAGGCATGAGCACCAACTACCGTGACGTGGCCTACACCAACGGCTACGAGTTCACCCAGGGCTCGGGCTACGAGCTGCCCCGTTACCCCTTTGTCGAGCCACCGGAACTCAAGTCGGGTACCGCCCGTCGGCACCGGATCGTCATCGTGGGTGCCGGCATCACGGGGCTGACCCTGGCCTGCTGCCTCGCGCGGCTGGGCGTGGATGCGGTGCTGCTGGACGAGGACGATACCGTGGGCGTGAAAGGCGCCTCTTCGCGGGGCATCTGCTACACGCAGAAGTCGCTGGAGATCTTCCAGCGCCTGGGGATCTACGAGCGCATCGCGGCCAAAGGCATCCAGTGGAGTGTGGGTCGTACCTTTGCCGGCAGGGACGAGGTTTATTCCTTTGACTTGCGGCAGAACAGCAGCTACAGCCTGTCGGCCCAGCCGCCTTTCATCAACATACAGCAGTTCTACATCGAGGGCTACCTGGTCGAGCGCATTTATGGCCTGGGCCATGTGGACCTGCGCTGGAAGTCGCGCGTGGTCGGCTTCGCGCAGCATGCGGGTCACGCCACGCTGACGGTGGAGACGCCCGCGGGCCAGTACCGGCTCGAGGCCGAGCATGTCATCGATGCCAGTGGCTCCCACACGCCCTTCCATGCCTGGACCGGCGCGACCATGACCTCCCGCCGCGGTGACGATCGCTGGTGCATTGCCGATGTGCGGTTCAGGAACCGGCCGCCGCTGGAACGGCATACATGGATCGAGGCGCCATTCAACGGCAACCGTGCCGTCTGGCAGCACCTGATGGGCGACGATGTCTGGCGCATCGATTACCAGATGGAGCCCAACGCCGATCTGCAGGAAGTCAGCCGCGAGGACAAGGTGCGGGAACGCCTGCGGCAACAGTTCGGCCCGGACGTGCAGGCCGAAATCGTCTGGGTTGGCCCCTACGCCTACCGCAGCCAGTGCCTGGACCGCCTGCGTATCGGCAGCGTCTTTTTCATGGGTGACACGGCCAAGATCGTCAGCCCGTTCGGGGCGCGTGGTGGCAACACCGGCGTCGCCGATGCCGACAACCTGGCCTGGAAGCTGGCCGCGGTGTTGCGTGGCCAGGCGCCGGCCAGCCTGCTGGACAGCTACCACGAAGAACGCCACGAGGCCGCGGCCCAGAACGTGCAGGTGACCAACCGAACGGCACGTTTCCTGCGCCCGGCCGAGGGCATGGAGCAGACGTTTCGCAAGGCGGCGATCAGCCTGGCGCGCCAGCATCCGTTCGCACGTGCGCTGATTAACACGGGGCGCATGGCCGTCGCCAACAGCTACACGAAGTCCACGGTCTGTGACCGCACCGGAGGCCTGTCGGTGCAGAACGTGAGCTTCCGCTGGGCGGATGGCCGCAAGGGGGTGGTGAACGACCTGCTGGCCTGGGCCGATGGCCGGCTGCTGGTGCTGGTGTTCGGCGACATGTCCGCCGCGGCAACCCGCCGCCTGCGCGACATCACCGAAGCCGCGGGCGTGCGCGCGGTCCAGGTGGTGAGTTCACAGACCTGGCCGCAGGCGCGCGAATTCGTGATTGACCCGCACGGCCACCTGCAGGGCGCCTGCCATGTGTTCGGTCACGCCTGGGCGCTGGTGCGGCCCGATGCCTACATTGCTGCCACCGGCGAGAGCGTGGATGCCGGCCTGATCCAGGCCATCGAGCAGGCACTGGGCCTGAAGTGAGGACATGATGATGAAGACCACCCCCCACTTGCAGGATGCCGATGCCTTCTACGAGCAGCTGATCGACGCCCATGCCGGCCTCACGCGCGAGCAGTCGGAACTGCTCAACGCGCGGCTGATCCTGCTGCTGGCCAACCAGATCGGCAGCCGCGACGTGCTGGCCGAGTGCATTGAGGCGGCCAAGAAACTGCCGGACTGATCAGCGATCGCCGCGGGCAAACTGCGCCGGCGTCAGGCCCCGCCAGCGCCGGAAGGCGCGCGTGAAGGCGTTCTCGTCCGAGAACCCCAGGCGCTCGCCGACGGCCGCGACGCTGTGCCCGCTGCGCAGGGCCTGCACGGCCATATCGTCCAGCAGCGCCTCGCGCAGACTCTTGAAGGAGATGCCCTCGTCCGCTAGCTTGCGGTTGAGGTGGCGCCCGCTCATGCCCAGCTGTTCGCCAATGCGCTCCTTGCCCCAGCGCGGGTTGGCACGGATCAGTTATTGCACGCGGGCGGACACGCTACCCTGCTGCAATGACGCGAGCATCTCGTCGGCCAGGGCGCGCAGGTGGGCGTGCAACTGGTTGCCCGCCTGGATCAGGCCACAGTCGAGCATGGCTGCGTCCAGCATCACCCCATCGACAGGCTGGCTGAAGTGCGCGGGGCAGCCCAGCAGCGCCGCGTAGGCGCCGGTGTCGGCGCGGGGCGCGTGCGAAAACAGCACGCCCAGCGGCACGAAACGGCCATTGGTCATCCAGCGCGCGAGGTTCAGCACGCACCCCAGTGCCGCCTCGACACGCTGCGCGCGGCAGACGCTGTAGTCGGGCAGGTAGCGCAGGGTGACGGTGCTGCCGTCGCGCGCCACTTCGAAGCGGGCGTTGTCGCCGATGATGGGTGCGTATTCGGTCAGCACTTCCAGCCCGTCACCCAGGGTGTCGCAGCTCAGCAGCAGCAGTCCCAAGATGTCCAGGTGGCCGGCCTGCAGGTCGGTGCCCAGTCGAAGGGCGGCCAGCGGATCGGCCGTCGCCCGGGCGAAAAGCGACCAGAGCGCGTCCTGCTGTGCCATCGGGATGCGGGCGCTCTGGGCCAGGGCCTCGCGCAAGGGCGCGGGCAGGTCGACACCCTGGCGTTGCGCGGCTTCGACGATGGCCTGGCTGTACCGGGCGGTGACGCTGTGCTGGCTGGGCATGCTCGGGGCCAATGTCCTGAATTGAGGGGTCGATGTCCCGAAGGGGATGGGACGGTCTGCCGAGTTTGCCCTAAAGTCGGCGCATAAAACAATGGCGCGGCCGCGATTCCGCATGCCCACGACAGGAGACATGCCATGGCACCCATCGACCAGGTGCAGCTCAGCTTCAACCCGCAAACCCTGACACTGCTCAATGCCGTGCTCGGACTGGTGATGTTCGGCGTGGCGCTTGAGCTGAAGGTGGACGACTTCAAGGCGGCCCTGCGCACGCCGCGGGCGCTGGCCCTGGGCCTGATCGGCCACCACGTGCTGTTTCCGGCCATGACCTACGTGCTGGTCTGGATCCTCAATCCCGCGCCGAGCATCGCGCTGGGCATGATCCTGGTCTCGTCCTGTCCGGCGGGCCACATTTCCAACTTCCTGGTACACCTGTCGCGCGGCAACACGGCGCTGTCGGTGAGCGTGAGTGCCCTGTCGACGGCAGCAGCGCTGGTGATGACGCCGCTGAACTTCGCTTTCTGGGGCAACCTGCATCCGGTGACCAGTGGCCTGATGCGGCAGGTGGCGATGAGCCCCTGGGAAATGCTCGAGGTCATCGTGCTGCTGCTGGGCGTGCCGCTGGTGGCCGGCATGTGGGTGGCGCGGCGCTACCCGGGATTCGCGCAGCGTATCCGCAAGCCGATGAAGATCCTTTCCATGCTGGTGCTGGTGGGTTTCATCGTCGGCGCGCTGGCGGCGAACTTCCGCCATTTCCTCGACTACATCCAGTTTGTGTTGCTGGTGGTCTTCATCCACAACCTGCTGGCACTGGTCAGTGGCTATACGCTCGCCGCCGCGCTGCGCCTGCCCGAGCGGGACCGCCGCGCCATTACCTTCGAAATGGGCATCCAGAATTCCGGGCTGGGCCTGATCCTGATCTTCAATTTCTTCAACGGCCTGGGTGGCATGGCCATTGTCACGGCCTGGTGGGGCATCTGGCACATCGTGGCCGGGCTCACGCTGGCGACATACTGGAAACGTCGTGACCCGCAGGGGGAGGTGGCGTGAGCACGCGCCGCGTCCTGGTCACGGGCGCCGGTGGCTACCTGGGGCGCCAGGTGGTGCAGCGCCTGACCGCGCTGCCGCCATCCCTGCGCCCCGAACTGGTGCTGGCCCATGACCTGCGTATGCCGGCGCAGATGCTGCCCGGGGTCGAATACGCCTGTGGCGACATCCGGTCCCCCGACCTGGGCGAGCTGATGGCCCGCCATCGCATCGATACCGTGGTGCATCTCGCGGCCATCGTGACACCCGGCCGCCACAGCAATCCGGAACTGGAATACGACGTGGACGTCAACGGCACGCGCAACGTGCTGGAGGCCTGTGTGCGCCATGGCGTGCGACGTATCGTGGTCTCGTCCAGCGGTGCCGCGTATGGTTACCACGCCGACAACCCGGCCTGGCTGGTCGAGGACATGCCGGTGCGGGGCAACGACGTGTTCCCGTATGCGCGCCACAAGCGGCTGGTCGAGGAGATGCTTGTGGCCTATCGCGAGCAGCATCCCGCGCTGGAGCAGGTGGTCCTGCGTATCGGCACCATCCTGGGCGAGACGGTGCGCAACCAGATCACCGACCTGTTCGAGAAACCCCGCCTGCTGGCGATTGCCGGTGCCGAGAGCCCCTTTGTCTTCATCTGGGACCAGGATGTGGTGGCTGTCATGGTGCGTGCCATCGGCGAGGGACCGCCCGGCATCTACAACGTGGCCGGGGACGGTGCGCTCACCCTGCGCGAGATTGCGCAGCGCCTGGGCAAGCGCCGGCTGGTGCTGCCGGCCTGGCTGCTCAAGGGCGCACTGGCCCTGCTCAAGCCCCTGGGCCTGACGCAATACGGTCCCGAGCAGCTGGACTTCCTGCGCTATCGCCCCGTGCTGCTCAACACCCGGCTCAAGACGATTTTTGGATACACCCCGCGGCTGACGTCGGCCCAGGTGTTTGACCTCTACCGCGAGGCACGCGAAGGGCACCTGCCGTGAGTGCCTGCAAATTCTTGACGGGGGCCGGTTGGTGAGCCAGCGTCGTTTTCAGGGCAAGGTGGTCGTCGTCACGGGCGCGGCGGGTGGTCTTGGCCGCAGCCTGTGCCTGCGTTTTGCCGCGGCAGGCGCGCGCGTGGCTGCGCTGGACCGCGACAGCGCCGGCCTGCAGGACCTGTCGACCGCGATGCAGGCGGCAGGCCATGGCGTGCACCTGCAGACCTGCGATGTGACCGACGCGGCGGCCTGCGCGGCGGCCCTGCAATCGGTGCGCGCGGCGCTGGGACCTGTGGACGTGCTGGTCAACAACGCGGGCATTGCCCATCGCAGCGCGTTTGCCGAAACCCGGCTCGACGTGATCCGGCGTGTGATGGACGTGAACTTCTTTGGCGCCGTGCACTGCACGCAGGCCGCACTGGCGGACCTGCGTGCGCAGCGCGGGCTGGTGATCGTCGTGTCCAGTGTGGCGGGCTACTCACCGCTGATCGGGCGTACCGGCTATGCCGCGAGCAAGCACGCCCTGCATGGCTTTTTCGACACCCTACGCGCCGAGGTGGCCGCGGACGGCGTTGACGTGCTGCTGGTCTGTCCGGCTTTCATTGACACTGGCATCGACCGTGCCGCGCTCGGTGGCGACGGCCACCCGGCGGCGCAACGGCGTCTCACGGCCGGCCGCCAGGCGACGCCGGATGAAGTGGCCCTGGCCATATTGCAGGCGGCAGAAAAGGGGCGTCAACTGCTGCGCCATGGCCTCACGGCGCACGCTGCCTGGTGGCTGTCGCGCCTGTGGCCCCGTCTGTATGCCCGCCTGATGGCGCGCCGCCTGCGGGGCGAGATCGACGCGCCTACCCATTGACCCAATGTACAAAGGGAGTTCACGATGAACCGTTACACGCCGGCCTGGATCGCCTGGGCCCTGACCCTGAGTGCCTCGGTCCACGCCCTGGACCTGCAGGTGCGCGGCGAGGATGGCCGCCCGGTCGGGCTGGTCATGGTCACGCTGGCACCCGAGGCGCCCGCGAAGGTCGACGACTCCGACAATGGCTATCCGGCGTCGGGAAAGCCACAACAGGCCCGTTTCGAACACACACGCTTTACCGATGCGCGTGGTGCGGCGACGCTGCCCGGCGTGGACTGGCCCTGGACCCTGCATCTGCGCAAGCCAGGCTACCAGGAACTGCGCCTCAGTGGCAAGGAGATGGCGAAGAAGCCGGTGCTCACGCTCAAGGTGGAACACGATGTGCGTGCACTGGCCGAGCAACGACCGTCCAACGCCTGGACGGCGACGCTGGAGCAGGCGATTCCGGACGCGAACCTGCGTAAGGAGTTCCTGCTGCATTGTGGCTTCTGCCACCAGCAAGGTTCGACTTTCCTGCGGCGTGAACGCAGCGAGAGCGAGTGGGAAAGCACCATCAAGCGCATGGTGCGCTACGGTTCGCGCCTGTCCAGCCAGGCCCAGAAGGATCTGCCGGCCGTGCTGGAGCGGCACTGGCAGCAGGTCAATGCCCATCCGGAGCAGGTGCCGGCGGCCACGCCCTGGACCCAGACGCTGGTGCCGTCGCGTATCACGGAACTGCCGCTGGGTGACCGCTTTTCGCAGATGCACGACTTTCTCATGCACAGCAACGGCAAGGTCTATGTGGGGGACAACCTGCAGGACCGCCTGTACGAGGTCGATCCCGACACCGGCGCCTACACGGTCTACAAGATCCCGCCCCAGCCCGGCGACAAGCTCGGTGGACTGCTGGCCGGACGCCTGCGCGATTTCCCGAAGCACGAGACCTACCAGGGCATCCACTCGCTGGCCGAGTCGCGCAAGGACGGACATGTGTTCATCACCCCGTCCTACCAGCGCCGGCTGATCGAGTTCGACCCCGTGGCAAAAAGCTTCCGGGCGCATGAGATGGACCGCGGGTTCTATCCGCACACGGTGCGCATCGACGCGCAGGACCGGGTCTGGTTCACGCTGGCGCTGTCCAACCAGGTGGCCATGTTCGACCGCGCCACCGCAAGGTTCACGACGTACGACCTGCCGTTCCGTACCTTCGGCGAGAAGATGACGGTCAAGCTCACCCCCTTCTTCTTCAAGCTGATCGGCTGGGGCCTGCCCGTCACCAACTGGGTGCGGATCGACCACGCCTCCACCGGTGTGCCCTTGCCGTATGGCATCGACATCACGCCCGATGGCAAGGTGTGGATCGCGCGGCTGCACACCGACGAGATCGCCTCGGTCGATCCGGCGACCGGGCAGGTCACCATGATCCCGACGCCGCTCAAGGGGCCTCGCCGGCTGCGCGCGGACCGCGACGGCAACCTGTGGATCGTGATGTTCAACGAGTCCGCCATCCTGCGCTACGAACCGGCGAGCGGGAAATTCACCACCTTCGACCTGCCCGTCGTCCCCAAGGGCAGCGACACACCCTATGCGCTCAACGTGGACCGTGCGCGGCACCAGGTCTGGGTGACGGGCACCAACTCCGATTCGGCCCAGTGCCTGGACATCGCGACCGGTACCTGGCGCTTCTACCCGCTGCCGCGCAAGGCGACCTTCACGCGCGACGTGGAGTTCGGCAAGGACGGCCGTGTCATCCTGTCGAGCGCAAGTTTCCCGTCGTGGCATATCGAGGACGCGCAGCCCACGCTGATCCAGCTCTGGCCCGGCGCCGTGCGCTGACTGCTGCCGATGCGCCGTCACGTTCCCTTCCTGCTCTCGTGCCTGCTCGCCTTCACGGCCGGGCACATGTTCAACTACACGGTGATCCTTTACCTGCAAGAGGCGGTGGGTTCGGACCTGCTCTCGGGCCTGGGTTTCGGGCTGGCCTTCGGCAGCTCCATCGTCTTTGGCTGGTTCGGGGGGGTGTTGTGCGATCGCCTCGCGCCCGGGCGGGTGATCCACGGTGCCCAGGTCCTGTTTCTCGTGGGGCTGGCCTGTCTGGCCTGGGGTGAATTGGGTGGCGGTCGAGACGCGCGCGTGGCCTGGGTGTTGTCGGGAGCCTTTTGCGGTGGCCTGGCCTGGTCTTTTGTCGGGCCCGCGCGGCTGACGGCGCTGGGCCAGGTCGCCGGCGCCGACGAGTTGCGGCCCCTGACCATTGTGTTCAACCTGCAGGTGCTGCTGGGCTTCGGGCTGGCACCGCTGCTGATCGGCCTGATCCGCAGCCGGGCAGACTGGTTAGCGGTGCTGGCGGTGACGGCGGGGGGCTTCACGCTGTCTTCGCTGCTGTTGCTGGGCTTGCGCACCCGCGCCAACCCGACACCTGCGAGGCAGTCCGTCTGGCAGGACATTGGAGAGGGTTTCCGTACGGTCGGCCGTGCGCCGCTGCTGCGCCAGCTCATGCTGGCGGCCGTGATCGGCTATGCCATGACAGGTCCCCTGCAGATCCTGCTGCCGCGGCTGGCGCGGCAGGTGCTCGGCCTGTCCGAGGCGCAGCGTGGCGCCTACCTCGGCCTGATGGCGCTGAGCCTGATCGTCGGCGGTGTTTCGGCGCTGGTGCTGGCGCGTCGGGTGCACCACGGACGCACGATCCTGGGCGGCGTGCTCGCAGGCAGCCTGCTGTTTGCCCTGCTGTCGACGGTGCAGCAGGCCTGGCTGTCGGCTGTGCTGCTCGCGGGGGTGGGCCTGCTCGGAGGCCTCGTGATCAGCCTTGTGGTGGCCGGCATCCAGGTGCAGGCGCCTGCGGCGCTGCGCGGTCGGGTGATGTCCATGTATGCCATCACCTCGCAGGTGTTGCCGGCGCTTTCGGGGGTGGCTGCCGGGGCGCTGTTGCGACAGGTCGGCGTCGTCAGCGCCATCGCCTGGGCGGGTATGTTGCTGGCTGCGGTGGTCGTGCTGGCGCTTTTCACCATGCCGCACCTGCGGCGCCATGCCGGCCATTGAGTGACTGGCGGGTGCCGCCTTCCCGAGGGGGCGATCGAATAAAATTCAGGGTTTTGCGCCCCGCCTGTACCGGGGCGTGCCGGCATCGCGCCAGACCCGCCGGGGATGCCCCCTGTTCCGACCCATACCGTAGCTCCATGACCGACACCGTCCAGCAACCGGGCCTCAACAGCCTGTCCAAATCCTTCGAACCCGCCGCGCTCGAGGCGCACTGGGGCCCCGAGTGGGAAAAGCGCGGCTACGGCAAGGCCGGCTACCGAGGCACGGGCAAGTCGAAAGACGGCGCCCCTTCGTTCGCCATCCAGCTGCCGCCGCCCAATGTGACGGGCACGCTGCACATGGGCCACGCCTTTAACCAGACC
>DALYHW010000006.1:0-32636 GCA_031970695.1 Hylemonella sp.
GCGAGATCAAGAACCTGAACAGCTTCAAGTTCATGCAGCAGGCCATCGACTACGAAGTGCGCTGGCAGATCGAGCAGCTGGAGGACGGCCACGCGATCCAGCAGGCCACCGTGCTGTTCGACCCCGACACGGGCGAGACGCGCGCCATGCGCACCAAGGAAGACGCGGCCGACTACCGCTACTTCCCGGACCCCGACCTGCCGCCACTGGTGATCGCGCGGGACTGGGTCGAACGTGTGAAGGGCGAGATGCCCGAACTGCCGCGGGCGATGGCCGCGCGTTTCGTGGCCGACTATGGCCTGCCCGAATACGACGCCACCACGCTGACGCAAAGCAAGGCCATGGGCAGCTACTTCGAGGCAGCCGCCCAAGCCTGCAAGCAGCCCAAGCTGGCCAGCAACTGGATCATGGGCGAGGTGTCGCGCCGCCTGAACGCGGCCGAGATCGGCATCGAGCAAGCACCGGTGAGTGCGGCCCAGCTCGCGGCCCTCATCGGGCGCATCGCAGACGGGACCATCTCCAACAACGCCGCCAGGCAGGTCTTCGACGCCCTGTGGAGCGGCGAAGGCCAGGAGGTCGACGCGGTGATCGACGCCAAGGGCCTCAAGCAGATGAACGACTCCGGCGCGCTGGAGAAGATCATCGACGAGGTGATCGCCGCCAACCCGGACAACGTGGCGCAGTTCAAGGCCGGCAAGGACAAGGCTTTCAATGCGCTGGTCGGCCAGGTGATGAAGGCGAGCAAGGGCAAGGCCAACCCGCAGCAGGTCAACGACCTGCTGCGCGCTAAGCTGGCCTGACCCCGACGCCCTGCAGGAAAGGGGCCAGCGCCTCGACCGGCCCGGGCCTGCCGAACAGGTAGCCCTGGCAGTAGTGGCAGCCCTGGCGGGCGAGAAATTCGCGCTGCTCCCAGGTCTCCACGCCCTCGGCGATGACCTGCAGGCCGAGGCTCCGGCCCAACGCCACAATGGCCTGCACGATGGCCGCGTCATTGGGATTGGTCAGGGCGTCCTTCACAAAACCCTGGTCGATCTTGAGCTGGTCCAGCGGCAGGCGCTTGAGGTAGGCCAGTGAGGAATAACCGGTGCCGAAGTCGTCCAGCGAGAAGCCGACGCCCCGCGCCTTCAGCTCCTCCATCTTGGCAATCGTGTCGGCCACGTTGTCCAGCAGCAGGCTCTCCGTCAGCTCCAGTTTCAGGCGCGCGGGATGGGCCCCCGTTTCAGCCAGCACGGACAGCACCTCGTTGACGAAATCGGCCTGGCGCAGCTGGCGGCTGCTGACGTTGACGGCCAGGGTCAGGTGCGCGGTCTGCGTCCGCTCGGCCCAGCGCGCGAGCTGCCGGCAGGCCTGCTCCAGCACCCAGCGTCCCAGCGGCAGGATCAGGCCACTCTCCTCGGCCAGCGGGATGAAGGTGGCCGGCGACACCATGCCACGCGCGGGATGCTGCCAGCGCAACAGCACCTCGGCGCCGGTCATCTGCCCGCCGCCATCGACCTGCGGCCGGTAATGCAGCCGGAACTGGTGGGCCTGCAAGCCCAGGCGCAGTTCCCGCTCCAGTGCCACCCGCTCGCTCACGCGAGCCTGCATGACCGGATCGAAGAAGCGGTAGCTGTCACGACCGGCCGCCTTGGCCTGGTGCAGCGCCAGATCGGCCTGCCGGAACAGTTCGTCGGTGCTGGTTTCCGACAGACCGAACAGCGAGATGCCGAGACTGGCACTGTTGTGGTGGCTCACGCCCCCGAGGTCGTATGGCTCGCGCAGGGCGGCCAGCAGCTTGCCGGCCACGACCTCCACCTCCCGGGCTGCGGCCACGGACTCATGGTCCAGATCCGCCAGCAGGATCACGAACTCGTCGCCCCCCAGGCGCGCCACGGTGTCGCTTTCGCGCAGGGTGCGCGCCAGTCGCCGCGCCACCTCGCGCAGCAGGGCGTCGCCCTTATCGTGGCCCAGGGTGTCGTTGATGGCCTTGAAGTTGTCCAGGTCCAGGAACAGCAGGGCGCCGTGATGCTGGCTGCGCCGCGCCGCGGCGAGTGCATGGCGCAGCTGGTCCATCAGCATGCGTCGGTTGGGCAGTTCGGTCAGCGGATCGAAGTAGGCAAGCTGCCGGATCTCCTCCTGCGCCTGCTTCTGCGCCGTGATGTCGAACATGGTGACCACATGGTGGCTGACGCGGCCATCCTCGTCGCGCACCGAGGTCACGCTGGCCCAGGAGGGGAACACCTCGCCACTCTTGCGGCGGTACCAGACCTCCCCCTGCCACGTTCCAAGCCGGGTCACGGTATCCCAGATTTCGATGAAATACGAGGGAGGCTGGCGCTCCGAGCGCACCATGGCGATCGGACGCCCGCGCACTTCCTCCATGCTGAAACCGAAGGTCCGGCTGAACGCGCGATTGACGCGCACGATACGGCGGTCGGCGTCCAGAATGGCCACGGACTCCTGCGTCTCGAAGGCCGTGGCGGCCACGCGCAGGTCGGCATCCTGGCGCTGGCGTTCGATCGCCAGGCCGGCCAGGCCGGCGCAGCGCTCCATCAGCTCGATGTGCTGCGGGCCCGGAAGACCCGGCCGGTCCGGGTACAACGTGAAGACGCCCAGCACCCGATGCATCTTGTCGAGCACAGGCTCGGCCCAGCAGGCCCGTACGCCGGCGCTGCGCGCCAACCCGACGAACGGGGCCCAGGTGTCGTCGGCGAACACGTCGGCCACCACCGCACGCCGGCCCGTGCGCGCCGCCCGCACCGAGGTGCCGGGCCCGGAGGCGACCTCCAGATGGGCAAACGCCGAGATCCACTCCTGCGGCAGGGTGGTACCCGGCAACAGACGCAGATGTCCGTCATCCACCAGCAGGACGCCGCAGCGGGTGCCCGGCAGCAGTTCGTGCACGCGCTCCGCCAGCTCCTGCGCCACGGCCCCCAGGGCCGCCCCCTGGCCAATGGTTTGCAACACGTGGTTGTAGAGCGCGAGTTCCGCATTGCGGTCGGCCAGCTTGGCCTGCTGCGCGTCCAGCGCATCGAGCATGCCGTCGAAAGCACGGGCCAGCACGCCGACCTCGTCACTGCCCGTCACCTCGGAGCGCATGGACTCCTGCCCGCGCCCGACCCCTTCGGACAAGCGAACCAGGCGCGCCAGCCGGCGCGTCAGCCGGCGCGCCAGCGCCGCTGCCACCACGCTGACCACCAGCAGGGCACCCAGGGCAAACAGCACGCCGTTGCGTGCCAGCTCGGCCAGGTGCCGGTTGGCCGCGTCCTGGGTCATCTCGATGCGCGCCCAGCCCACATGCCGCACGCCGCTCATGATGGGCGCTGCCACGTCGATCAGGTCGGCTTCGGAAATCAGCACCTGGGTACGGGGCGGGCCTTCGAGCAGGCGACGGCTCACCGCATCGGTGAAAAAGTAGCCCGTCTGGCCGCTCCGGGTGGACGCCAGCACCTCGCCACGGCGCGACAGCACGACGGCAAACTTCAGGTCGGGCGTGCTGGCAAAACCGGCCGTGACTTCCTGCAGGCCGGCGACATCGCGCGCCACGAGCCAGGACGAGCTGCTGACAGCGAGCGAGTAGGCCAGGTTGGAGGCATTGCGTTCCCCCTGCTGGTAGAGGAAGTCGCGCTGGTGCATGTACAGCAGGTAGCCCGCGACACCGATCGTCAGCACGGCCAGCAGGCCGAATGCCCACAACAATTGGCGGCGGATGCTGCCCTGCGCATAGGCCTTGATGGTCTGGGAGTAGCGGGACCAGGATGGCATAGCTCGGCGGATGCTCAGTGCTCGATGGGACGGACCTGCCGGTCAAAGCGGGTCAGGAAGGCCTGGACCGGCCGGTAGGTCTCGTCGCTGGCGGCGACAAAGGCGGAGACCGGCACCCGGGCCAGCATCTGCCGGCCGGCTTCGCCGTCCTGCAGGCGCGTGAGTTCGTCGGTGAAATGGCGGACCAGGGCTGGCGGCAGGTCCTGCCGGGCCACCCAGCCGTTGTTGACCAGCGGGGGTGTGCGCCATTTGACCTCCAGCCGCAGCGCCTGCTCCGGCTGCTCGGTCTGGAAGGTGCGCCACGGCACGGTCCAGGTGGCGCCCGCGGCCACGGTACCTTGCAGCAGGTTGAGGATGACCGACTCCTGCGACCCGACGTACAGGTTCTGCACATCGCGGTTGACATCCAGGCCCTGCGACTGCAGGAACTGCTGCGGCATCAGGGTGCCGGCCAGCGCCGTGGCGGCCGGATACGCGACCGCCTTGCCCCGCAGGTCCTGCACCTGCTGGATGCCACTGTCCTTGCGCACAAGGATCAGGCCGCGGAAGTCCGGGTCATCGCCCATCTTAGCGATCACGCGGTACCCCTTGCGCATGGCGAGCAGGGTCTGGTAGGGGTTGGGCATGGCGAAGTCGAACTCGCCCGCGTAGAGCTTGCGCTCGAATTCCTCGTAATTGCGCGATGCCTCCAGCTGCAGCTCGGCTTCCGGCAGCGCCGCGTCGATGGCCTCGACGATGGGGCCGTAGACCTCCATCAGGCGCTGTGGATTGTGCAGGGGGTGCACGCCGACGCGATACACGGGAGCGCCCACGCCTGCGCGCGCACTGAGTTCCGGCACGTAAGTCGCCTGTTCCCCGCGACCGCAGGCACCCAGCAGCGCAAGCAGGGTGAGCGAGGTCCCCAGGCGCAACAGGGACGCCCGGCGCCCCGTGGGCCAAAACTCATGCCGCATATATCTTTCCGCTCATGACCGCATCGTCCCATCCGTGCGGTCTCGGCCGCATCAGGGAAAGCCCGACAGCGCAGCCTCAGTTGGACGCGGTACCGGCCTGGGCCCAGAGCTGCTGCAGCCGCGCCAGTTCCTCATCAAAGCGGGCATTCAGGCGCACCATCTCGGCGTCCTGGTCCGCGATGAAGCGCTCCTGCACGGCCATGCTCTTGTCGTTTTCCTCGACCAGGCGGCGCAGCGAGGGCGGCACCTTGCTCGGGTCCTTGACGTAAAACTCGAGCTCGGTGTCGAGTTCCTTGCGCTGGACCTGGAGTTCCTTCACGCGGTTGAGGGCCGCCTGGCGCACGACGTTGATCTGGGACAGGGCCTCTTCACGCTCCTTGTCGTGCGTTGCGCGGTTCGGGTAGCGCACCAGCAGGGCGCGCTCGCGCCGTTTTTCCTCGGCCAGGCGCGCCCGTTCCTCGGCCTCGCGGCGCTGCTTGGCCTCCAGGGCCTTGCGTTCGGGCCCGGTCAGCGTGGGGCCGACGATGGCGCGCACGGTGCCGCTGGGATTGAGCAGGCGCTGCTCACGGTCACTGCACTCCGGGATGGGACGGTCGGACGTGAGCTTGCGCCCGCTGGCGTCGACGCAGGAATAGATCCCCACGGGCGGGGACGACTGGGCCAGCACGTGCAGGGACGCGCTGCCCAGTACCGCTGCCAACAGAATGCCTGCCCTGGATGTCATGTCCTCAATCCTGTATGCCGTAACGTTGCCGGTAAGCCAGCACGCGCTGGTGGTCGGCGGCCAAGCCGGCGCCGCTGTGTTTTTCCAGATACTGCAGCAAATCCGCCAGCTTCGCAATTGCGCAGACCTGTAATCCCAGGCGATTCCGGACATATTGCACGGCGCTGTAAGGCACGTCCTGACCGTTCTCGGTGGCCATTTCCTGGCGATCCAGGGCAATCACGACGGCATGCGGCGTCGCACCGGCGGCCTCGATCAGGGCGATCGACTCGCGCGCCGCCGTGCCTGCGGACATGACGTCGTCCACGATCAGCACACGGCCTTTCAGGGGTGCGCCCACCAGGGTGCCGCCCTCGCCATGGTCCTTGGCCTCCTTGCGGTTGTAGGCGAAGGGGACGTTGCGGCCGCGCCGCGCCAGTTCCACGGCCAGCGCCGCGCCCAGGGGAATGCCCTTGTAGGCCGGGCCGAAGATCATGTCGAACTCGATGCCGCTGTCGATCACGCGCCGGGCATAGAATTCAGCCAGCCGGCCCAGCTTGGCCCCGTCGTCGAACAGCCCGGCGTTGAAGAAGTACGGCGAAAGCCGGCCGGCCTTGGTCTTGAACTCGCCAAAACGCAGCACGCCGCACTCGACCGCAAAGGCCACGAAATCCTGGGCCAGATCATCCTGACCCGCCACTGCACGGCTTGCGCCACTGTTTGCCATGGGAAATTCCTTGTTCCAGTTAGTCAGTCTCAACCTCAACGGCATTCGTTCGGCCACCAGCAAGGGGCTGGAAGCCTGGCTGGAGCAGACCCGACCGGATTGTATTTGCGTGCAGGAAGTCAAGGCCCAGGCGCCCGATGTGGCCGGCCGCTTCGAGGCGCTGGCCGGCCTGCGCGGCCACTTCCACTTTGCCGAAAAGAAGGGCTACTCGGGGGTGGCCGTCTACACGCGTCACGAACCCAGCGACGTGCGCATAGGGTACGGCTCGGCGGAGTTCGATGTCGAGGGCCGTTACGTGGAGTTGCGCTTTGACACACCCCAGCGCAAGCTGTCGCTGATCAGCTGCTATTTTCCCAGCGGCTCCTCCGGCGAGGAGCGGCAGCAGGCCAAGTTCCGTTTCCTCGACGAGATGTACCCGCACCTGCAGGCGCTCAAGGGCGAGCGTGAATTCATCCTTTGCGGCGACGTCAACATCGCGCACAAGGAGATGGACCTCAAGAACTGGAAAGGCAACCTGAAGAACTCGGGTTTCCTGCCCGAAGAGCGCGCCTGGATGACACGGCTGCTCGAGGAGGGCGGCCTGGTCGACGTCTATCGCCAGTTGCAGCCCGAGGCCACCGACGCGGCCTACACCTGGTGGAGCAACCGCGGCCAGGCCTATGCCAAGAACGTGGGCTGGCGCATCGACTACCACCTCGCCACCCCCGCGCTGGCCAGACACGCGCGGGCCGAATCCATCTACAAGGGCGAGAAGTTCAGCGACCACGCACCGCTGACCGTCCATTACGACTTCACCCTCTGACCTGCAGCGCCTCCCGGAGACCCTCCCACCATGAATATGGCAGCGAACGACCAGGACACCGTCCTCATCGCCGGCGGCGGCATCGCCGGCCTCGCCATGGCCCTCACCCTGCACCAGATCGGCGTGCGCTGCCAGGTCTTCGAGTCGGTGCGCGAGCTGCAACCGCTGGGCGTGGGCATCAACCTGCAGCCCAATGCCGTGCGGGAACTCTACGACCTCGGGTTCGGTGCCGCCGAACTCGACACCATCGGCATCCAGGCTCGCGAATGGGCGCTGGTGGGACGCAACGGCAACGACGTCTACGCCGAACCCCGCGGACTGCTGGCAGGCTACAAATGGCCGCAGTACTCCGTGCACCGCGGCAAGCTCCAGATGCTGCTGCTCGACGCCGTCCAGCGCCGCCTGGGCCCGGATGTGGTGCAGACCGACAGCCGCGTGGCGGGCTACCGCCACGATGAACACGGCGTCACCGCGCTGATCGAGACGCAGGCCGGCGAGCGGCGTGAAGTCCGCGGCCGCTTGCTGATCGCGGCCGACGGCCTGCACTCGGCCGTGCGGGCGCAGATGCATCCCGGGCAGCCGCCCATCCAGTGGGGCGGCGCCATCATGTGGCGCGGCACCACCCCGGGCCGGGCCATCCGCACCGGCGCGTCGTTTGTCGGCGTCGGGTCGTTGCGCCACCGCGTGGTGCTGTACCCGATCTCGCCGGCCGACCCGAAGACGGGCCTGGCGACCATCAACTGGATCGCCGAGATCACGGTCGACAACTCGGGCGGCTGGCCCCAGGGCGACTGGAACCGGCGCGTGCGGCTCGAGGACTTCATCCACCACTTCGAAGGCTGGAACTTCGGCTGGCTCGATGTGCCGGCCATGCTTCGCGGCGCAGCGGAAGTCTTCGAGTACCCGATGATCGACCGCGACCCGGTGCCGACCTGGGTGGACGGCCGTGTCGCACTGATGGGCGATGCGGCGCACGTGATGTACCCCGTGGGCAGCAATGGCGCCAGCCAGGCCATCGTGGACGCCCGCGTGCTGGGTGCGGCCATGGTGACGCACGGCGTCACGCCGCAGGCGCTGCAGGCCTACGACCAGAAACTGTGCAAGGACATCTCGGCGCTGGTGCTGCGCAACCGCGGCGCGGGCCCGTTCGGCATCCTCGGCCTGGTGGACGAGCGTTGCGGCGGGGTGTTCGACAACATCGACGACGTGATCCCGCGGGCCGAGCGCGAGGAGTTCATGGCCCGCTACAAGCAGGCTGCGGGGTTTGCCATCGAGGCGCTGAATGCGGCGCCGCCCACCATCGCACCCGGCGCACGCGCGCCGTCACGCTGACCGGCGCCCCGCGCGACCAACCGGGGCGCGCAGCAGAGCGAGGCGCCCGCCGTCAGTGCCCGGCGTGCAGCTTCTCGTGGATACGCCGCGTCGTGCGCCAGACACCCCACAGCACCAGGGGAATCAGCGCGCCGGTGGCGATTTCCACGTCGATGTGCACGCCGGCGGCCTTGACGGCCTTGACGCCGTAGACCAGCAGGCTGACCACGTAGTAGGAGATGGCGGCAATCGACAGCCCTTCCACCGTGGTCTGCAGGCGCAGCTGCAGGGCCTGGCCGCGTGTGAGCTTCTCCAGCAGCTGCTGGTTCTGCTCTTCCGTGGCGATGTCGACCCGCGTGCGCAGCAGGTCACTGGTACGCGAGACGCGCTCGGACAAGGACACGAGGCGCTGCTCCGTGGCGGCGACGGTCGCAATGGCCGGCGAGAGGCGACGCTGCAGGAACTCCCCCAGGGTCTGGGTGCCGGGCACGGCCTGTTCACGCAGCTCGGCCAGGCGCTGGCGCACCAGCGTGTCATAGGCGCGCGTGGCCGAGAAGCGATAGACGTGTTCGGCCGTGGCACGCTCCACGCGCGCGGCCAGTGACACCAGGGTGTCGAGCAGGGCCTGCTCCGACTCCACCTTGCTTTCGAGCCGCGCGGTGATGTCGGCGAGTTGCGCCTCGGCCTGTGCCAGCACGGGGCCCAGGGCCTTGGCCACGGGCAGGCCGCGCAGGGCCATGAGGCGGTAGGTCTCGAGCTCCAGCAGACGTTGCGAGATCCGGCCGGCACGGGTTTCACTGGTGCCGGGCGGCGCGACGACCAGCATGCGCTCGAAGCCGCTGTCGCGCAACGCGAAGTCGGTCACAGCCCAGGAGTGGCCGTTGGTGCCCATGACGGACGCGACCACGGTGTGGTCGCCAAACCAGCGGCGCGCCCGGGCCATGGTGGCCTCCGGCGTGGCCAGCTCGCCATGCACCATGGCGAGCTTGATCGCCGCAATCACGCGGCCGGGAATGTCGCGCAGCCACTGCGGCGCCACGACCAGCGACGCCAGCAGGTCAGGATCGCTCGCGTCCAGGCCGGCGTGTGCCGGCAGGGGCTGCACGATGGAGTAGCGCGTGAACTCAGTGTGCCGCTCCCACTTGACCGTGTACCCCTCGAACCGCAGGCGCAGGAAGTTGCCCTGCAGGCGCTCGAGCCCCAGGTCCTGCAGCCCGGGCAGGCGGCGCAGATGTTCACATTCCTGCTCGCGCGTGACGCCTTCATTGAGCACGGCCACGTAGATCACCAGCGCCGGCAGGCGGATGCGCGCCGACGGGCGGGCATGCACCTCGTTGTGCAGCATGGCACGCTGGTCATCGTCGGCAGGAAGCAGGCGGGAAAATTCGGCAGTCATGGTGGCAATTGTGCCGGGAATCGGTTTCCGCAATGCGGCGCGCCCCGAGAGAGCTCCCGCCGGATCGCCGGCGATGAGGTGGTCTAGTGCACGGCGAACAGCGGCTGGCTCTCGAGCTCGCTGGCCGGGCAGGGACGGCCAAAATGGTAGCCCTGCAGCAGGTCCACCCCGAGTTCGCGCAGCACGCGTGCCGTGGCCTCGTCCTCCACGCCTTCGGCCACGGTGCGCAGGCGCAGCGCCTGCGCCATGCTCACGATGCCCTGGGTCATGCGCAGGCCTTCCTCGCTGTGTACCCGGCGCACGAAGGAGATGTCAATCTTGAGCTCACCGATGGGCAGCTCGTGCAGCTGCGACAGCGAGGCGTAACCGGTGCCGAAGTCGTCGATGGCCAGGGTGAATCCCGCGCGGGCCAGCTGGCGCAGGCGGTCCTCGGCAAACTCGACGTCCATCAGCGCAACCGACTCGGTGATCTCAAGCACCAGGCTGCGGGGATCGAGCCCGTAGTGCTCGACGTCCGCCATCAGGGTGGACATGAAGTCGGTGGCGAAGAGCTGGCGCTTGGAGATGTTGATGGACAAGGTCAGGGCCGGGTAGACACGACGCCAGACGCGGAACTGCTCGAAGGCCTGGCGCCGCACCAGCAGGCCGAGTTCGCCGATCAGTCCCAGGTTCTCGGCCATGGGGATGAAGCTGCCCGGCGAAATCCAGCCCAGGTCGGTGTCGTGCCAGCGCGCCAGCGCCTCCACGCCGTGCAGCGGCACGTGCCCGTCCGGCTGGGCCTGGGCGCCCACCAGCGGCTGGAACCAGACGGCAATACGGCGGTCGCGGATGGCCTGGGCCAGCCGGCTCTGGATGTAGAGTTCCTTCTTGCCCAGGCCCTTGGAGGACATGTCGGCAAACAGCTGGAAGTTGTTGCGGCCCTGCGACTTGGCGTAGAACATCGCTCGGTCGGCCTGGGCCAGCAGGCTGTCGATGTCACCGTCACTTTCGTCGTCCGGGTAGACCGCGATGCCCATGCTGAAGGTGGCATTGATGCTCAGACCGTCGAGCATGACGGTCTGCCGCATCGCCTCCACCATCTTCTGCGCCACCTGCCGCACGGACTCGGCGCTGTGCAGATCGGGCAGCAGCACGACGAACTCGTCGCCCCCCCAGCGCGCCAGCGTGTCCGCCTCGCGCAGGCACCCCTTGAGCAGCTGCGACAGGGTCAGCAGCAGCGCGTCGCCGGCCTTGTGGCCATAGGCATCGTTGATGTTCTTGAAATGGTCCAGGTCGATGAAACAGACACCCACGCGGTTGCCATTGCGCGCGGCCTGCTGGATGGCCTGCTTGATGCGGTCTTCCAGCAGCACCCGGTTGGGCAGGCCCGTCAGCGCATCGTGCAGCGCCATATAGGTGATGTGGCGTTCCTGGAGGTAACTCTTGGTGATGTCGCGCAGCACGCCGCGCGCGCCGGTGATCGCACCGTCCTCGTCGCGCTCGACGACAAAGCGGCACTCCAGCCATTGCTCGGGCCTTGACGGCGTCTGGAAACGGTACCGGCCGCGGAATTCGTCCTTCTTGCCGGTCATGAGGCTGATCAGGTGCAGCTCGAACGCGCTGCGATCCTCCTCGTGCAGGTGCTCCATCAGGCTCACGTCGGTACGCGGCGTCGAGCCGATGAGCAGCCACCAGCCGCTGTTGGCGCTGGCGATGCGACCCTTCGGATCGAGCTCGATCACGGCCTCCTCGAGCAGGTCCAGCGTGCGCACGAACGCATGCTGCTCGGCGGCACGGACCTTCTCCTTGTACAACGCCGTGTGCAGGGCCTCGAAGGGCTGGCGCACGCTGTTGACGAACACCGCACGGTAGATGAAGTAATAGCTGACGATCTTGTAGACGTGGCCGGTGGCGTTGACCAGATCGGTCACCCGTTCGTAGCGCGTGAAGAACAGTTCCGACAGGCCCGCGATGGCGGCCGCGGCGAAGAGGTCGACGTGGGACGGGTAGGCACCCTGCGGGCTGCCCGGCTGGCGCAGCCGGCGCAGGAACAGCAGGGCGGCGGTGCCATAGATGAGCACCAGCACATACTCGAACCGGACCTTGAAGGGTGTCAGTCCCCGTCCCGGCACAAACAGGTCGGGCACCAGCTCGGGCCGCCCCAGGATCAGCCAGTACACCAGGCCCACGTAGGCCACCACACCCCCCATCAGCCAGTGGCGGGTCGGTTCGGCTTGCAGCGGCTCCCAAGAACGCAGCGCGATGACCAGCAGGCCCACGGCCACCAGCAGGCGCGCCGGCAGCCAGAAGCCAATGGCCTTGCCCGGGCTGGCGGGGGTGACCATGTCGGGCATGCCGGCGTAGGACAGCGTGTGCCCGAAATCGAGCAGGCCGGCGCCGAACAGCACCGCCCCGAGGATCACGATGCCACCCGGCCGTTCCCGTGAATACGCATGCCAGGCGATGCCGAAGCCCAGCATGGAGACGATGATGGAGACGACCTCCAGCCCCGTGTGCAGGACCAGGAACTGGCTCGCGGGAATATCGACCGACAGCAGCCCCGTCCACAGCAGCGAGCTCAGCAACGCCATGACACCGATCCCCGTGATCGCCCGCTTCCAGCGGGCCTGGGTCTCAGGCGTGTTCTGCAGTTCCGCTACTGGCATCCGGACTCCGTCTCGGGTGGTGGTCGATATGGTCGCCAAGGGCCGCAGCGCTGCCGAGCGCCAGGCCATGCAAAATACCCGCACTAGCATAGCAGTGTCTGCCTAAATTTTTACCCACCATGCTCAAGTACCTCACCGTTCCGGTCACCGCCTTTGAACAGAACTGCTCCATCGTCTGGTGCGACGAAACGCTCGAGGCGGCTGTCATCGACCCGGGCGGCGACCTGCCGCGCATCACGGCCGCAGCCGCCCGCCTGGGCGTGAAACTGTCACAGATCTGGCTGACCCATGCCCACATCGACCACGCCGGTGGCACGGCCGAGCTGGCACGCCAGCTGGGGCTGCCGATCGTCGGCCCGCACCCGGGGGACCAGTTCTGGATCGACGGCCTGGCCGAGCAGGGCCGCCGTTTCGGCCTGCCGGTGTCCGAGCCCTTCACCCCCACACGCTGGCTGCAGGACGGCGATACCGTGAGCGTGGGCAACTGCACCCTGAGCGTACGGCATTGCCCCGGCCACACACCGGGACACGTGGTTTTCCACTCCCCCGAGGCCAAGCGCGCCTTCGTGGGCGACGTGCTGTTTGCCGGCTCGATCGGCCGCACCGATTTCCCCCAGGGCAACCATGGCGACCTGATCCGCAGCATCACCGAGCGGCTCTGGCCCATGGGCAACGACACGGTCTTCATCCCGGGCCATGGCCCGGAGAGCACCTTCGGCCAGGAACGCCAGACCAACCCCTTCGTGGGCGGAACGTGAAATTTTCACGCGAGCCAGGGCGGAAGACCTGCCGGACCTTCGGAATAATCGAGGGTTTCCAACCAACCCAGCGGGAGCTCCCATGAAAAAACGAATCATCCACACTGCGGCGCTGGCCGTGCTCGGCTGCGCCGCCTCGCTGGCGCAGGCCCAAAGCGTGTACGGCGGCCTGGGCCTGCCCGGCCTGTACACGCTGGGTTATGCCCATTCCATGGGTGCCAACTGGGGTCTGCGCGGCGACTACGCCAGTGGCCTGTCGGCAACCGGCTCGGGCACGGATAACGGCGTCACCTATAACGCGACGGTCAAGGCCAGCCGCACCGGCGTATACGCCGACTGGTTCCCCTTTGGGGGCAGCTTTCGCGTGGTGGGTGGTGTCACGGCCAACGACATGAAGGTCGAGATCAACTCCATCGGCAGCGGCACCGCCACCATCAACGGCAAGCAGGTCTCCATGGTGGGCAACTACTTCAACGTTCGCGCCAAGTACCCGACCGCCACACCGTACCTGGGCGTCGGCTGGGGACACCATGCCAGCGCCGAAAAGGGTCTGGGCTTTTACGCGGATGTCGGCGTGATGTTCGGCAGCTTCACCGCGGAAGTCGAAACCAACCTGGTGGGTCAGGCCGGCATCACGCAGGCCGACGTGGACAAGCAGAAACAGGACATGAACGATTCGCTGGCGGGCTACAAGGTCATCCCCAGCTTCTCAGTGGGCATGCGTTACCGCTTCTGATCCGGCCGCGCCGGCGTCCCGAAAAGCGCAGCGGTGCTGCGCTTTTTTCATGGTCGCACGACCAGGGGCGCCCGGCCTGCACCGGCTTGTGCCTGCTCATACAGTGGCAGCACCTTGGGCAGGTTCTTCTCGATCTCGGCGATCCGGGTCTTGCCCGAGGGGTGGGTGGAGAGCCATTGGGGCGGCGCGCCCTTGTTGGCTGCGCTCATCTTCTGCCACAGCGTCACGCCGGCGCGCGGGTCGTAGCCGGCACGCGCCGCCAGTTCCAGCCCCACCAGGTCGGCCTCGGACTCGTCGCTGCGGCTGAACTCCAGCGTCAGGAGGTTGGCGCCGCCTCGCGCCACGCTGTCCGTCAGGTGCGGGTCGATGCCCAGCCAGGCCGACACCACCGCACCCCCGACCCGCGCCACGCCATGGGTCACGGCGTTCTTGCCCATGCGTTCGCGCGCGTGCTCGCGCAAGGCATGCGCCATCTCATGGCCCATGACCATGGCGACCTCGTCGTCGCTGAGCTGCAGCCGGTCCAGGATGCCGGTGTAGAAGGCGATCTTGCCGCCCGGCATGCAGAACGCGTCGACCTGGGGTGAACGGATCACGCTGACGGCCCATTTCCAGTCCTGCGCGCGGGGATTCCAGGCCAGTGCATACGGAATGATCCTGCGCGCGATCGCCTGCAGCCGCTGGACTTCCGGGTGGTCCCGGGGCAGCAGGGCCTGCTTGCTCGCGGCCTGCTTCTGCAGTTGCAGGTACTGCAGCTCCGCCGTCTTCTCGACCTGCTCGGCTGGCACCAGTTTGGTGAAGGCCGAGTTCTTGCCGACGTCCACGCCCTCGCGCTGCGGCGCCGGGCGCTCGTTGCAGCCGGCCAGCAGCACCGCCGCCAGCAACGTGGCGACCAGGCTGGTCAAAGGGGTTCGTCTGGTTTCGATCATGGCGTGGGCACCCAACAGGCTGCGCTTATTATTCCCGCATGACCTCAAGTGCGTCCGAAACCGGCCAGATCAAGCCCGCCCCGAAGCCGTCCTGGGGCGAGACCCTGCGGGTCTACCTCGAGCCGGCCACGCTGCGCATGCTGACCCTGGGCTTTGCCGCTGGATTGCCCCTGCTGCTGGTGCTGGGCACGCTGAGCTTTCGCCTGCGCGAGGCCGGGATCGACCGTGCCACCATCGGCCACCTGAGCTGGGTCGGACTGGCCTACGCGTTCAAGTGGGCCTGGGCACCGCTGGTGGACCGGCTGCCCTTGCCCCTGCTCACGCGCGGGCTGGGCCTGCGGCGCAGCTGGCTGCTGGTCTCGCAGCTGGCCATCATGGCCGGCCTGACCGGCATGGCCCTGAGCGACCCCCGCGCCTGGCTGGAGCCGGTGGTCTGGTTTGCCCTCATGGTGGCCTTCGCCTCGGCCACGCAGGACATCGCACTGGACGCATTTCGCATCGAGTCGGCCAGTACCGACCGGCAGGCCGCGCTGGCGGCGGCCTACCAGACCGGCTACCGCGTGGCCATGATCTGGGCCGGCGCCGGCGTGCTCTGGCTGGCCGCGCGCGCCGAAGTGCATGCCGCGGGCTACCAGAATGCGGCCTGGCAGATGGCCTACCTCGTCATGGCCGCAAGCATGCTGCCCGGCCTGCTGACCGTGCTGCTGTCGACCGAACCCGCACGCCGTGAGTTGCCGCCGGCGCGCGACCTGCGCCAGTGGCTGCAGGACGCCGTGGTCGAACCCTTCGCCGACTTCCTGCGCCGCTACAAGTGGCAGGCGGCGCTGATCCTGGCGCTGATCGCGGTCTACCGCATCAGCGACATCGTGATGGGCATCATGGCCAACCCCTTCTACGTGGACATGGGTTACACCAAGGACGAAGTGGCAGCCGTGACCAAGATCTACGGCGTCATCATGACGCTGGTGGGGGCGTTCATCGGCGGCGTGCTATCGCTGCGCCTGGGCGTGATGCGGGTACTCATGCTCGGCGCGGCACTGAGCGCGGCGAGCAACCTGCTGTTCGCCTGGCTGGGCACGGTCGGGCACGATGTGACGGCGCTGATATTCGTGATCTCGGCCGACAACCTTTCCAGCGGCATCGCCTCCTCGGCCTTCATCGGCTACCTCTCCAGCCTGACCAACATCAGTTACTCGGCCACGCAGTACGCACTGTTCAGCTCCATGATGCTGCTCGCGCCCAAGTTCATCGCCGGATTCTCGGGTGATTATGTGGATGCCTTCGGCTACAGCCAGTTCTTCGTTTCCACCGCGCTGCTGGGCCTGCCGGTGCTGCTGCTGGTCTGGCTGGCCGCGCGCGCCCAGAAAAAATCCTAGGGCCCCGCGGGCCGGCCCGAAGCGGTTTACCTATCTTTACGGCGCCGACAAGGCCCACTGACCCGTTGCGACGATCATGGGCAGCAGCAACGCTAGACTAGTTTCCATGAGCCAGCCCCTTCTGATGATCGAAGACGACGCCCGCCTCGCGGCGATGGTGCAGGAGTACCTCGGGCAGTCGGGCTACACGGTGCAGGTCGCCGGCCACGGCGAGGCCGGGCTGACGGAACTGCAGGCAGCCAGCCCCGCACCGCTGCTGCTCATCCTGGACTTGATGCTGCCCGACATGGACGGCCTGGAGGTCTGCCGCCGCATTCGCGCCCTGCCTTCGGCGCTGGCACAGACACCCATCCTCATGCTGACCGCCAAGGGCGACCCCATGGACCGCGTGATCGGCCTGGAGATGGGCGCCGACGATTACCTGGCCAAGCCCTTCGAGCCGCGTGAACTGCTGGCACGTATCCGCGCCGTGCTGCGCCGTCGCGGCAGCAACGGACCGGCGCCGGCCAGCCAGCTGCGCTTCGGCTCGCTGGCGATCGACCGCGATGCCCGCAGTGTCACCGTCAATGGCCAGGCCTGCGAACTGACTTCCTACCAGTTCGACCTGCTGGTCGCGCTGGCCGAACGCGCGGGCCGGGTGCTCACGCGCGACCAGATCATGGAGGCCGTGCGCGGGCGCGAACTGGAAGCCTTCGACCGCTCGATCGACGTGCACATGGGCCGCATCCGGGCTGCCATCGAGGCAGACCCCAAGACACCCAAACGCATCCTCACTGTGCGCGGTGTCGGATATGTGTTTGCCCGCCAGCAGGACTAACGCGGTCCCGTCCCACCAGAACACCGCCATGAGCACACCCCTGTCGCAGCGACTGTACCTGCGCATCTGGCTGGCCGTGGTGGGCGCCGTGGTGCTGCTGACCCTGATCTTCGGCTGGATCTGGCGCCTCGAGGCGGAGCGCGAACGGGCGCAGCGCCCGGGGCGCGAGATCATCCTGCGCAACAGCCAGGGCGAGGTGATCGGCCAGGCCGTGGCCCGGGGCAACCGCGTACCCGGCCAGGGCTGGGAGTTCGAGGTGCCGCTGCGCGACGGCCAGACCGTCCATGTGCAGCTGCCCCGTCCGGGCAACCGGCCGCCACCGCCACCCGCCCCTTCGTGGTGGCGCCCGCCCTACAACCTGCTGGCCATGCTCGCCCTGGTCGCCACGGCCGTGGCCCTGGGGGCCTATCCCATCGTGCGACGCCTGACCAAACGGCTCGAAACGCTGCAACAGGGCGTGGAGCGCTGGGGCGAAGGCGACCTCGCACGACGCCTGCCCGAGGATGGCGAGGACGAAGTCGCGTTCCTGGCCCGGCGCTTCAACATCGCCGCCGACCGCGTGCAGGCGCTGCTGCTGTCGCACAAGGCCCTGCTGGCCAATGCGTCCCACGAACTGCGCTCGCCGCTGGCACGCATCCGCATGGCGCTCGAACTGATGCAGGAGCGCCCCAGCGCGACCACACGCGACGAAATCGCCCGCAACATCCACGAACTGGACCAGCTCATCGACGAAATCCTGCTGGCCAGCCGCCTCGACGCCGCGCCCGACGACCTCGGGCCTTTCGAGCCGGTCGATCTGGTGGGCCTGGGCGCGGAAGAATGCGCACGCACCGAGGCCGAACTCGACGTGCAGGCCGACCCGCAGGCCCTGGTGGTCCCGGGTGTGGCCCGCCTGCTGCGCCGGGCGCTGCGCAACCTGCTGGAAAACGCCCGCCGCCATGGCGCGGGTTCCGTGGCCCTGACCCTGGGTGTCAGCAACGGACAGGTGCAGCTGCGGGTCTGCGACCAGGGCCCCGGTGTGCCGGTGGCGCTGCGCGAACGCATCTTCGAACCCTTCTTCCGCTTGCCTGGTGCGTCGGAACGTGACGGCGGCGTGGGCCTGGGCCTGGCCCTGGTACGGTCGATTGCCCAGCGGCACGGGGGCACGGCGCATTGCGAAGACCGACCGGGCGGTGGTGCGTGTTTCGTCCTTCGACTGCCCGCCACGCGCTGAGCCAGGCCGGCGCGACCTCCCCTCTCTTTCGGCCTGATTTGGCCCGTCCCGGCCGCCCACGCACCAGAATGGGTATCCTGAATGTCTTATTTCGCGACACCCGAGGCCCAATATCCCCAATTTGTGGGATGTCCCGGCCCCATGCTCGTGGCTATAGTTGATCTCGTACTGCTGTCACAGTCCCGGGCGCCCAGCCGATTCTCCCGGTCCCGGCACCTGACTGAGCTAGCGTCAAGGGTCCCAACGACGTCCTTTCGAGGACTTTTCAAAGCCACCTGCAAAGGTGGCTTTTTTTTGCGCTTCTCCCACATTTGTGGCACCGCGGCGATAGTCCACGTGACATGCCGGCATTAGACTGGCCGTGAAGTCATCAGGGAGCGTATCGACATGCCGGCGGGGGCATCCCGCAGCCATGCGACCTGGCCACGGGGATAAAAGCTGATGATTCCGCACTTCGACCTGGCGGCGATTGCCATGGGTTTTCTGGGGCTGTCGTTCCTCGTGGTCTGGGGCGCCGACCGGCTCAATATCGCGGCCCTGCTATGGGGAACAGGACAGTTGTTCCTCAGCCTCGCGATCTTTGCCGGCTACCGCTATCAGCTCGGCTACCCGGCCTGGTTCGGCGGCATCTCACTCATCGCCACCGCCACCTTTCTGGTCACCTTGTACGCTGCCAACCGCTCGCTCGCGGGTCGCAACAGCGGGCTGCCCACCATGGCGCTGCAGATCCTGGCGGTGTCGGTGACGGTCGGTGTCGTCGGCTTCATGGGCGACCAGCTTGCCGGCCGCATCCTCGTGAGCATGCTCATGATCGGCACCTACCTCTGGTCCGCACAATTGTTCGTGCGCTCGAGACGGCAGCCCTGGGTCGGCCTGTGTTTCGCCATCAAGGCCGTCGCGCTCATGGCACCCATGGTTTCCGAGCCCCGGCTTTTCTCCACCCCGGCCCAGTCGACGCATTACTCCATCACCAACTGGGCAACCTCGCTGGGCCTGGCGCTGCTGCTGCTGTTCGTCGCCGTCCAGCAGTCCCGCCAGCGGCTGCGCATGGTGATCCGCAACCTGCCGGATGCGGTGCTCGCCCGAAGGATCGACGGCACCGTGCTGTTCTGCAACGAATCCTTCGCACGGCTCGCGGGTGCCGCGTCGCCAGCCGAGCTGGTTGGCCGACCGGCGCCTCTGCTGGCCGTGGACGTGAAGGAGGCCGAGACGGTGTCCGAGGAGATCACCCGCATCGCGAAGCTGGGCCCGCAGGCATCCCCGCTGGTCCTGGAGCGGTCCATCCAGCCCGCGCATGGCGCCCCCTTCACCGGCGAGGTGATCGTCTCGGTGTTCGATGATCTCGGGCAGCCTGTGGTGCTGGCCCAGATCCGAGACCTGACCGAACGCAAGAAAGCCGAGGCCGAGCGGCTGCGCCAGGTCACCACCGATCCCATCACGGGGCTGCCCAATCGCCAGCTCATCGAGCAGCAGCTGGTGTCGGTGTTGTGGGAATGCCAGCGCCACCAGAGCCAGTGCGCCGTCATGCTGATCGACCTCGACCAGTTCAAGAAGATCAACGACACCATGGGCCACGGCAAGGGCGACGATGTGATCCGCGAGACAGCGCGCCTGCTGACCGAGCAATGCCACGAGCGGGACGTGCTCGGGCGCGCCGGCGGAGACGAGTTCGTGCTGGTGCTGACCGACCTTCCGCCCGGGGGCGGCACGCTGGTGATCGAGGACCGCGCACGCAACCTGTGCACGCTGCTGGCGCGTGAAGTGCAGCTGGGTGATCTGCGCGTGCAGCTGGGCGCCAGCATCGGCATCGCGTTTTCCGGCGTGGATGGCAACACCCCGACCAGCCTGCTGCAGCATGCCGAGGTGGCCATGTACGAAGCCAAGGCGCGCGGACGCGGGCAGTGGTGCTTCTTTGACGCCGGCCTGGACGAACGCCTGGGTGAGCTGCTGCGACTGGAGTCCGCGTTGCGCCACGCGCTCGCGCATCGCGAAGAACTGCACCTGGTCTACCAGCCCATCGTGGACGTCGCGTCCGGCCATGTGCACAAGGTCGAGGCGCTGCTGCGCTGGACGAGCCCGACGCTCGGCCCGGTTTCACCCGCGCGCTTTATTCCGATCGCCGAGCAGTCGGCCCTGATCCTGGAACTCGGGGACTGGGTCATGCAGGAGGCCATCCGCCAGGCTGCCCGCTGGCGCCGCGGCGGCGGCCAGGCCCCGGTGGTCAGCATCAATGTCTCGGCACGACAGTTCGCACAACCCGACTTCGAGGGCCGGCTGCTGCGCGCCCTGCAGGAACACGGCGTGCCGCCCGCGCTGGTTGAACTCGAACTGACCGAGTCGCTGCTGGTCAGCGACGGGCCGGACCTGCCGGCGTCCATGCAGCGGCTGCGCGAAGCCGGGATCGCCCTGGCGCTGGATGATTTCGGCACCGGCTACTCCTCGTTGAGCTACCTCTCCCGCTTCAACCTGAGCACGGTCAAGATCGACCGCAGCTTTGTCGCCGAACTCGAGCACAGTGTGCGCAGCCGTTCGCTGACGCGCGCCATCATTGCGATGGGGCACGGCCTGGGTCTCAAGGTGGTGGCCGAAGGCGTGGAAACGGAAGCCCAGCGCGCGATCCTGGTCGCCGACCACTGCGATTTCCTGCAGGGATTCCTGCTGGGCCGGCCGGTTCCCGCGGACGGCATTCGCACGGACCAGCGGCACGACCTCACAAGCGACGAAGCACCTGGGCGGGCGTGATGTCGTTGAGGCAGCGCAGGTGCCCCAGCGGGCATTCGCGCTCGAAGCACGGCGCGCAGTCCAGCGGCGGCTGGTAGGCCGGGTCGTTCTTGAGCCACAGCACCTGGGCCTGCGCGCTCAGCGGCGGGGTGTGCTCCGGGCTGCTGGAGCCGAAGAGGGCCACCTGCGGCACGTCCAGCGCCGCGGCCACGTGCATGAGGCCCGTGTCGTTGGTGATGACCCGCCGCGCGGCGGAGATCAGCGCGAAAGCCTCGGCCAGCGTGGTCTTGCCGGCCAGGTTGCGGCAGTCGGCACCGGGCGCCGCACGCACGATGTCTTCGCCCAACGCGGCCTCCTTGCCCGAGCCCAAGACCCGCACGGGTGCATCGAGCTGCTGCGCGAGTTCGGCGTAGCGCTGGGCCGGCCAGCGCTTGGCCGGGCCGTACTCGGCGCCCGGCACGAAAACGTAATACGCGCCGCGCGCCAGCCCCTGGGCCGACAGCACGGCATCGGCCTGGGCCGCATCCACGCGCAGCTGCGGGCGGTCGGCGTCGATCCCCTCCTCACCGCTGAGCGCGGAATAGAAGGCCACCATGGGCGGACGCTTGCCCTTGGGAGGATTCTTCAGGCGGTGCGTGAGCAGGCCCACGCGCGCCTCACCGAGGTATCCCACACGCTTCGGGATACTGGCCAGGAAAGGCAGCAGCGCACTCTTGAGGGAGTTGGGCAGCACGTAGGCCACATCGAAACGGCCGGTCAGCTGACGCGCCAGTGCACGCCTGGCCTTGAGCTGCAGGCCGCCATGGGCAAAGGGAAATTCGATGACCTCGGCCACCTGCGGCATGGCCCGGTAGACCGGCGCCACCCAGGGCAGGGCGCCGACGGTCAGCCGCTCGCCCCGCGCCGCCAGCCGGCGCAGCAACGGCTCGGTCATGACCGCGTCGCCGATCCATTGCGGCGCAATAACAAGGGCCGCGATGTCGCGGCCCCTGGTGTCAGTGTTGCGCAGCGAAGTGCTCACCGGCCTTGAGCTTGTAGACGGTGCCGCAGTAGGGGCACTTGGCCTCGCCCGTATGCGCCACGTCCAGGTAGACCTTGGGGTGGGTGTTCCAGATCTTCATGTCGGCCTTGGGGCTGGGGCAGTACACGCCGCCCTGCGCATTCAGGTCCTTGGCCAGCAATTCAACCGTCTGCATGCTCATCTCGTGCTCCTCAAACCTTCGTCAGCCAGTGCGCGTACTTCGGATTGCGGCCATTGACGATGTCGAAGAAGGCGTTCTGGATCTTCTCCGTGATCGGGCCGCGCGAGCCGATGCCGATTTCCACGCGGTCCAGCTCGCGGATCGGCGTGACCTCTGCCGCGGTGCCCGTGAAGAAGGCCTCGTCGGCGATGTAGACCTCGTCGCGCGTGATGCGTTTCTGCACGATCTCCAGGCCCAGGTCCTTGGCGATGTGGAAGATGGTGTTGCGCGTGATGCCGTTGAGGGCACCGGCCGACAGGTCGGGCGTGTAGATCACGCCGTTCTTGATGATGAAGATGTTCTCACCGGCACCTTCGGACACGAAACCGGCGGAGTCCAGCAGCAGGGCCTCGTCGTAGCCGTCGTCCGTGGCTTCCATATTGGCCAGGATCGAGTTGCTGTAGTTGCTGACCGCCTTGGCCTGGGTCATGGTGATGTTGACGTGGTGGCGGGTGTAGCTGGAGGTCTTGACGCGGATGCCGCGCTTGAGGCCCTCCTCGCCGAGGTAGGCGCCCCAGGCCCAGGCCGCGACCATGGCGTGGATGGTGTTGCCCTTGGGCGAGACGCCCAGCTTCTTGTCGCCGATCCAGACCAGCGGGCGGATGTAGCAGCTCTCGAGCTTGTTGGCGCGCACCACTTCCTTTTGCGCCTCGTTGAGCTGCTCCATGGTGTAGGGCAGCTTCATGCGCAGGATCTTGGCGCTGTTGAACAGGCGTTCGGTGTGCTCCTGCAGGCGGAAGATGGCCGTGCCATTGACGGTGTTGTAGGCGCGTACGCCCTCGAACGCCCCGCAACCGTAGTGCATGGTGTGGGTCAGCACGTGGACCTTGGCGTCACGCCACTCCACGAGCTTGCCATCCATCCAGATTTTTCCGTCACGGTCGGACATCGAGGTCGGTAGGGCGCTCATCTTGGGTTTCCTAAGTAATGCGGCCCGCCGGCAGCGGGCCCGAAAAGGGGCACAAAAGGGCCATTTTACGGGGCCGGCGGCAGCCCCGGCCGGGTCGTGCCGGCGTCGTCGGCCGCAACGGGCCGTTTGAGTTCCCAGCGCACCAGCTTGCCGTGCAGCAGCTCACAGGTCACGCTGGAGTCGGAGGCATCGGTCCATCGGTAGACCTCGGGCTGGGCGTCCGGGGCGCTGAGCTGTTCCCCAACGGAGCGGGTCAGGGCCATGACGTGCAGCAGGTTCACGCCGGGCGTGAGCTTGGCGTTGAGCATGACCGCGCTGTCGACAAAACCGATGGGGCGGTTTGCGGCGCGGCGCAGCACCGTGAGCACCCGGTTGAAGTGCAGCAGGATCCACATGACCAGCGCGCCGGCCGCGAAGGCCACCCCGCCCCAGCCATACGCCCGGTAAGCCACCACCAAGAGCACCACCCCACCGACGGGAACGAGGATCTTCTGAAACTGCATGCCCGGATTCTGACGCATGCCGGGCGGATCAGCGGCCGGCCGGCCAGCGTGCCACCACCCGCAGGCCGCCCAGTTCGGGTGAACGGTCCGGCGCCAGCTGCGCGCCACTGACCTGGGCAATACGCCGCACGATGGACCAGCCCAGGCCGCTGCCCGGCTGGGCCTGACCGGGCGGACGGTAAAAACGCTCGCCCAGGCGCGCCAGCTCGGCCGGGGCCAAGCCCGGCCCGCTGTCCTCGACCGCCAGCACGACCTCGTGCGTGTCGCCCCTGAGCTGCACGCGGACGACGGCGCCGTCCGGGCTGTAGCGCAGCGCGTTGTCCACCAGGTTGCGCAGTAGCACTCCGAGCAGCAGTTCGGGCCCGGCCACGATGGCGGGCGCCGGCGCCTCCAGGGCCAGTTGCTGGCCGCGCGCCAGCGCCACCGGCGCCTGTTCGGCCAGCACACGGCGCGCCAGTTCCGCCAGGTCCACGCGTGCGGCCGGCGCGGGTGCGGCGCTCTCGAGGCGGGCCAGGGTCAGCAATTGCTCGACGAGATGGGTGGCGCGGTCACAACCCGCCAGCGTGGCCTGCAGGGCGTGGCGCCGGCCCGCGGCGTCGTCCCCGGCGCCCAGCGCGACCTGCGCCTGCGCGCGGATGGCGGCAATCGGCGTGCGCAGTTCGTGCGCGGCGTCGGCCGTGAAACGGCGCTCGGACTCGAGCAGGCCGCCTATGCGTTCGAGCAGGGCGTTGAGCGAGTGCACCAGTGGCTGCATTTCCCGCGGCAGCCCGGCCAGCGGCAGCGGCTCCAGCGCCTCGGGCCGCCGCTGCTGCAGGGTGTCGCTGAGCTGGTGCATGGGCGCGAGCCCCTTGCGCACGGCCCACCAGACCGCCAGCGCCAGCAGGGGCAGCGCAAAAAACAGCGGCCAAAGCAGGCTGCGCAGCACGGCGCGCAGGATGGCACCGCGCGACGCGGCGCGCTCGCCCACGTAGATCTGGACACCGCGCTGCGGACCCGGCGCGGCAAAAACACGCCACTCCTCGCCATCCTCGAGCCGGACCGTCGCAAACCCGCTGCGGATATCGGCCATGGGCCGCAGGCCGGTGCGGGCCGAGTGCATGATGAGCTTGTCCTCGTGAAACACCTGGAAGGCCACGCGCGGTGCGTACTTGTGCAGGTCGGGCGCGTCGGCATGCTCCTGGTCCTCGGGCTCGCCCGATTGCTGCACCACCAGCAGCGCCGCCGCCTGGGTGAGGTGACCGTCGAGCAGCTCGTCGAGCTCATGGCGTGCGTCGCGCCAGATGGTGAAAGCGGCCCCCAGCCAGACCAGCACCACCACCGCGAGCACCAGCACCAGCAGGCGCGCCTGCAGCGAATGCGGTTTCATGACGGCTCCCGCGGGACGGTATAGCCCACGCCGCGCACAGTCTGGATCAGCTCGGCGGGCAGCTTGCGGCGCAGGTGGTGGATGTGCACCTCGATGGCGTTGCTGTCCACCTCGTGGCCCCAGCTGTAGAGCTGCTGCTCGAGCTGCTCGCGCGTCATCACCCGCCCCGCATTGAGCATCAGTGCGTGCAACAGGTCGAACTCGCGCTGGGACAGGGCCACCGGCGCACCTTCGTGGCGCACCTGGCGCGCCGCGGGCTCCAGTTCGACCGCGCCGCTGCGCAGCGTGTCCTGCGCCTGCCCGTGCGCGCGGCGCACCAGGGCGCGCAGCCGCGCGCCCAGTTCGTGCAGGTCCACGGGCTTGATCACGTAGTCGTCGGCGCCCAGGTCCAGGCCACGGATGCGGTCAGGCACCGCGTCACGCGCGGTCAATACCAGTACGGGCGTCGTGGCACCACGCGCCCGCAGCTGCTCCAGCACCGCCATGCCATCTTTCAGGGGCAGTCCCAGGTCCAGCACGCCGGCGGCGTAGATGCCGCTGGCCAGCTCGCGTTCGGCGGCATTGCCATCACGCACCCAGTCGACCTGGAAACCCTGCTGGCGCAGGCCGGCCTGCAGGCCGTCGCCCAGCATGGGATCGTCTTCTGCCAAGAGGATGCGCATGGTCAGTCGTGGTCTTGTTCGCGGTCTGCGTTGTATTGTGCGCCCGCGCCCGGCGTCGGAGCACTGCGCCATTCCTGCACCCAGAAAGCCAGCACCGCGGCCAGCAGCAGCACACCCACCACACGCCAGGCGCGGCGCACCCCTTGGGCAGGCGCGCCCTGTTTGTGGCCGGTGATCATGGCGCGCACCAGGTTTTCGTGGTGCAGCCGGCTCGACAGCAGCACGGCCGCGATGTGCACCAGCACGATGACCAGCATCGTGTTGGCCACACCTTCGTGCAGCTCTTCGAGCCAGTCACCACCGATCTCGTTGTAGGTGGACCAGCCGGTCAGCACGAGCAGGGCGCCCAGCCCCAGCAGGGCGACGATGGCCAGCGCACCCGCCGGGTTGTGACCCACGTGGTGCTCCGGCTGCGCCGAGAGCAGGGAGCGCAGATAACGCAGCACCGCCGCCGGGCCGCGCACGAAACTCGCAAAGCGCGCGTGGCGCGTGCCGACCAGCCCCCAGAGCAGGCGAAACGCAATCAGGCCGCCGACGGTGTAGCCCAGGGTCACATGCACCAGACGCCAGCGCTCGCTCTCCGCCGTGATGTAGGCGCCTGCAAAGCTCAGGGCGAGCAGCCAGTGGAAGACGCGAATGGGCAAGTCCCAGACCAGGATGCCTCGCGGGGACGTGGATGTTTGGGATGGGTACATGGTTTACCTCGGCAGTCGGATATCACGTTCATTGAAGCGGCCCTGGGGCGCCTGGGTATGGCAGGCCGCGCAGTTGCTTGCGCTCTTCACCGCCGGGTGGCGCCAGAGTTCAGGGGGCACTTCGTCCGCGCGGTGCTTGCGTAGGAACCAGGCCGAGCGTGTGATGCGGTTCTCGGGCGGCACCTCACTCACCCGCTTGTAGGTGCCGGCATGGCGCGCCAGCCACTGGCTGATCTCCTGCACGCTGGCCGCGTCGAGCGAAGCGTCGGTGCCGTAGTGATGCTCCAGCGTGCCCATCAGGCTCTGCCAGGAGGCCGCCGGCAGCAGTCCCGGTGGATAGGCAATGTGGCAGGCCGCGCATTCCTGCTCGTAGCGAGGCAGCAGCGACAAGTTGGGGCCGCGGTCACCGGCCGCAGCCGAGGAGACCAGCGCTGCCAGCAAGGCGGCGAGCGACAAGCCGCGTAGACGTTTATGCATGATCCGTCCTCCCTCAGCGCCCGACACTTAGCAACCACGCCAGCACATCCGCCTTCTCCGCCGGTGTGCAGCTGCGTCCCAACACGTCCTTGCAGTTGCGGCGAAACCATTTCTCGGTCTTGGCCGCGTCGGCAAACCGTTGCGGATTCGCGGCCGGGGCCAGCGGCGCAATGCGCTTGCCAGTGCTGGCGTGCTGCCCTTCATCGACCGGGCGCGCCGTGTGGCAGGACGCACAACTCCATTCGGCGCCGTGGCGCTGGGTGAAGAACTGCTGGCCGCGCGCGGGGTCGGCTGCGGCGCCGACCTCGCGGCTGTAAGCCGCAAGTTGCTCGGCGGGCGTCGTGGCCTGGGCAGGCGTGAGCAGCAGAAACGACAGCGACCAGGCCGTCAGTGGGATCAGGACCTTCATGGCACCTCCTCTATGGAAGTGCATGCTAGGGAGCGCCGATTAATGTTTTCTTAACCGGGGGCCGGCAACACTCAGAGCATCTCCAGCGGCGCGGGGCCGTCCGGTGGCGCGAACAGGCGGTCGAGTTCGGCGCGCTGTGCCGCGTCGAGACCGATGTCCCGCGCCGCGGCGTTGTCGCGCACATGGGCCGTGTTCCCGGATTTGGGAATGGCAATCACCCCGTCCTGCGTCAGCAGCCAGGCCAGCGCGGCCTGCGCCGCGGTCATGCCGTGGCGGCGTGCAAAGTCCTGCAAGCCCCGATGCCGCAGCAGGTGCGCCTGCTCGATGGGCGAATAGGCCATCACGGGCACAACGCGCTCACGCAACCAGGGCAACAAGTCCCACTCGATGCAGCGCCGGCTCAGGTTGTAAAGTAGCTGGTTAGCCGCGCAGGCGCTGCCGCCCGGCACGCCCCAGAGCTCGCGCATGTCGTCGAGGTCCAGGTTGCTCACGCCCCAGTGGCGGATCTTGCCGGCGCGCTGCAGGGCCTCGAAAGCCTGTACCGTTTCGGCCAATGGATATTGGCCGCGCCAGTGCAGCAGGTAGAGATCGATGTGGTCGGTCTTCAGGCGCTTGAGGCTGCGCTCGCAGGCGGCAATGGCGCCCTGGCGCGAGGCGTTGTGCGGGTAGACCTTACTCACCACAAAGGCCTGCGCGCGCCGCCCTTGCAGCGCCTCGCCCACCACCTCCTCGGCGCCGCCTTCGGCGTACATCTCGGCGGTGTCGATCAGCGTCAGGCCCAGGTCCAGGCCGAGTTGCAGCGCGGCAATTTCCGCCTTGCGCGCCGCACGGTCCTCGCCCATGTACCAGGTGCCCTGGCCCAGGGCCGGGACCCGCTCGCCGCCAAGCAGGGCGACGGTTTTCATGCAGCGAACTTCGCGGCAATGAAGTCGGTCACCTGCTGGTCCTCGGCGGATGTGAGGCCACTGACGCCAATGGCGCCGCGCAACACGCCGTCCTTGTCCTTCAGCGGCGAGCCGCCGGGCAGCGCGGTGAGTTGCGGGTCGCAGAAGTAGCCGATCTCGATGTTCTCGCGGTGCAGGCGCTCCAGCACGGCCTGGGTGGTGACACCCATGCGGGCCGCGCTGTAGCCCTTGCCCTGCGAAATGGCCACGCTGCGCACGGGTGCACCCTCCATGCGCACAAAGGCCAGAAGCAGGCCGGTGGCATCGCAGACCGAAACGCAGATGGGCTTCTTGAAATTCTGGGTGGCGTGGGCCATGGCCTGGTCGATCAGGTCACGGGCAACAGGAAGTGTGAGGGCGGACATGGCGGCTCCTGTGGGACAAGGTGCCATTTTAGAAACAGGCACGGCCTGTCCTTGCCCTCCGCGTCCATCTATTCGGCGCGCAGGAACGTCAGCTATCGACCCATAGGAGACGACTAATCGTCGCTCAACTATTTCTGCTTTGCAGCGATATGCCGGCGAGCTCGGTAACGGCAAGTATGTGCTCAGTAATGCAGTGGCCATGGTCTGCCAGAGCGCTACCACACCCTGGATCGTCGAGAGCATGCACGTGTTACCGAAGCCACCGATCAGAAGCAGAATGAGGGGAATGCCCGTCCAGTATGAAGGGGCTTGGTCATGCTGCACACAAGTACATCGCCGGGTCGAGAGCCTCATGCATTCGGCTATTACTGATGCATTTGTTGTGGTTCGTGTTCGAGCGATCGGCCAACAAGCTGTTGACCCTTCACACATCCGACTCCACTCGATTCCGGCCTAATTCCTTAGCACGGTACAGAGCGCTGTCGGCGCGGCGAATCGTCGGTTCGAGCGTGTTGTCTTGCGCCTTCCATTGCGTGACCCCAACCGAGATCGTCAGCTTGAAGAAGTCTTTGGCCGAGGCTCGAAATTCAGTTTGCTCGACTGATCGACGCAAGCGCTCCGCAACCTCTAGCGCGGAATTGAGATCCGCCTCGGGCATGAGCACAATGAACTCCTCCCCGCCGTATCGGGCAGGCATATCCATCGCCCGGACATTGTTCTTGATGCAAGTTGCCAGTGTGCACAGCACTTGATCGCCGACGTCGTGTCCATAGTTATCGTTGACATTTTTAAAATGATCGATATCGACCATCAAAACTGAAAGTGCTTTGTCTTGACGCACGCAGCGGCTCAACTCCTTTTGCGCAGCCTCAGCCAGCGCACGGCGGTTCGGTAGAGCCGTTAGCGGATCAAGTAGCGCGATTTCTAGCAGTTTTTGCTCGTATTCATGCTTGGCACGATTGTCAAACAGCGTCGAACGGCTCGCTACGATTTGGCCAGAAGGATCCCGTATCGCGGTCGCATTCGCAATGACCGGCATCAACGAACCGTCAGGACGTATCAATTCGAGCTCTACATCGCTGAGGAATCCACATTCCAGAAACTTAGGGAAATTGGCGCGAAAGCGCTGCACGCTCTCAGGCGTCATGAAATCCGTGATTTTTTTCCCTCGCACCTCATCGATATGACGTCCTAGCCAATCGAGCTCGGTTTGGTTTATCTGGATGAAACGCCCCTCTGGATCAAGTGAGTGGTAGCCACAAGGAGCCTTTTCGTAAAGATCCTGGTAATTCATGCGCAACGATTCAGACAATTTCCACTCAGACCGAGCCTCTGCCTCCTTCTGCGCTAATGCCTCCACCTCGTGACCAATCTGGACCAATTCATCGACCATCAATACATCGCTTCTTATCGGCTCTCTAGAAGCTATAGCGCGCGTAAGTTGTCGAATCTGCCGAATGAGATAGTTTGATAAAAAGACCGCCGAAACGATTGCCACGGTGATCCAAATCGCTGTCATCATCCCGAGCCGTCTAACCATAGCGTCCACAGGCTGCTTGAGTTCGTCGAGGTCTAGCCCCTGCGCAACATACCAGTCGGTGCCGGGAACAGGATGAACCTGGGCTATCGTTTTCTTGCCTTCCAAGGTCTTGCCAAAAAAATGAGTGCCGCCTGGTTGGCGGATGTATGCCAGGATTTCAGGCGTGGCAGGCCTACCAGAAAAACGATCATTTTCTTGGTTACGAGCCACAATACGGCCATTGCCATCGATGATCGCGGCGGTCCAACCTCGAGGAGTTGTCTTGGCCAGCAGCCGGCTTTGCATAAGGTCGCTGCGCACGATTGCACGCAGTACGTATCGCGTTTCTCCGCTGCTTTCGATGATAGGCACGCTGATTGCCACGCCCTGAGCCCCAGTAGCTATTGATGGGAACACGCCAGAGATGTTTGATTTCCTCTCCTCAAGCGCGCGCTCGATCAATTCTGGATGACCTGGTTTCGGGAACTGCGTACCCAGAGGTTGTTTTGAGATAAACAAGTTCTTGTCCGGACTGACCAGGGTGAAGGTCCAGATCTCAGGCAGCTGATCCTGAATCCTACGCGCGTCATCGTACAAAGCATGCACATTCATGGCGCGGGCATCTTCGCTCTGGGCAAGTGCTACGGCAGCACCGCGCGCAACATCGAGATGAGCCCCGACGTCGCGCGCCAGGTCGGCGGTGCGGCGGTCGAGCTCTTCAAGTGCTGAACGTTGCCGGTAGTCGTGGAATTCCGAGATGACGATACCAGCAAGCACCAGTAACGGTACGGCCGACATAAGCGACAGCGACGTCAGCCAGCTCCGAAGACCAAGCCGGTGCTTGTTGCGATTCAGCAGCGTCCCCTGCGTGTGATAAAAGCCGGGAGCACGCTCCGGCGTAACCTCATCAGTTAATTTGAGGGGAAGAGACATGACTGTATTTAGAGCTGCTTAAGCCACAGAGAAACCTGCATCAATCACCCTCATGACAGTCAAAGTGTTCGGGCCAATCTGTCAATTTCGAATATTTGCGCGCGTGATAGAGGCCACAGATGCAATGACCAATTAAGTTGAATCAGCCTGGATGCCTCTACCGGTGTCAATAGTTCCTGTACCTTCGCCACTACAACCCCATCTATCGTTGTCGTAGATAGGCGGCCTACGCTCTTGTTTTATCGCCCGGTTTATCGGCATCTCCGCCGTCACCTCACCACCGATCAGCACCGTTGCCTTTCCATACCTCCGGTTGGGCTTATCCAGCGCCTGGATCGTGCGGGATAGATCTGGTCATGCTCCATGGCGAGAGCTCACTGCACCCCACTTGTTCACTGCAATTCCAATGCCATCAACCCCATCTTCGCAAATTTGACGCTGGCTTATTGATGGCCCGCGGCCACGTGAGCGCCGCCACCACCGTTACCGCTGCGTCTGAGCTTGGCCCTGTGCATGGCACCTTAATCGATTCTAGAGGGTGCTTGGAACCCCTGGGGGGACTGGTCATGATGAGGGGCCGCCACCTTGTTGCCTGATCGCCCTGCTTGCGCAGCTTGCAGCAGCCCCGATCGCAAAGGTCGTGACCGCTTCCTTGCCCAAGTTGACGACCGTGGTTAGCATGATACGGTCATTGGCGCGGTCGTTACGATTGTCCGCTTTTGGCCGCAAGCGGTCATCACGGACAATAGTGGCTACACCTCATCTGGCGATCCCGCCATCCTGCGCAACCCTTTTCAGCCCGCCAAGCCCAATGTCCACCTTGCCACCCTGCCCGCAGTGCCAATCCGAATACACCTATGAGGATGGCGATAACTACGTCTGCCCCGAGTGCGCCCATGAGTGGCCCAGGGTGGCTGCTGCCGCCGTGGTGGCACAGCCGGTGTGGAAGGATGCGCACGGCAAGGTGCTGCAGGATGGCGATACCGTCACGCTGATCAAAGACCTCAAGCTCAAGGGTTCCTCCACGGTGGTGAAGGTGGGCACCAAGGTGAAGAACATCAAGCTGACTGAAGGCGACCATGACATCGACTGCCGGATCGACGGCATCGGGGCCCTGCAGCTGAAGTCCGAGTTCGTCAAGAAGGTCTGAGGCACGCAGCCGCCGGGCTACCGCATGGAATGCGGGCCGATGCGTTGCAAACAGCGCTAGTCCAGCGTCCGCAGCACCTGCAGCGCCTCCTCCACGCGCTCCACGGCATGGATGGTCAGGCCTTCGATGGCTTTCTTGGGCGCATTGGCCTTGGGCACCACGGCCACGCTGAAGCCGAGCTTGGCGGCTTCCTTCAGGCGCTCCTGCCCGCGCGGTGCGGGACGCCCGCCAGCCCCACTTCACCAAAGGCGATGAAGCCCTTGGGCAGGGCGCGGCCGCGCAAGCTGGAGGTGATGGCCAGCATCACCGCCAGGTCGGCCGCGGGTTCGCTGATGCGCACGCCGCCCACGGCGTTGACAAACACGTCCTGGTCCAGGCAGGCCACGCCGGCGTGACGGTGCAGCACGGCCAGCAGCATGGCCAGGCGGTCACGCTCCAGGCCCACGGAGAGGCGACGCGGGCTGGGACCGCCGCTGTCGACCAGGGCCTGGATCTCGACCAGCATGGGGCGTGTGCCTTCGAGCGTGACCATCACGCAACTGCCCGGCACGGGCTCGGCGTGTTGGCTCAGAAAGATGGCGCTGGGGTTGCTCACCCCTTTGAGGCCCTTCTCCGTCATGGCAAAGACGCC
>DALYHW010000007.1:0-31703 GCA_031970695.1 Hylemonella sp.
ATCCCTGCGAGCCCGTGTCGGCCGCACGGTGCTTGCGCGGCCGACCCGCCAGCAAGCGGTCGTACAGGGCGTTGGGCAACAGGCGCAAGAGCTTGGCCACCACCGCCATCTGCCAGGGTATGACACAGTAGCTCGTGCCCGCTCGGATGGCATGCCACGCCCGCCGGGCAAACGCGTCGGCCGTCATCAGGAAGGGCATGTCGTAACGGTTCTGGCGCGTCAGCGGGGTGTCGATGTAACCCGGGCTGATCGTCACCACGCGGACGCCGCTGCCGCGCAATTCGACACGCAGGCTCTCGCAATAGCTGATCACACCGGCCTTGCTCGCGCAGTAGGCGCCGTGTCCGGGCAGGCCACGGATGCCCGTGACACTGGCGATGCCCACCAGCCGGCCCGAGCCGCGCCGGCACATGGGTTCGATGAAGGGATGGAAGGTCGCCGCCAGTCCGACGTTGTTCACCGCGAAGATGCGCGCCATCACCTCCAGGTCCTCGCGCTCGCGCGTGTCGATGCCTATGCTGATGCCCGCATTGGCCACGACCACCTGCGGCACGCCCTGTTGGGCCAGGCAGGCCCGTGCGGCAGCCAAAATGCTCGCCGTATCGGCCACGTCTGCGGCATAGACACGGTAGCGCGCGGGATCGAGCCCGCGGGACTGCGCCCACTCCTGCATCTCCTGCGCCCGACGCGCCACCAGCGCGAGCTCACAGCCGGCCTCGTAGGCCCGCCAAGCCAGCGCCTGGCCGATGCCACTGGAGGCACCCGTGATGAAGACCAGACCGTTCATGGCCGGGGCACTGGCGTACTCAACGCTGCTCCGACGGCGGCTGCAAGGTGCCCCGGACCCGTCCGCGCAGCTCCATCACCTGGTCGAAGTTGCTGTAGTCCATGCTTTCTGCGGTGATGCGGTCGCCGCCTCGTATGAGCTCCACCGGCTTGTGGGACTTGATGCGTTCCTCTTCAAGGAAGGCGTGGAGAAATTCACCGCTGAAGCTGACGCGGGGCAGCGGGGCGCCCGCTCGGTCGACGGCCGCCTCGCGGACCACGACCGCATCACCGATCAGCTGGACTTCGCTGGCGTCGTTGTTGGCCAGCGCACGCCGTGCCGAGGCCACGGTCACGTGGCCATGGCTGTTGATGCTGCGGATGCGCACCTGATCGATTTCGAGGATGTCGGTATGCGGGTAGTGCCGGGCCTGAAGCCCGCTGACCTCACTCTTGAGGCGACCCTGGGCATCGAAGGTCCGCACGGAAAAACGCTCCATCAGGTAGTCCGGGTCCTGGCGCACCGGCTGGTCCACGCTGCCCGTCGCCAGCAGGGGGGTGCTGCGCACCAGCCAGTAGGTGCCCAGCGCCAGCAGGCCCATGAGCATGATGGGCAGGTAGATCGACAGCCGGTCCCAGGCCAGGCGCACGATGCGCATCATTGCAGGGCCTCGTGCAGCAGGCCGGCGTAACGGCCACTGGCCACCAGCAACAGGTCACAGAATTCCCGCGCGGCGCCCTGGCCACCGGCGGCTGCGGTCACATGCCGCGCCAAGGCCTTGGCTTCGGCATGGGCATTGGCCGGTGCGCAGGCGAAAGCACAACGCTGCATGACCGGCAGGTCCGGCCAGTCGTCCCCGATGGCCGCCGCCTGTGACCAGCCCAGCCCGAGCGCCTGCAGGGTCTGCTCGGCTGCCGGGCGCTTGTCTTCTGTACCGTAGTGCACATGGGTGATGCCCAGCGCCTCGAGCCGTTTGCGCAGCGCCGGGCTGTCGCGGCCAGTGATCACGGCCGGCGTGATGCCGGCACGCTGCAGCAGCTTGAGGCCATGGCCGTCGAGCGTGTTGAACCGCTTGAGGGTTTCGCCCGCCTCACTGATGTACAAACCGCCATCGGTGAGGACACCGTCGACATCGAAGAAGGCAACGCGGATACCCTGGGCCTGCAGCAGCAGCTCCGGGGCAAACGACAGGGCCGGCATGCGGTTCATATGACCTTGGCCCGCATCAGGTCGTTGCTGTTGAGCGCACCACACAGGCGACCCGCGCCGTCGACCACCAACACGCTGGTGATGCGGCGCTGTTCCATCAGTTCCGCCGCCTCGACCGCCAGCGCGTCCGAGGCGATGGTGACCGGGTTGGCATGCATGAACAGGCTGGCATGGCCCTGGCGCAGGTCGATGCCTTTTTCGAGCAGGCGGCGCAGGTCACCGTCGGTAAAGATGCCCAGCACGCGCTCGTCCTGGTCCACGATGGCCGTGGCCCCCAGGCCCTTGGCGCTCATCTCGCGCATCACCTCGCTGAAGCCGGCCTGCGGGCCTACGCGCGGTACATCGTGACCCTGGCGCATGACGTCGCTCACCAGCGTGAGCAGCTTGCGGCCCAGGGCACCGCCCGGGTGGGAACGGGCAAAGTCCTCGGCCTTGAAGCCGCGCGCGTCCAGCAGCGCCACCGCCAGTGCGTCGCCCAGCGCGAGTTGCGCCGTGGTGCTGGCCGTGGGCGCCAGGTTCAGGGGACAAGCCTCTTTTTCCACCGCGGTGTCCAGCACTTCATCGGCATGACGGCCCAGGGTCGAATCGGGATTGCCGGTCAGCGCGATCAGGGGCACGCCCAGGCGTTTGAGCACGGGCAGGATGGAGGTCAGTTCTTCGGACTCGCCACTGTTGGAAATGGCAATCACCACGTCCGCGGCCGTGATCATGCCCAGGTCACCGTGGCTGGCCTCGGCCGGGTGGACGAACATGGCGGGTGTGCCCGTGGACGCGAGGGTGGCCGCCATCTTGCGACCGATATGACCGCTCTTGCCCATGCCCATGACCACCACGCGGCCCGGGACCCGGAGCATCAGGCCGACGGCCCGGGCGAAGCCGGCGCCGATGCGCTCGCGCAAGCCCAGGATGGCGGCGGCCTCGATCTCCAGGGTTTCCCGCGCCAGCTGGCTGATGCGCCCGGCGTCCAGCGGCAGGTCCTTCGCTTTGCTGTCACTCATGGAGCGATTCTATCGAGCACCTGCGCTCTTGCTAGTATCGGGGGGTATGAGCGGACTTGAACTCACCCTGATCTATCTGCTGGCAGCCGTGCTGGGTGTGGTGGTCTTCCGCAGCCTCAAGCTGCCGCCCATGCTGGGTTATCTCACGGTCGGCGTGCTGATTGGGCCCAACGCCCTCGCACTGGCACAGAACTCCAGCGGCGTTCGCCATCTGGCCGAGTTCGGTGTCGTGTTCCTGATGTTCGCCATCGGCCTGGAATTTAATCTGCCGCGACTGCGGGCCATGCGACGCCATGTGTTCGGCCTGGGTCTGCTGCAGGTCCTGCTGACCATGGTCTTCACTGTGGCGGGCTCCTACCTGCTGGACCTGCTGTTCCCCGAGTTGTGGTCGATCAGCTGGCAGAGCGCCCTGGCACTCTCGGGGGTGATGGCCATGAGCAGCACGGCCATTGTCGTCAAGCTGATGGCCGACCGGCTGGAGCTGGAGTCCGAACACGGCAAACGCGTGATGGGCATCCTGCTGTTCCAGGACCTGGCCGTGGTGCCCTTGCTGGTGCTGATCCCCGCACTCGGCAGCCCGGCTAACCAGCTGCTGGGCGCGCTCGGCCTGGCCCTGCTCAAGGCGGTCGTTTTGCTCACGCTGCTGCTGGTCGGCGGCCAGCGCCTGATGCGGCAATGGCTGACCGCGGTGGCGCGTCACAAGAGCAATGAACTCTTCATGCTCAACCTGCTGCTGATCACGCTGGGGCTGGCCTGGCTGACGGAGCTCGCGGGCCTGAGCCTCGCGCTGGGCGCCTTTGTCGCCGGCATGCTGATCGCGGAGACCGAGTACAAGCACCAGGTGGAGACCGACATCCGGCCGTTTCACGACGTGCTGCTCGGGTTGTTCTTCATCACCATCGGCATGATGCTGGACTGGACCATCGTGCTGCAGCGCTGGCCCCTGGTGTTCATGCTCATGGTGTCGTCGCTGCTGCTCAAACTGCTGCTGATCACCGCTCTCACCCGCACGCTCGGCGCGACCATGGGCGTGGCACTGCGCACCGGCCTTTACCTCACCCAGGCGGGCGAATTCGGTTTCGTGCTGCTTTCCCTGTCCAACGAACACGGGCTGATCCCGCCCGCCATGCTCAACCCGATCCTGGCATCCATGGTCCTGTCCATGCTCGCCACGCCCTTCATCATCATGTACAGCAATGCCGTGGTGATGAAGCTGGTTGCCAGCGAGTGGCTGCAGCAATCGCTGCAGATGACCAACATCGCCCGCAAGTCCATCAGCACCAGCCGGCACGTGATCATCTGCGGCTACGGGCGCTGCGGCCAGAACCTCGCGCGCATGCTGGAAGGCGAGAAGATCCCTTACTTGGCACTGGACCTCGACCCCGACCGTGTTGGCCAGGCCACCGCGGCCGGCAACGCGGTGGTCTACGGCGATGCGGCCCGCCTGCAGGCACTGGTGGCCGCCGGCCTGAGCCGGGCCAGCGCCGTGGTCATCACCTACCTGGATGTGCCCGGCGCGCTCAAGGTCCTGCACCATGTGCGCACCCACGCGCCGAGCGTGCCGGTCATCGTGCGCACGCAGGACGACCACGCCCTGGAGCGTCTGCGCGCAGCCGGCGCCACGGAGGTGGTGCCCGAGGCGATCGAGGGCTCGCTCATGCTCGCCAGCCATGCGCTGGCCCTGGTCGGCGTGCCCATGCGTCGCGTGATCCGGCTGGTGCAGGACCAGCGTGACGCACGCTACAACCTGCTGCGCGGCTATTTCCCGGGCGCTGACGACGCTCCGGGTGGTGACGGCGCGCAGGAGCGCCTCGTCAGCCTGACGCTCGGCGCTGGCGCCCATGCCATCGGTCTGGCGATCGAAGCGATCCAGCCCCTGCTGGGCAGCACCCGCATCCTGAGCCTGCGACGCCACAGCGGCAAGGTGCTCACGCCCGCGGCCGGCCTGGTACTCGAAGACGGTGATACGCTGGTACTGACCGGTGGCAGCGAGGCACTGGCCCGGGCTGAAGAGAAACTGCTGCGCGGCTAGGGCGCGGCACCCTTGTCGTCCACGAACCGAGCGGAATGTCCACCATGCAGGATCGCAACATCAACGAGTACCTTCGTCGCCACATCCGGACCGTGCCAAACTGGCCGGCACCCGGCGTGCAGTTCCGCGACATCACGCCGCTGCTGCAGGACCCCAAGGTCTTCCGCGTCATGGTGGACGCGTTCGTGCACCGTTACATGGATCCCGGCATGCGTCCCGCCGTGGTGGCCGGACTCGACGCCCGCGGTTTTATCCTGGGCTCGGTGATCGCCTACGAACTGGCGGTTGGTTTCGTGCCCATCCGCAAGAAGGGCAAGCTGCCGTTCACAACGGTGGAAGAGACCTATGAGCTGGAGTACGGCAGCGCCACGGTGGAACTGCACACCGATGCCGTCAAGCCCGGCGATCGCGTTCTGCTGGTCGACGACTTGATTGCCACGGGTGGCACGATGATGGCGGGCAAGAAGCTCCTGGAAAAGCTGGGCGCCCAGGTGGTGGAGGGCGCCGCCATCGTGGACCTGCCCGAACTCGGAGGCTCGGCCCGCCTGCGCGAGGCCGGCTTGCCCCTGTTCACCCTGGTCGATTTCGCCGGCCACTGACCGGCTGGCGGCACCTGTCAGATCAGGTCGCCGTACTGGGTACGACTCAGGGGCATGTTGTCCGGCTCTTCCTCCAGCCGGGTCGCCTCGAACTCGGTCGGAGGAAACTCCGTCGGGGCGAAATCGCGGTCGGATGCGGGTTTGGCGCGCGCAGTCGGCGTCGTCTTGGTGCCAGAGGCGAGTGCCTGCTTGAAGGCGTTGACCTCGTCGGGGCGGATCGGCTCATAGCGCCGGCCGCGCTGACCAGGAACCAGCGCGGGCTGGGGTGCAGGTGCTGCCTGGGGTGCCAGCGTCTCAGGCCACTGCGGGGCGGCCGGTGCTGGCGCAGCCAGCTCGCTCTCTGGACGCGGCTTGCGCAGCACCGAACTCCTGCCCAGTTCATTGATGCGCCAGTAGACCGCGGTCACGTCGATGCGATGACGCATGCGGGCATTCTGGGTGATCACTTCCTCGATTTCGGCCAGCTGGCCGATATGGTCTGCCATCTCGCGGGGCAGGTCCATCATGATCAGGTACTGGTTGCCGCGGGAGTCCAGCGACAGCACCTTGTACTTGTAGCTCGAGGACAGCATGCCCACCCGGGCCATGGACTCGCGCACCACGGCATAAAGCAGTTCGCGGCGTTCCAGGCGCAGGATCTTGCGGTCCATGGCCTGTTCGTCTTCGGACGGCAGGCTCGTGGGACCGGCATCCTGGGCCGGCGCGTGTTTTGCGTCCGATTTCTTTGAAAACAGGTTGTCGAGTAAAGCCATCGTACTTCCGGTCGCCTTGCGGACTGAAACGGGCCGCGCTAGGGCGCGGCCTGACATCGTGGTATTTTCCTTCTGAATGCGCCCCTGTGCCTGTGTGTCTTTGCGGTCCGCGTAAGAAATTGTTTCCGTCGGCCGGCCTGCCTGCCCTCAAACGGGCATTCAGGTTACTGAAACGCGCCGGCGCCGGTCCAGCATGCGCATGGACACGAGCGCGCCCAGCGCCTGCGTCACGGCCAGGGCCGTGGCGGGCTGGCGGTGCGACAGCTCGGCAAAGCGCAGGGGCGTCAGGGCCCAGACCCGGCATGCGCTGGCCGCCTGCACCGTGGCGTTGCGCGGCAGATGCGAGAAAAAACTGCCTTCGCCCACGGCCGAGCCGGCGTTCACGATGGCCAGGCGCACCCGCCCCGAAGCGTCTTCGTAATGAACGCTGAGGCTGCCGCTTTCGATGAAATAGACCGTGCGATCGCTCGCCCCCTGGCTGATCAGCACCTGCGCCGGTGCGAGCGTCGTGGCGTGCAGGTAGGGCGCCAGCTGTTCCCAGTGGAGCGGGTTGATGTGCTGGCCCAGCGCCGTTTCCGCGCTGTTCTGCAGGCATGCAGCCACCATCCGCCGGATTTCCGGTTTGGTGTCGTTGCTGGCGGCGATGTGCATGATGGTGGGACCTTACGCGGTTTTTTCTGCGCTGGCAACAGGCGACTGTGAGAACGGCGAAAACGGCAGAAGCGGTTATTTTCCGATGCAAAAGCGCGAAAAGATGACCCCCAGCAGATCGTCTGAGCTGAACTCGCCGGTGATCTCGTTCAGGGCGTTCTGGGCCAGCCGGAGCTCCTCGGCCAGCAGATCCAGCGCCAGTGCCTGGCGACCCAGATGCCGGGCCGCGACGTCGAGGTGGGACTGGACACGCCGCAACGCCTGGACATGGCGTTCACGGGCGATGTACAGCCCTTCGGGCGCTGCCTGCCAGCCTACCGTCTCCAGCAACTGGCGACGCAGGGTATCCAGGCCGGCACCGGTCCTGGCGGAGAGGCTCAGGCCCGTGGCTGGCGCCCGCGCGGCATCTGCCTTGTTCCAGACATCCAGCACCGTCACCCGCGCAGGCAGGCGTTGCGCGAGGGTCCGGGCGATCTCGTCGTCGGCCGCGCGGTAATCGGGCTGGTCCTGGCGGGTGAGGTCGTGCAGGAACAGGACGGCGTCGGCGGCCTCGATCTCGGCCCACGCGCGCGCGATGCCGATGCGCTCCACCTCGTCGCTGCTGTCGCGCAACCCGGCGGTGTCGATCACGTGCAGCGGGACTCCCTCGATCTGGATGGTCTGCTGCACCTTGTCGCGGGTCGTGCCGGGGATGGGGGTCACGATGGCCAGCTCGGCCCCGGCAAGGGCATTCAGCAGCGAACTCTTGCCGGCATTCGGCTGCCCGGCGATCACCACCTTGATGCCTTCGCGCAGAAGGCTGCCCTGGCGCGCGTGCTGAAGCACCGCGTCGAGCTGTGCCTGCAGGCGCTGAAGCTGGCCCTGCGCGTCGGCCTTCTGCAGGAAGTCGATCTCTTCCTCGGGAAAGTCCAGCGTGGCTTCCACCAGCATGCGCAGCTGGATGAGGGCCTCGCGCAACACGCCGATCTCACGGGAGAACGCCCCATCCAGCGATCGGCTGGCGCTGCGCGCGGCGGCTTCGGTGCTCGCGTCAATCAGGTCGGCAATGGCCTCGGCCTGGGCCAGGTCGATCTTGTCGTTGAGGAACGCGCGCTCGGTGAATTCACCCGGTTGCGCCAGGCGCAGCCCGGGCAGCACCGGACGTCCCGTGGCCGCGTCGACCTCGCGGGCCACCTCGAGGCACCGCGCGAGCAGCAGCTGGAGGACAACCTGCCCGCCATGGACCTGGAGTTCCAGCACATCCTCGCCGGTGTAGGAGTGCGGTGCCGGGAAGTGGATGGCCAGGCCATGGTCGAGCGGCTCCCCGGCCGCGTCGCGCAGAGGCAGGTACGTGGCATGGCGTGCCTGCAGCGGTCGGCCACACAGGGCCCGCACAAACCCGTCGAGACCGCGGCCACTCACACGCACGATGCCTACCGCGCCGCGGCCGGGCGCGGTGGCGATGGCAACGATGGGTTCCTGTTGGCGGGCCAGCATGGCTCTGGATTCTCGCGAGCTCGGGATGAAAACGAAAGGGCCGCTGGTGCGGCCCTTGTGCGTCTGCTTACTTGAATTTCGGCAGGTTGAACTGGGGCGGCACCCCCATGCGCGTGTTGATGATCCACTGCTGGGCGATCGACAGGATGTTGTTCGTCAGCCAGTACAGCACCAGGCCCGCCGGGAAGGCGAAGAACATCACGCTGAAGACCAGCGGCATGATCCACATCATCTTGGCCTGCATGGGATCCGGCGGAGCCGGGTTCAGCGCCGTCTGCAGCAGTGTGGTCAGTGTCATCACCGCCGGCAGGATGTAGTACGGGTCCTTGGCCGAGAGATCGGTCACCCACAGGATCCAGGGCGCGTTGCGCATCTCGACCGACGACAGCAGCACCCAGTAGAGTGCGATGAAGACCGGGATCTGGATCATGATCGGCAGACATCCACCCAGCGGATTGACCTTCTCCTCACGGTAGATGCGCATCATTTCCTGCTGCATCTGCTGCGGGTTGTCCTTGAGTCGCTCACGCATTTCCATGATGCGCGGATTGATGGCCTTCATCTTGGCCATGCTGGCATAAGCCTTGGCGTTGAGCCAGTAGAAGGCCGCCTTGAGCAGCAGCACCAGCGCGACAATGGCCCAGCCCCAGTTGTGCAGCAAGCCGTACAACTTGTCGAGCAGCCAGTAGAGAGGCTTGGCCAGGATGGTCAACCAGCCGTAGTCCTTGACCAGCTCCAGGCCCGGTGCCAGCGCCTCGAGTTTCTTCTCCTCCTGCGGGCCCACATAGAGGCGGGCCTCCACGCTGCGGCTGCTGCCCGGCGCCACGGCTTCCAGCGGCGTGATCATGCCCACCGCGTAAAGGTTGCTGTCGACCTTGCGCGCAAAGATGTCGCGCTGCAGGCCGTCCGCCAGCAACCAGGCGCTGGCGAAGTAGTGCTGCACCATCGCCACGTAGCCATTGGGCGACTGCTTCTCGAATTCAGCCTTGTTTTTCTCGATGTCGCTGAATTCGACCTTCTGGTATTTCTTGGCCTCCGTATAGATCGCCGGGCCGGTGAAGGTGGAATAGAAAGACGACTCGCCCGCGAGCTTGTTGCCGTCGCGCACCAGTTGCAGGTAGAGCTGCGGCGTGGCCGGCGCGCTGCCCACGTTCTGCACCTCGTGCTTGACATCGAGCACATAGCTGCCGCGCTTGAGGGTGTAGGTCTTGACCAGCTTGACGCCACCGATGTCGGGCGACACGAACTTCACCGTCAATTCGTCGCTGCCGTCCTTGAGCTGGCGTTCGCCGGGCACAAGTGTCATGACCGTCTTGTTGGTCGGGAAAGCGCCGCCAGCGGGGCCGGCGATCAGGCCCGTCTGGGACACGTAGACACGGTCCTTGCTTTCGTCGAAAAGGACGACGTTGGCACCGCTGTGGTCCTGCTCGTGGTGCTTGAGAAACTCGGAACGAACGAGTGAGCCGCCTTCGGTATCGAACGTGAGCTTGAGGACGTCGGTCATCACCTCCAGGCGTTCGCGCGGTGCGGCCGGCTGGGCAGCCGCAGATGCAATCCGTTCGCTGCTGCTGACGGTAGCCACGGGAGCGGCAGCCGGCACGGCGGCGGACGCAGGCGCAGCTGGCGCTGCCGCCGTCCGGGCCGGGGGGGCCGGGAAGAACGTGGCGGATCGCCCGTTGTGAACTTGCCACTGGTCCCAGAGCAGGACCAGCGAGAAACCAAAGATCACCCACAGGATGGTGCGGCGAATGTCGTTCATGAAGTCTTCTTTTCGGAGGAGGAAGAAAGCAGGCCCGTGAAGAACCGGGGTTTGTGCTGCGGCACGGGATCGTGGCCGCCCGCACACCAGGGATGGCAGCGCAGCAGGCGCGCCACCGTGAGATAACTGCCGGCCGCGGCGCCGTGCTGGCGCAGCGCCTCGATGGCGTACACAGAGCAGGTGGGTTCGAACCGGCAGCCCGAACCCAGCCAGGGGCTGAGCAGCAGGCGGTAGGCCCGCACCAGGCCTATGAGCAACCGGCTGATCATGCGGCGCCCCGGTCGGTCCGTGCCGCCTTGCGGAACAACTGCTCGATTTCCTGGCGCACGGCGATTCGCAAGGGCTCGGACGCCGCGCTGCGGAATTGCAGCCGGTCGAAACCGGCGCGCAGCCGCACCAGGTAGGCGGCCACAGGCAACAACGTCGCCTGCGATGCGGCGATGCTGTAGACCTGTCGTTTGATGAGGTTGCGCGTCACGGCGCGGCGCGCCCAGCGCTTGGGAACCATGGCGCCGAACCAGAGCCCGTCAGCAGGAAAACCCGGCACGGCAGCTGTGACGGTGGCCTGGGTGACCATGCGATGCATGACGAAGTGCTCCGTCCGGGCAAGAGGTGTGCATGCCAGCACCGCCTGGAACTGTTCCCGGGTTTTCAGCCGTCGCGCCTGCATCGTGCGCCGTCAGGTGCGCTGCGCGAACCCGCTTCAGGCCGTACCGGGAACGTCCGGCTTAGACGGCCAGGCGCTTGCGGCCCTTGGCGCGACGTGCGTTGATGACGGCACGACCACCGCGGGTCTTCATGCGAACCAGGAAGCCATGGGTGCGCGCGCGACGGATTTTGGAAGGCTGATAAGTACGTTTCATTTTGAAATCCTCGGAATTAGCGGTGGAATTGTTCCTGCCATGGGGCCGCGACCATGAAGGTGAAGCAGCCCGACCGGCGTCCCGCCCCCATGTCCGGCGCCGCGGCCAGCGCCCTCTGGCACCCGCCGGGCACGCCACAGGCCTCGGGAAAACCGCGAATTATCGCAAAAATTTCCAATACTGGCAACGCGTTGGCGGATTATTTGCCAGCAGCACATGAACCGTACCGGCGCCTGCCTGCGTTTGTGGATAAATTCTTGATAATTTACAATCTGCAGCCCTGAAAGGCTGAAATATCCACAATAATCCGACGCATGAGCCAGGGAGCGAATCTACACCCGTCGACGGGAAACAGCCAGGAAGCCGGCCAGGAGCTCTGGCAGGCTTGCGTTGACCAGCTGGCCCAGGAACTGCCGGAGCAGCAGTTCAACACCTGGATCAAGCCGCTCACGGCCCAGGTGGCCGAAGACTTCTCCCGCGTGACGCTGTTTGTCGTCAACCGCTTCAAGCTGGACTGGGTGCGAGCACAGTATGGCGCCCGGATTGCCGCCATCCTGGAAAAGGTATACGGCCAGCCCGTGCAACTTGAGTTGGCACTTACACCCAGGGAAAGCATTGTCAGAACAAAAGAACCCGTGCTGGAAGCAGAAGCGCTGCCAGCCGAGGAGAGCTATGGGGTCGCGGCCGAACGCGCCACGCCGGGCAATCGCACCCGCCTGAACACGGCCCTGACGTTCGAGACCCTGGTGGAGGGCACAGCCAACCGCATGGCCCGCGCCGCCGCCATGCACGTGGCCAGCTCCCCGGGGCAACTGTACAACCCGCTGTTCATTTATGGCGGCGTCGGCCTGGGCAAGACCCACCTGATCCATGCTGTGGGCAACCGCCTCCTGGCCGAACGCCCCAACGCCAAAGTTCTCTACATCCATGCAGAACAATTTGTTTCGGATGTGGTTAAGGCCTACCAGCGCAAGACTTTCGACGAGTTCAAGGACAAGTACCACTCGCTGGACCTGCTGCTGATCGACGACGTCCAGTTCTTTGCCAACAAGGACCGGACCCAGGAGGAGTTTTTCAACGCCTTCGAGGCCCTGCTGGCCAAGAAATCCCACATCGTGATGACCAGCGACACCTATCCCAAGGGTCTGCTGGACATCCACGAACGCCTGGTCTCGCGCTTCGACTCCGGCCTGACGGTGGCCATCGAGCCGCCGGAACTGGAAATGCGGGTGGCCATCCTGATCAACAAGGCCCTGAGCGAAGGCGCCGAGATGCCCGAGGAGGTCGCCTTCTTCGTGGCCAAGAACGTGCGCTCCAACGTGCGCGAGCTCGAGGGCGCGCTGCGCAAGATCCTGGCCTATTCGCGTTTCAACCAGAAGGAAATCTCCATCCAGCTGGCCCGTGAAGCCCTGCGCGACCTGCTGTCGATCCAGAACCGGCAGATCTCGGTGGAAAACATCCAGAAGACGGTGGCCGACTATTACAAGATCAAGGTCGCCGACATGTATTCCAAGAAGCGGCCCGCCAGCATCGCCCGGCCGCGCCAGATTGCCATGTACCTGGCCAAGGAACTCACCCAGAAAAGCCTGCCCGAGATCGGCGAACTGTTCGGCGGGCGCGACCACACCACCGTACTGCACGCTGTGCGCAAGATTTCCGGCGAACGCCAGCAACTGACCGAACTGAACCAGCAGCTGCACGTGCTGGAGCAGACCCTGAAAGGATGAGCCTTCGGCACCGCTTATCCACAGGCTGCCTTTTAGTGGCCGATTTTGCGGGGCGGCCGGCCTGCGGCGGGGCGTCGCAGACGGCATGAAACAGTTGGCAAGTGGCTGATAAAAAAAGAGAAAATGGCACGATTTACCGAATTTGGCGTGCTTTAACTCAAATCTGAGATAACGAATCCAAGAAAGAGGTTGGCAACATGATCGTCCTGAAGGCAACGCAAGACAAAGTCCTCTCCGTATTCCAGTCCGTCTCCGGCATCGTTGAGCGTCGCCATACGCTGCCCATCCTGGCCAATGTCATGATCCGCAAGACGGGCAGCGCGTTGCAGTTCACCACCAGCGATCTGGAAATCCAGATCCGCACGACCGCCGAACTCGACGGCGATGCCGGCAACTTCACGACCACGGTGGGTGCGCGCAAGCTGATCGACATCCTGCGCACCATGCCGGCCGACCAGACCGTCTCGCTCGAGTCGAGCCAGAACAAGCTGATCCTCAAGGGCGGCAAGAGCAAGTTCACGCTGCAAACCCTGCCCGCCGAGGACTTCCCGCTGGTGCAGGAAGCCGCCAGCTTCGGCCCCAAGTTCAGCGTGCCGCAGAAGACACTCAAGGAACTGCTGGGCCAGGTGTCTTTCGCAATGGCCGTGCACGACATCCGCTACTACCTCAACGGCATCCTGTTCGTGGCCGAAGGCAAGCAGCTCAGCCTGGTCGCCACCGACGGCCACCGCCTGGCATTTGCCTCGGCGATGCTGGACGTCGAGGTGCCCAAGCAGGAGGTGATCCTGCCGCGCAAGACGGTGCTGGAGATGCAGCGCCTGCTCAGCGACGCCGAGGGCGCCATCGAGATGCAGTTCGCCAACAACCAGGCCAAGTTCAGCTTCGGCGGCATGGAATTCGTCACCAAGCTGGTGGAAGGCAAGTTCCCGGACTACAACCGCGTGATCCCGAAGAACCACAAGAACGCCATCACCCTGGGACGCCAGCCCCTGCTGGCCAGCCTGCAGCGTACCGCCATCCTGACCAGCGACAAGTTCAAGGGCGTGCGCCTGAACATCGACCCCGGCACCCTGCGCGTGGCGTCGAACAACGCCGAGCAGGAAGAGGCCGTGGACGAGCTGGACATCGACTACAACGGTGACAGCATCGAGATCGGCTTCAACGTGACCTACCTGATTGACGTGCTGACCAATATGGAGCAGGACATGGTCAAGGTGGAGCTGTCGGACTCCAACAGCTCGGCCCTGATCACCATCCCCGACAACCAGAGCTTCAAGTACGTCGTGATGCCCATGCGCATCTGAGTTCCCGGAAGACCAACCGGACCCGCGGTGAACGCGCTTCATCGCGGGTCTGCTGTTTAAAGCGATAGCGCAGTTTTGAAGATTCAGCCATGACCGAAGAGAACAAGTCCAGTGAACCGTCCCGCATCGACGCCCATCAGGCGGGTGCCAGCGAGGGTTATGGTGAGTCGTCGATCCAGATCCTGGAGGGCCTGGAGGCCGTGCGCAAGCGCCCGGGCATGTACATCGGCGACACCTCCGACGGTACCGGCCTGCACCACCTGGTCTTCGAGGTGGTCGACAACTCCATCGACGAGGCCCTGGCCGGCCACTGCGACGACATCGTGGTCACGATCCACCTCGACAACTCGATCAGCGTGGTGGACAACGGCCGCGGCATCCCCACCGGCGTCAAGATGGACGACAAGCACGAGCCCAAGCGCAGTGCTTCCGAGATCGCGCTGACCGAACTGCACGCGGGCGGCAAGTTCAACCAGAACAGCTACAAGGTGTCCGGCGGCCTGCACGGCGTGGGCGTGTCCTGCGTGAACGCACTGTCCAGGTGGCTGCGCCTGACGGTGCGCCGCGAAGGCAAGGTGCACCAGCTCGAATTCGCCCGCGGCTTCGTGCAGAACCGCATCGTCGAGCAGCAGAACGGCGTGGACGTATCGCCCATGAAGGTGATCGGCGCGACCGAGAAGCGTGGCACCGAGGTGCACTTCCTGCCCGACACCGAGATCTTCCAGCAGAACAACGAGTTCCACTACGAGATTCTGGCCAAGCGCCTGCGCGAGCTGAGCTTCCTGAACAACGGCGTGCGCATCCGCCTCAAGGACGAGCGCACCAGCAAGGAAGACGACTTCTCGGGCGCTGGCGGCGTCAAGGGTTTTGTCGACTTCATCAACGCCAACAAGAAGGTGCTGCACCCCAACGCCTTCCACGCCATCGGTGCGCGCCCGGCCGACAGCTACGGCGGCATTCCCGGCACGGAAATCGGCGTCGAGGTGGCCATGCAGTGGAACGACGGCTACAACGAGTCGGTGCTCTGCTTCACCAACAACATCCCTCAGCGCGACGGTGGCACACACCTGACCGGCCTGCGCGCGGCCATGACACGGGTGATCAGCAAGTACATCGAGAGCAACGAGCTGGCCAAGAAGGCCAAGGTCGAGATCTCGGGCGATGACATGCGCGAAGGCCTGTGCTGTGTCCTCTCAGTCAAGGTGCCCGAGCCCAAGTTCAGCAGCCAGACCAAGGACAAGCTGGTGTCGTCGGAAGTGCGCGCGCCGGTGGAAGACATCGTGGCCAAGGCGCTGACCGATTTCCTGGAGGAGCGCCCCAACGACGCCAAGATCATCTGCGGCAAGATCGTGGAAGCCGCGCGGGCGCGCGAGGCTGCCCGCAAGGCACGCGAGATGACGCGCCGCAAGGGCGTGCTCGACGGCATGGGCCTGCCGGGCAAGCTGGCCGACTGCCAGGAGAAGGACCCCTCCCTCTGCGAGATCTACATCGTCGAGGGCGACTCCGCCGGCGGCTCGGCCAAGCAGGGCCGCGACCGCAAGTTCCAGGCCATCCTGCCGCTGCGCGGCAAGATCCTGAACGTGGAAAAGGCACGCTACGAGAAGCTGCTGACCAGCAACGAAATCGTCACGCTGATCACGGCGCTGGGCACGGGCATCGGCAAGGCGGCCGTGGAAAGCGGCAAGAGCGGCGTAGACGATTTCAACATCGACAAGCTGCGCTACCACCGCATCATCATCATGACGGACGCGGACGTCGACGGCGCCCACATCCGCACGTTGCTGCTGACCTTCTTCTATCGCCAGATGCCCGAACTGGTCGAGCGCGGCCATATCTATATCGCCCAGCCCCCGCTGTACAAGGTGAAATCCGGCAAGGAAGAGCTGTACCTCAAGGATGGCCCGGCACTGGACGCCTACCTGCTGCGCATCGCGCTCGTGGGTGCAAGCATCCACACGGGCGATGCCAGCGGCACGGTCATTGCCGGCGAAACCCTGGCCGAGCTGGCGCGCAAGCACCAGCTGGCCGAGGGCGTGATCGCCCGCCTGAACAACTTCATGGACGCCGAAGCACTGCGCGCCATTGCCGATGGCGTGGAACTCAAGCTGGACACAGTCGCCGAAGCCGAGGCCTCGGCCGCCGCGCTGCAGGCCAAGCTGGCTGGCGCCGAAGTGGCGGGCGAGTTCGACGCGCGCACCGACAAGCCCATCCTGCGCATCAGCCGCCGCCACCACGGCAACGTCAAGAGCAGCGTCATCACGCAGGACTTCGTGCATGGTGCCGACTACGCGGCCCTGGCCGAAGCCGCCAACACCTTCCGCGGCCTGCTGGGCGAGGGTGCCCGTGTGGTCCGCGGCGAGGGTGAGAAGCAGAAGGAAGAGCGCGTCGGCGATTTCCGTCAGGCCATGGCCTGGCTGATCGGCCAGGCCGAGCACTCCACCAGCCGCCAGCGCTACAAAGGCCTGGGTGAGATGAACCCGGAGCAGCTGTGGGAGACCACCATGGACCCGGCCGTGCGCCGCCTGCTGCGGGTGCAGATCGACGATGCCATCGAGGCCGATCGTGTGTTCACCATGCTGATGGGCGACGAGGTCGAACCGCGGCGCGACTTCATCGAGACCAACGCGCTGCGCGCGGGCAACATCGACGTCTGAGCAGGGCGCGGACGGCATGGGACGCATTGCCGTCATCGACTTCGAGACCACGGGCATGTCGCCCGACTTCGGCGACCGCCCGACCGAGGTGGCCATCGTCCTGGTGGAAGACGGGCGCATCGTCGACCGCTATCAGAGCCTGATGAACGCCGGGGTGCGGGTATCGCCCTTCATCACCCAGCTGACCGGCATCACCAACGCCATGGTGGCCAGCGCGCCGCCAGCGGCCGAGGTGATGCGCGAGGCCAGCCGCTTTGTCAACGGCCAGCCCATGGCGGCCCACAACGCCTCGTTTGACCGCAAGTTCTGGGTGGACGAGATGCGCCGGCTGCACCTGCCTGCCGACCACGCCTTTGCCTGCACCATGCTGCTGGCGCGCCGGCTGTACCCACAGGCGCCCAACCACAAGCTGGGCACGCTGGTGGATTTCCACGGCTTGCCACGGACCGGCGCCGCCCACCGGGCGCTGGCTGACGCCGAGATGGCAGCCGAACTGCTGATCCGCATGCACCACGACCTGCAGCACGTACATGGCATGGACGAGGTGGCGCACGACCAGCTGGTGGAACTGCAGTCGTGCCAGCGCGGCGCGGTGGCGGGCTGGTTGTCCCGCCGTTCTCGCGCGCAAGCACGCTGATCCGGGTCGACGGTCTGCCGGGGGAAACGCCGGCACGGGCAACCGCAGGGCCGCGTCCACCATATCCCCGCAGACTGGCGGGTCTATCTCCCCGGCGTGGGACGGGGCCCAGTGTTTCGCCCAAACTTTGCGCCATGCAACGCCGACTCATTCTCTCTGCACTGTCGATCCTCCTGAGCGCGCCCTTGGCCGCCCGCGCAGCGTCGCCGGCCACCGAATCGGCCCCGGCACTCCGCGCGCCCGAGGAGCTCTCCGCGTTTGGCCCCGCCTGGGTGCGCCAGGGCAGCGGGGCGTTGCGCTTCTTCGGATTCAAGGCCTACGACGCCCACCTCTGGCGGCCGGCGGACGCAAACGAGTTCTCCTTCGCGCGCCCGTTCGGCCTGGATATCCGATACGACATGAGCATCAAGGGCAGTGACATCGTCAACACCTCGGTCATCGAGCTGTCCCGCATCACACCGACCCCGCAGGAAAAGCTGCAGCAGTGGACCGCGTTGATGAATTCGGTCTTCGTCGATGTGAAAGCCGGTGATCGCCTGGTCGGCGTTCACCTGCCGGGTCGTGGCGCCCGCTTCTTCCTCAACGGGCGCCTGCAGGGGGAGACCGCCGACACGGCATTCAGCGAGGCCTTTTTCAGGATCTGGCTCGATCCGAACACGAAACGGCCCGAATTGCGCAACCGGCTGCTGGGGCTGAGCGCACCCACGACGGTGGCGCAGTAACCACAGGCGCCAGCGCCCGGGCAAGGCGGCGTGCCGACTGCCGACGGCTTGCCCGCATAATCCGCTCCAGCCCCCTCCTTGCCGGACCAGCTGCATGAGCGACAAGAAACCCTTCGAGATTGCGCGCGAGACGCTCAAGCAGATCACCGCGCGCAAGCTGGTGCCCACACCGGTGAACTACCAGGCGATCTACAACGAGATTGCCGGGGTGCCCAATGTGCAACCCTTCCCCGAGGACCCGTTGCGCCGCATCGCCCAGGCCCTGCCCGCGCGCAACCCCGGCCAGGAGAAACAGCGCAGCCTGCTCGAGTACGCCATCGGCCAGCGCAACTGGCAGGGCGTGCAGAACGCCCTGGTGGCCTACGCGGGGTTTGCGGTACCCGGTGCCGGCGACAGTGCCCCGGCACCGCTGGCAGCCACGGCTGCCGCCGCGCCGGCACTGACCCCCGAGTTCTTCGAGCAGATTGCCCGGCTGATCGAATACACCCAGCCGGCCCTGGGCCAGGACGACAGCCGCTTCCAGGAACAGATGCAGCAGGTGATCATGGCCCTGCGCGATCCCGCGGCCGAATCGTTCAAGGTCAAGAGCCTGCTGGGCGACTTCAGCCACCGGCTGTCGTTCGCGGCGGAGGACCAGGCCGAGATCCGGCTGACGCTGCTCAAGCTGCTGCAGCTCATCATCGACAACATCGGCGAGCTCAGCCTCGACGAGAACTGGCTCAAGGGCCAGACCGACGCCCTCAAGGAAGCCGCCCAGCCGCCGCTGACCCTGCGCCGCCTTGACGATGTGGAGCGCCGGCTCAAGGACGTGATCTTCAAGCAGACCGAGGCCAAGGGCCGCGCGCTGCAGGCCCAGGAGGAACTACGACAGATGCTGGCGACCTTCATCGCGCGCCTGTCGCAGATGACGGAGTCCAGCAGCGCCTACCAGGGCAAGATGGAAGAGAGCATGCGCCAGCTCGAGCAAGCGAAGAAGATCGAGGAGATCGCGCCCGTGCTCAAGGAGGTCATCAGCGCCACGCGCCTCATGAGCAGCGAGTCGGTCGGTGTGCGCGACGAGCTCAAGGCCATGCGCGAGAAGGCCCAGGCGACCGAGGCCGAACTGGTCAAGCTGCACCGCGAGCTGGACCGCGTCAGCGCCCAGGCGCGGCACGACAGCCTGACCGGCGCACTCAACCGCCAGGGCCTGGACGAGGCGATGAACCGCGAACTTTCCACGGTCAAGCGCAAGGACACGCCGCTGAGCGTGGCCCTGCTGGACATCGACAACTTCAAGAAGCTCAACGACAGCAAGGGCCATGAGACCGGTGATGCCGCACTGACCCACCTGGCCACGGTCGCGCGCGAATGCATGCGCCCGCAGGACACGCTGGCGCGTTATGGCGGCGAGGAATTCGTCATCCTGCTGCCCGACACGCCGCTGGACAAGGGCGTCGAGGCCATGACGCGCCTGCAACGCGAGCTGACCAAGCGCTTCTTCCTGGCAGGCAACGAAAAGATCCTGATCACCTTCAGCGCCGGCGTCGCGCAGCTGGCACCGGGCGAAAGCGGTGTCGACGCGATCCGGCGGGCCGACCAGGCCATGTACCTGGCCAAGCGCGCCGGCAAGAACCGCGTGATCGGGGCCTGAAACCGCTGGATGGGAGCACCACCATGACCTTGCTGATCGTCGGACTCGTCGTCTTCCTGGGCGTGCATTCGCTGCGCATGCTCGCGCCGTACTGGCGGGCACAGACCATCGAGCGATTGGGCGCCGGCCCCTGGAAGGGCCTGTATTCACTGGTGGCGCTGGCTGGCCTGGTCCTGGTGGCCTGGGGTTTCGACGCCGCGCGCGAGCAACCCGTGCTGCTGTGGCAGCCGCCCCTGGCGCTGCGGCACGCCGCCTCGCTGCTGACACTGCTGGCCTTCGTGCTGCTGGCCGCCGCCTACGTGCCCGGCAACCGCATCAAGGCGCGCCTGCACCATCCCATGGTGCTCGGCGTGAAATCCTGGGCGCTGGCGCATCTGCTGGCGACGGGCTCGCTGGCGCACCTGTTGCTGTTCGGAAGTTTCCTGCTCTGGGCGGTGCTGTTGTTCCGCTCGTCCCGCCAGCGTGAGCGTGTGGACGGCGTGAGCTATGCCCCCGGCAAGGCTGGCGCGACGGTGGTCACCGTGCTGCTGGGTGTGGCGGGCTGGGCTGCGTTTGCCTTTGGCCTGCACGGCCTGCTGATCGGGGTCAAGCCCTTCGGTTGAGCCGCTGCACACGGCTTATTTCTCCAGCACCCACTGGATGATGAACTTGGCGGCAAAGCCCACCATGCCGAAGGCCAGCCCCAGGAAGAGCACAAAGGTGCCGAAGCGGCCGGCCTTCGATTCCCAGGCCAGGTGGCCGATGATGAACAGCATGTAGAGCATGAAGGCGCCGACGCCAAAGCTCAGGCCAAAGGCCGCAATCTGTTCCTCGGTATAGCCAAACATCAGCGGCCTCCCTCGCCACGCGGCGCGGTCCGCTCGGGCAGGGCTGAGGCATCAACCAGGTCGCGGTAGGCATGCCAGGTCGCATGTCCCAGCATGGGCATGACGGCGATCAGCCCGAGCAGGGCCGAGCACAGCCCCAGCAGCGTGAAGCCCATGATCAGCGCCGCCCACCAGGCCATGGGGCCCGGATTGGCCAGCACGGCCTCCCAGCTGGTGGTGACCGCCTGCAGCAGGCCGATACGACGATCCAGCAGCAGCGGAATGGCGATCGCACTGGACGCGAAGATGGGCGCGGCCATCAGGCCACCCAGGCCCAGCCAGAGCTCGAACAGCCAGTTGTCGCGCGCCACCACCACGTGGCGCAGGAAGTCGATGGGCTTCTCGATCGGCACGGGCGAGAGGTAGGTGATCAGGGCAGCCGACGTCAGCACCCAGCCCGTGCCGGCCAGGCCCAGCAGCAGGCCGAACTTGACGAGCCGCCAGTCCTTGCCATCGGGCGCATCACCATGGCGCCGCCAGCTCATCCAGGTCTGCCACACGAGCCGCCAGTCGGGCTTGCCACCACCCTCGACGTTGCGACTGAGGCAGTACAGGCTGGTCGCCAGCACCGGTGCCACGACCAGGAAACCCGAAAAGGCGCCCGCCAGCAACCAGAAACGGTTGTGCGCCACGGCCAGCAGGCCCGCACCCACCACCGTCAGCGCCAGGCCATGCGCGAAGCTGAGCCAGCCGCAACGCCCGATGTCCCGCCAGCCCAGGACCAGCCAGCGCAGCGGCTGCTGCATGTTGATGGTGCGGATCACGGGGGCTTGGGCAGAGGTCATCGGCTGGGATGCGACAGGCTCAGGGTTGGCGGGTGATCAGCGCTGGCCCCACTGCCGCCCCTCGCGAAAGGGGCGGCCGGTGTTGTCATCAAAGATCTTCTTCTGCTCGGCGCTCAACGTCCCGTAGAAGGTACGGGTCGCCGCGTCGCGCTTGTCGAATTCTGCCTCACGCTGCTTGCGCAGTTCACGCATGCGGTCCAGTCGCTCGGGCGTGCTCAGCTTGTCGATCTCGGCGCGGCCCGGCAGGGGCGGGTGGGCCGGCGGCTTCATGGCGGCCGCGTAATCCTTCCAGGCGCCTTCCTGCTCGGGTGTCAGCTTGAGCTTGGCCTTCAGATCGGCTGCGCGGCGCGCCATGTGGTCCTGGCGGCGCTCCTGCATGCGGGCGGCACGTTCCGGCTCGGGCTGGCCGGCGCCCGGGCCCATGCCCGGACCACCGGCCGGGCCGGGCTGGGCAAACGCGCCGGCGGCGCCGAGGGCGAGCGTGGCCGCGAGGACCAGGGGTTTGAGTCGTGCGTTCATCGGTACATCCTTTCACGAGAAGCCTGCCACGACGGGGCAGGACGACCACAGTCTGCAGGGCCCGTGTATCGCGGGCATGAGGGTGTGCATCCGTCGTGTAAAGAACGCCGCTTGCGGGCCCGCCATTCAGGCCAGCCGGCCGCTCTGGAAATCCTCGACGGCGGTCATCAGCTCCTCACGCGTGTTCATGACAAACGGACCGTATTGCGCGATCGGTTCGTTCAGAGGCCGGCCGGCGATCAGCAAGGCGCGCGCCGGGGTGTCGCCGGGCAGGCCCTGCAGGCGCACGCCGTCGCCCCGGTTCTCGAGTATGGCCATGCGGTGCAGCGCCACGTCGGTCTCGCCAACCCGCACGAGTCCGCGGTACGTGTAGCTGAACGCGTTGTGCCCCGGTGCCAGTGTTTGTTCGAAGACGGCGCCCCCCGGCGGGAAGTGCAGGTCGAGGTAGAGCGGATCGGTGGGAAAGGCGTCGGCCGGTCGCGCCATGGCGCCGGCCACGCCGTGGCTGTGCCCTGCAATGACCCGCACCGTCACGCCCGCGGGCGTGGTGAACTCCGGGATCTCGGCGCTCTGGATGTCGCGGTACCACGGGGTGCACATCTTGTCGCGGCCTGGCAGGTTGAGCCAGAGCTGGAAGCCTTCCATCACACCGGCCTCCTGTTCGGGCATCTCGCTGTGGATCAGGCCGCGGCCGGCAGTCATCCACTGCACGCCGCCGTTCTGCAGCAGGCCTTCGTGGCCGGCGCTGTCGCGATGGCGCATGCGCCCCGCGATCATGTAGGTCACGGTTTCGAAACCCCGGTGCGGGTGGTTGGGGAAACCGGCGATGTAGTCGTCCGGGTCATCGCTGGCGAAGTTGTCCAGCATGAGAAAAGGATCGAGGCGGCGCTGCAGGTCGTGCGTGAGGACCCGGGTGAGCTTGACGCCGGCGCCGTCGGTGGTGGGTTGGCCGGTGACGAGTCGCTCGACGCGGCGGGGTGACGTGAGAGGGGCGTTGTTCATGGCGGAATTACACCGCAAAGCCCGAGACCGTGTCGTCGTCGAGGTCGCGGCCCCGGCCGGTCGACTTGGCACGGTAGAGGGCCCGGTCCGCGCGTGTCCACAGGCTCGCCGGCGTATCGTCAATGCGGGCGTGGGCCACACCGCTGGAGAAGCGGGTCTGCACCCCGGGCACGGTGGGTACGGGCAGTCTCTCCGCCAGGCTGTCGCGCAGACGCGCAAGGACCTGGCGTGCGCCCCGCGGGTCGGTGTTGGGCAAGACCAGCAGAAACTCCTCGCCGCCGATGCGCCCCGCGAGGTCCTGCGGCCGCAGGGCCCGTTCGAGGTGGCGTGCAAAGTGCACCAGCACCTCGTCACCCACGCCGTGGCCATGCGCGTCGTTGATCTGCTTGAAGTGGTCCAGGTCGATGACGACCAGCGTCAGGGGGTAGCGCAACTGGCGCGCGTTCATGAAGAGTTCGTCGAGGCGCTGGACAACATGGCGGCGGTTGTGCAGGCCGGTCAGGGGGTCGGTGATGGACAGGTGCAGCGCCTGATCACGCGCCCGCTCGAGGACCGACTCATGGACCTTGAGAGCGGTGATATCGGTGGTCACGGCCAGCAGCCAGCCGTCGGCATGCAGGGTTTCGGAAACCCGCATCCAGCGTCCATCCACCAGGTCCGATTCGAAGCTGCGGTGCGGCGCCTGGCGGCGGCGCAACCGCACGCGAGCCAGCCAGGCATCGATGTCGGGATCTGCAATCAGCAGCCCCCTGCGCTCGGCGTGGCAGCGGCGCATGATGGTTTCCCAGCTGGGGTCGCCCTGCGCGTCGAGGGCGTAGGCCTGGCGGAAATAGGCGTTGGCGTACCTCAGCCGGTCTTCGGGATCGAAGAGGCCGATACCGGTGCCCGTCTCTTCAAGACAGGCCAGCAAACGGAGGCGAAGGTCGTCGTTGGTCAAGCGCACAGTCCCGGGCTGTGTCTGGCGTGGAAAGGGCCACAGCCGGCCGGTCCTGCGCGCCTCAGGCCTTGGGGGCGTCCTTGACCGAGCAGGTGTTGATGCCCAGCAGCGAGTAAGGCGGGCACCAGCCCAGCGCACCGGTGGCCAGGGGCACGACCCCGAGCCAGCCCCACCAGCCCACGGTACCGGTGGCCGCCAGGGCGATGAGCACGATGCCGGCCAGAATGCGGATCACCCGGTCGATGCCGCCGACGTTGTTTTTCATGGTTCAACTCCTGAAGTGGGGTCCCCATTATTGGGTGGGGGATGGGCAGGCGTCAATCAATGCTGGACACAGGCAGCACCGCCCGTGGCGGCAAGGTCATCGAGGATGGGGCAGTCCGGGCGGTCGTCGCCGTGGCAGTGATGCAGCAGCTGGCGCAGCGTGCGCTGCATGGCCTGCATGGCTTCGATGCGCTGGGCCAGTTCGTCCACGTGCTTCTGCGCAATGCGCTTGACGCTGGCGCTGGCGCGCCGCCGGTTCTGCCACAGCGCGACCAGTTCCGCGATCTCGGCCATGGAAAAGCCCAGGTCGCGGGCGCGCTTGATGAAGCGCAGCGTGTGGACATCGGCCTCGCCGTACTGGCGGTAGCCGCTGTCGGTACGTACGACGCGCGACAGCAGCCCGAGCGACTCATAGTGGCGGACCATCTTGGCCGAGACGCCGGAGAGGCTGGCCGCGGTGCCGATGTTGACCGGCCAGGACACGGAACCGGTGGTCATGGTCAGGCCGCGACCGCGTAGCCTTCTTCGGCGATGGCCTTGGCCAGGTTCTCGCGCGGCTGCTGCGACTGCACCTCGACCAGGTTCTTGCTGCGGTCGATGCGCACCTCGGCCTGCGGGTCGACCTGCTTGAGGGCTCGGGTGACGGCTTTTTCGCAATGACCGCAGGTCATGCCGGTAACGGTGAAAGTCTGGTTCATGGTGTCGTTCCTTTCGGTCGGAAGGGTTGGTTGGAGAGCATAGCTTGAACCTTGCCACCGTGGGAAGGTCAAGACCGGGTCGGCCAACCCTTCGTGCGACAAGGTTGATCTGGCGCAACACTTGACCCTGCCATCATGGCAAGGTTCAGAATCCAGCTCATGAACACCACCACAAACCCCTCCGCATCCGCCACGCTCGACCTGGGCATCGGCGGCATGACCTGCGCCTCCTGCGTGACCCGCGTGGAAAAGGCGCTGAACAAGGTGCCCGGCGTCACCGGCGCCGCCGTCAACCTGGCCACCGAATCGGCGCGCATCAGCTTCGAGCCCTCGGAGCAGATGGAAGCCCGCCTGCGGCGCGCGGTGCGCGACGCAGGCTATGAACCCCGCGCCGCCGATACGCTGGAGCAGCAGCTGGACGGATCGCCCTGGACCGGCTTCGCGCCGGTGGCCGTGGGACTGGCACTCTCGCTGCCCCTGGTGGTGCCCATGCTGGGCGACCTCGCGGGCCGGCACTGGATGTTGCCGCCCTGGCTGCAGTTTGCGCTGGCCACGCCGGTGCAATTCATCCTGGGCGCGCGTTTCTACAAGGCGGGCTGGCACGCGCTCAAGGCCCTGACAGGCAATATGGATCTGCTGGTGGCCATCGGCACGTCGGCAGGCTGGGCGCTGTCGATGTGGCTCTGGCTCTTTGCCGGGCATGACGGCATGCCTCACCTGTATTTCGAGGCGTCGGCCGTTGTCGTCACGCTGGTGCTGCTGGGCAAATGGCTGGAGGCGAGGGCCAAGCGCCAGACCACCGCGGCCATCCGCGCCCTGCACGCGCTGCGCCCCGACGTCGCGCACCTGATCGGCGTGGACGGCGAGGTCGATGTCCCCGTGGCCGAGGTGCTGGTGGGCGACAGGCTGGTCGTGCGCCCGGGCGAGCGCTTTCCCGTCGATGGCACGCTGCTCGAGGGCCATACGCAGGTCGACGAGTCCATGCTCACGGGCGAACCATTACCGGTGGCCAAGGACGCCGGCGAAAGGCTGACGGGTGGCTCGATCAACGGCGAGGGCCGGGTGGTGATGCGGGTCGGCGCCGTCGGCAGCGAGACCGTGCTGGCCCAGATCATCCGGCTGGTCGAGGACGCCCAGGCGGCCAAGGCGCCGATCCAGCGGCTGGTGGACCAGGTGTCGGCCGTGTTCGTGCCGGCGGTGCTGCTCATCGCACTGGTGACGCTGCTGGGCTGGCTGTGGAGCGGCGCATCGATGGAGACGGCCATCATCCACGCCGTGGCCGTGCTGGTGATCGCGTGTCCGTGTGCGCTGGGCCTGGCCACGCCAGCGGCCATCATGGCCGGTACCGGGGTGGCCGCCAGACACGGCATCCTGATCAAGGACGCGCAGGCACTGGAGCTGGCACACAAGGTGGACACCGTGGCCTTCGACAAGACCGGCACGCTGACCGTCGGCCAGCCTCGCCTGCTGGGCTTCGAGGTTGCGGCAGGTCAGGACGAGGCCGCGCTGATGGCCGCCGCGGCCAGCCTGCAAAGCGGCAGCGAACACCCGCTGGCGCGCGCCGTGGTGCAGGCCGCCCAGGCGCGTGGCCTGGGCGTGGTTGCGCCGGACAATGTTCGGGCCGTGCCCGGCCGCGGCAGCGAGGGCGAGGTGGGCGTGAAGAGCTACCTGATCGGCAGCCTGCGCTGGCTCGACGAGCTGCGCGTGCCGCTTGGCGCCCTGGCGGCACGGGCGGCCGCCCTGCAGCAGCAGGGTGCCACCGTCTCGGCCATGGTCGAGCGCACGACTGAAGGCCTGACCTTGCGCGCACTGCTGGCGTTCGGCGACGAACCCAAGCCCGGCGCACAGGAGGCCCTGGCGGCCCTGCGCGCCCGCGGTGTACGCACCGTGATGATCTCGGGTGACAACCGCGGCGCGGCCGAAGCGATGGCACGCCGGCTGGGACTGCGACCCGAAGCCGGCGAGGTGCTGGCCGAGGTGCTGCCCGGCGACAAGGCCGCCAAGGTGGCCGAACTCAAGGCGGGCGGCCACATCGTCGCCATGGTAGGCGATGGTGTGAACGACGCACCGGCGCTGGCCGCCGCCGATGTGGGCCTGGCCATGGGCAACGGCACCGACGTCGCCATGCATGCCGCGGGCATCACCCTGATGCGCGGCGATCCGCAACTGGTCGCGGGCGCACTGAGCGTGTCGCGCCGCACCGTGGCCAAGATCCGGCAGAACCTGTTCTGGGCCTTCATCTACAACGTGGCAGGCATACCCCTGGCTGCATTGGGTTACCTCAATCCGGTGATCGCCGGGGCTGCCATGGCCATGAGTTCGGTCAGCGTGATGAGCAACGCCCTGCTCCTGCGCCGCTGGCGGCCTGGGCGGTAAACCGGGCGCTTTTCCATGGATCACCCGGTGTAAACCGCCCAGGGCCGACTCTAGAATGATCAGGTATTGCCTGAAAGACGAGGTCGCCCGATGAGCACGAATCTCTTTGCGCTGATGCGCCAGTTCACGATCCGCTTTCGCATGATCAGCGCCATCGTGGTGGTGCTGGCCCTGCTGGCCCTGGTGGGCGGCGCCGGCATGTTCGGCATCTTCCGCATCCACGGCCTGGGCGAGCAGGTGGTGCAGCAGTCCATCGCCGGCGTCGAGCGCCTGGGCAGCGTGCGTTACCAGCTCAACCTGGCGCGCCGTTTCGAGAAGGACATGATCATCCAGTACGAGAAGCCGGAGACCATCCGTCCGCTGCGTGACAAGTGGCAGACCGAACTGCAGCAGGCGGAGCGGGTGATGGCCGAGCTGCCCAAGGCACTCACCGGCGTCGATCCCGCGGCGCTGGGCAAGATCGGCGAACACGTGCAGCGCTACCGCGAGATGTTCACCCAGATCGCCAACCAGCTGGAGAACAGCGCCTACGAGACGGCCACCATTGCCAACCGCATGGCGGGCCGCGCGGGCGAGCAGGCCGATGCGGCCGACAAGCTGCTCAGCGAACTCGACGCACAGTTGCGCGAACAGGCACGCGAGGCCGAAGCGCGCCAGGGTGCCGTGCTGCAGCAGACCCTGCTGATCTTTGCCGGCCTGCTGGTGCTGACCGTGCTGGTGGTGGCGCCGCTGACGCTGCTCAACATGCAGGCGATCTGCCAACCCATGGAGGAAGCCCGCGAACTGGCCCAGGCCATCGCCAGCGGCGACCTCTCGCGCCAGATGGCGGTGCAGGGACGCGACGAGGTGGCCGACCTGCAGCGCGCGCTGGACAGCATGCGCGGCGGGTTGTCCGGCATGGTGTCGCAGGTGCGTGACGCCAGCGAGAACATCGCCACGGCCAGCCGCGAGATCGCCAGCGGCAACCAGGATCTCTCCAACCGCACCGAGCAGACCGCCGGCAACGTGCAGCACACCGTGTCGTCGATCGCGACGCTCAGCGACCACGTGCAGCACTCCGCCACCTCGGCCCAGACCGCCCACCAGCTGGTCGGCACGGCTTCGCAGGCGGCACAGCGCGGCGGCGCGGTGGTCACGCAGGCGGTGCAGAGCATGCACAGCATTGCCCAGTCCAGCCACAAGATCGGCGACATCATCGGCCTGATCGACGCCATCGCCTTCCAGACCAACATCCTCGCGCTCAACGCCGCGGTGGAGGCGGCGCGGGCGGGCGAGCAGGGCCGGGGCTTTGCCGTGGTGGCAGCCGAGGTGCGCTCGCTGGCGCAGCGCTCTGCCGCCGCGGCGAGCGAAATCAAGACGCTGATCAGCGCCAGTGTGACGGCGGTCGACGGCGGTGTGCGCCAGGTCGAGGAGGCCGGCGCGGTGATGCAGGAAATCGTGGCCGGCGTGCAGCGGGTGCGTGACACCATCGGCGAGATCACGGTCGCTGCGGACAGCCAGTCGCAGGGTATCGGGCAGGTCAACCAGGCCGTGCAGGAGATCGACCGCATGACCCAGCAGAACGCGGCGTTGGTCGAACAGTCGGCCGCCGCCGCCCAATCCATGCGCGAGCAGGCCGACCGGCTGGCCGAGGTGGTGCGCCAGTTCCGGCTGGAAAGCCAGGGCCAGTTGCTGCTCGGCCGCGGCTGATCCTGCACAAAGCTTGACGCTCGTCAAGCTCGGCCGGCCGCAGCCATGACAAGCTGCGTGCTATCAGTACTCTGAATGCAGGAGGTCGGCCATGACCCACGAAAGTATCCGCATCATCCACGACGAACATGCCGCCCTGTCGGCCATGCTGCAATCGCTGCGCATGATGGTCCAGCGGGGCCCGGGCAGCGAACCCGAGCAGTTCTTTGACGTGTTGCGGGCCATGCTCTTCTACATCGACGAATTCCCCGAGCGCCTGCACCACACCAAGGAAACGGAGCTGCTGTTCCCGCCGGTACGCGCACGGGCACCGCACCTTCATGAGGCGCTGGACCGGCTGGATCGTGACCATGGTCGCGGCGAGAGCGCCGTGCGTGAACTGCAGCACCTGCTGCTGGCCTGGGAGCTGCTGGGCGATTCACGCCGCGCGGCCTTCGACCAGGCCGTCAAGCGCTACCTGGACTTCTACCTCGAGCACATGAAGCTGGAGGAGACCGTGATCCTGCCCGAAGCCGAGAGGGTGCTCACGGCCGAAGACTGGAAGGCCCTGGATGCGGCTTTTGCCACGAACTGCGATCCGCTGACCGGCAAATACCCGCGCGACCCGGTCTACGACCGCCTGTTCACGCGCATCGTGATGCGCGCGCCCGCACCGATCGGCGTCGGCGCGGGCTGACGCCGCCTCAGTGTTCGTCGGCCAGGCGCGAGGCCGAGAACCAGACGACGTAGAGCACCGGCAGCACCACCAGCGTGAGCAGGGTGGCCGTGAACAGGCCGCCGATCACGACGATGGCCAGCGGACGTTGCGTCTCGGAACCGATGTCGTGCGACAGCGCCATGGGCAGCAGGCCCAGGGCCGCGAGCATGGCCGTCATCAGCACGGTGCGCAGGCGCTGCATCGAGCCCAGGCGCGCCGCGTCGATCACCGTGTGGCCGGCATTGCGCAGCTGCTGGAACACCGACAGCATCACCACGCCGTTGAGCACGGCCTGGCCCGAGAGCGCGATGAAACCGATGGCGGCCGACACCGACAGCGGGATATCGAACACCCAGAGCGCGATGAAACCGCCGATCAGCGCCAGCGGCACGTTGACCAGAATCAGGGCCGCCTTCTTGAACGAGCCGAAGGCGTCGAACAGCAACACGAAGATCAGCAGCAGCGAAATCGGAACCACGACCGACAGGCGCTGCATGGCGCGTTCCTGGTTTTCGAACTCACCCGACCAGTTGACCGCATAGTTTTCCGGGACGGTCACGTTCTTCGCCACGCGGTCCTTCATGTCCTTGACCACCGAGCCCATGTCGCGGCCCTTGATGAAGACACCGATGGCCATGGTGCGACGCCCCGCCTCTCGTGCGATGTTCATCGCGCCATTGGTCTGGCGGATATTGGCGACCGCGCCCAGCGTGGTGTAGCCCCCGCCGGGCATGGCCAGCGGAATATTGGGCAGGTTGGCGATGACACGCTCGTCCTCGGGCAGGCGCACCGCCACCGCGAACTTGCGTTCACCCTCCCAGAGCTGGGTGGCGGCCTTGCCGGCCAGGGCCGATTCGATCACGTCCTGTACGTCGCTCACGTTCAGGCCGAAGCGCGACGCACGCTCACGGTCGATGTCGATCACCAGCTGGGGCAGCTGGCCGAGGCGGTCCACTTCGGCGCGCTGCACCCCCTGCACCTGACGGAATTCACGGCGCATTGCCTCGACGGTGCGGCGCAGTTCATCCAGGTCCTCGCCGGCGACCTTGACCACGATCTGGCCCTTGATCTGCGAGATCGACTCGAGCACGTTGTCGCGGATCGGCTGCGAAAACGCCGGGTCGATGCCGGGAATGACCGCGAGCTTGTGGTCCATCTCCTCGATCAGCGCCTCGCGTGTCATGCCCTTGCGCCACTCCTCGGTGGGCTTCACGTCGACGAACACCTCGGCCATGCTCAGGGTCTTGGGGTCGGTGCCGTCCTCGGGCTGGCCGGCCTTGGACACGACAGTGCGGACTTCGGGGATCGTGAGCAGCTGCTGGCGCGCCGTACGCAACACCTTGCTGGCCTGCTCCTGCGACAGGCTGGCCGGCATGTCCCAGTTGACCCAGAACGTGCCTTCGTTGAGCTCGGGCAGGAACTCCGAGCCCAGGCGCGCTGCCGCACCCAGGCCCAGAACGAAAGCGGCCAGCGCGATGGCGATCACCTTGCGCTGGTGCGCCAGGGCCCAGTCCAGTGCCGGTGCGTACAGGCGTTTGGCGGTGGCAACGACGCGGTTGTCGCCGTGCGGCAGCTTGCGGCGCAACATCCAGTAGGCCAGCAGGGGCACCAGCGTGAGCGAAAAGATCAGCGAGCCGATCAGGGCCGTGGTGACAGACAGGGCCATGGGCTGGAAGATCCTGCCCTCGTGGCGCTGCAGCGCAAAGATCGGGATGTGTGCCGCGATGATGATCAGCATCGAGAACAGCGTGGGCCGCCCGACCTCGTTGGTCGCGTCGATGATGCTCTGGCGGCGTTCGCTCTCGGACATGTTCTCGCTGTCCTTCTCGAGCCGGTGCATGATGTTCTCGATCACGATCACCGCCCCGTCGACGATGATGCCGAAGTCCATCGCGCCCAGCGAGAGCAGGTTGGCCGGCACACCCATGATCTTGAGGCCGAGGAAGGTGGCCAGCAACGCCAGCGGGATCACCACCACCACGGCCAGGCTGGCCCGCAGGTTGGACAGGAAGAGGTAGAGCACCAGGGAAACCAGCAGCGCGCCCTCGACCAGGTTGTGGAAGACCGTGGTGAGCGTCTTGCCCATGAGCC
>DALYHW010000008.1:0-31292 GCA_031970695.1 Hylemonella sp.
TACGAGACCACCAGCGTCTACGGCTTTGGCCACCCGCTGTACTACGACAACGTCATCAAGACCCTGCGCGGCGAGGCCGAGGCCGAGGTGGACGGTCGCGAAGGCCTCAAGTCGCTGGAAGTCCTGATCGCCACCTACCGCTCTGCCCGTGATGGCGTGCGCGTTGGCCTGCCGCTGGAGCTGTGAGCAAGATGGGCTACACCGTACATCCCTCGGCCATCGTCGACGAAGGCGCGCAGATCGGCGACGGCTCCCGCGTCTGGCATTGGGTGCACATCTGTTCGGGCGCGCGTATCGGTCGCGGCTGCTCCTTCGGCCAGAACGTCTTTGTCGGCAACGACGTGGTGATCGGCAACAACGTGAAGGTGCAGAACAACGTCAGCGTCTACGATGCAGTCACCCTGGAGGACGACGTCTTCTGCGGCCCCAGCATGGTGTTCACGAACGTGTACAACCCGCGCAGCGCCGTGATTCGCAAGGACGAATACCGCCGCACCCTGATCCGGCGTGGCGCGACGCTGGGCGCCAATTCGACCATCGTCTGCGGCGTCACGGTCGGTGAATACGCTTTCGTCGGTGCCGGTGCGGTGGTAAACCATGATGTGCCTGACTACGCGCTCATGGTGGGCGTGCCCGCACGCCAGATTGGCTGGATGAGCCAGCACGGCGAACGCCTGGACCTGCCGCTGACCGGGGACGCGCAGACGGTGTGTCCGCAGACCGGGAAGCGATACGAGCTGCGCAACGGCGCCTGCCGCCTGGTCGAATAAGACGCAAGAGAAAGTCTCAACATGGAATTTATCGACCTCAAGAGCCAGTACCGGCGCCTGAAGGCGGACATTGATGCCGGCATTCAGCGCGTGCTGGACCATGGCCAGTTCATCCTCGGGCCTGAAGTGGCCGAACTGGAGGAAAAGCTGGCCGCCTATACCGGCGCGAAATACTGCATCTCTGTTGCCAACGGCACGGATGCGCTGCAGATTGCGCTCATGGCCTTGGGCGTGGGGCCGGGTGACGAGGTCATCACCCCAGGCTTTACCTACATTGCCACGGCGGAAACCGTGGCCCTGCTGCGGGCCAAGCCGGTCTATGTGGATGTTGATGCCCGTACGTACAACCTCGAACCCAGGTTGCTCGAAGCCGCCATTACGCCCGCTACCCGCGCCATCATCCCGGTCAGCCTGTATGGCCAGTGCGCCGACTTTGATGCCATCAACGCCATCGCGGCGCGCCATGGCATCCCGGTGATCGAAGATGCCGCGCAGAGTTTTGGCGGCAGCTATAAGGGGCGCAAGAGCTGCAACCTCTCGACAATTTCCTGCACAAGCTTTTTCCCCAGCAAGCCCCTGGGCTGCTATGGTGACGGTGGCGCCATCTTCGCCAGTGACGAGGAGCTGGCCAAGGTCATCCGCCAGATTGCACGCCACGGCCAGGACCGGCGTTACCACCACATCCGGGTGGGCGTGAACAGCCGGCTGGACACGATTCAGGCGGCCATCCTGCTGCCCAAGCTGGCGGTGCTGGATGAGGAGCTGGCGCTACGCCAGGAGGTTGCGGCACGCTACGCCAGGCTGCTGAACGGTATCGGCCTGAAGACGACGCCGGTGATCGAGCCGCACAACGTCAGCGCCTGGGCCCAGTACACGGTGCGGGTGCCGGGACGCGAGCAGGTCCAGAAGGCCTTGAGCGAGGCGGGCATTCCCACGGCGGTGCACTACCCGATCCCGCTTAACAAGCAGCCCGCCGTCTCGGATCCCTCGGCACGCCTGCCGGTGGGCGACCTGGTGGCGCAGGAAGTCATGAGCCTGCCGATGTCACCCGCCTTGACGGTGGACGATCAGCAGAAGGTGGCCGAGGCATTGCGAAACGCGCTTCAGGCGCGCTAGACGGACAAGACGCAGGTCCCGACGGGACGTGGATTACAACCAGTATTGATACAAGAGCACCTTATGAAAGCAGTCATTCTTGCCGGGGGTCTGGGTACCCGCATCTCGGAAGAGACCCATCTCCGTCCCAAGCCGATGATCGAGATCGGCGGAATGCCGATTCTTTGGCACATCATGAAAATGTATTCTGTGCATGGCGTAAACGACTTCGTGATCTGCTGCGGCTACAAGGGCTATGTGATCAAGGAATACTTTGCCAACTACTTCCTGCATATGTCCGATGTCACATTTGATATGGCAGATAACCGCATGGAAGTGCACCAGCAAAAGGCCGAGCCCTGGCGAGTGACGCTGGTTGATACCGGCGCGGAAACGCTGACCGGAGGCCGGCTGCGCCGCGTGGCAGAGTATGTCAAGGACGAAGAAGCTTTCTGCTTTACCTATGGCGACGGCGTATCCGACCTCGATATCTCGGCGGAGATTGCTTTTCACAAGCAGCACGGCAAGCTGGCTACTGTCGCGGCTGTGCAGCCGCCTGGCCGCTACGGCGCGCTGCGGCTGGATGGCAGCAGCGTGAGCGGCTTCACAGAAAAGCCGCGCGGTGACGGGGGCCTCATCAATGGGGGCTTCTTCATCCTGTCGCCGCGTTGCATCGATCTGGTCGACGGCGATAAATGCAGTTGGGAAGGCGAGCCGTTGTCACGTCTGGCCGCCGATGGCGAGCTGATGGCCTTCGAACACAAGGGCTTCTGGCAGCCGATGGATACGCTGCGCGAAAAGAACATGCTCGAAGAGCTGTGGGTCTCGGGCAAGGCGCCGTGGAAGCTATGGTCCTGAACCATTCCTTCTGGCGCGGCAAGCGCGTTTTCCTGACCGGACACACCGGTTTCAAGGGCGGCTGGCTGGCGCTTTGGCTCAGCGAAATGGGCGCCGAGGTGCACGGCTATGCATTGGCGCCTTCGACCGATCCGAGTTTCTGCGTCGTGACAGGTTTGGTCGATCGCCTCGCTGGCAGCACCATCGCCGACATTCGTGACGCCGCCGCCCTGGGCAACGCTTTGCGTTCGGCTGCTCCCGAAGTCGTCCTGCACCTTGCTGCACAGCCACTGGTCCGTTATTCCTATGCGGCGCCGGTCGAGACCTATGCGGTGAATGTCATGGGTACCGTAAATCTATTGGAGGCCATACGCCAGACGGCCGGCGTCAAGGCGGTGGTGAATGTCACCACCGACAAGTGCTATGAAAACCGCGAACGCAACGCACCCTACGCCGAAGACGAGGCGCTTGGCGGCTATGACCCGTATTCCAGCAGCAAGGCCTGTTCGGAGCTGGTGACCTCGGCCTATCGCCGCTCCTTCCTGGCTGGACAGGGCGTGGCCCTTGCCAGTGCTCGCGCCGGCAACGTGATTGGCGGCGGCGATTGGTCCGCCGACCGCCTTCTTCCCGACTTCCTGCGTGCCATCGACGCCGGTCAGACCTTGACCATTCGCTATCCCCATGCCATCCGTCCGTGGCAGCACGTGCTGGAGCCGCTCTCTGGCTACCTGCAGCTGGCCGAGAGGCTTTACTCCGATAACACTGCTTTTGCCGAGGCCTGGAATTTCGGACCTGAAGAAGCTGATTCGCGCCCTGTCGAATGGTTGGTCGATAGTCTTTGCGCCCGCGTGCCGGGCGCGAGCTGGCAGCTTGAAGAAGCGCCGCAACTCCATGAGGCGGGCACACTCAAGCTGGATAGTGGCAAGGCCAAGCAACGCCTGAAGTGGCGTCCGCGCTGGGGGCTCGACCAAGCCCTGATGCATACGGTTGATTGGCATCTGGCCTGGCGCAATGGCACCGACATGTGTGAATTCAGCCTGCAGCAGATCGCCGCCTACGAGACAGCGATGGGGGCCGCATGAGCAGCCGATTCGACATCCAGGCGACCCGGCTGCCCGGCCTCGAAGTGATCGTGCGAAAACCGCTCGGTGATGGCAGGGGTTATCTCGAGCGCATGTTCTGCGTAGATGAGTTGCGTGACGTTTTCGGTGGGCGTCGGATTGTGCAGATCAACCATACGCTAACCCAGCACAAGGGCACAGTGCGTGGCATGCATTTCCAGCATGCTCCCCATGCCGAGATGAAATTCGTATCGTGTCTGCGTGGCTCGGTGTTCGATGTGGCGGTGGACCTGCGCAAGGGTTCGCCGACCTTCCTGCAGTGGCATGCCGAGTTGTTGAGGGCTGACAACCACAAGACCCTCGCGATCCCTGAGGGTTTCGCGCATGGATTCCAAACCCTGACTGACGATTGTGAAATGCTATATCTGCATACTGCTGCATACGCGCCGGGCGCTGAAGCCGGCCTGAATCCGCAGGACGCCAAGCTGGCGATAACCTGGCCGTTGCCCATCGCCGGAATTTCACCCCGCGACGCCGCCCACGCCCCCATTGCCGACGCCTTTGAAGGGGTTGTCTGATGAAGTGCCGTCACTGCGCAAGCGAGTTGAAACTGCCGCTAGTTGATCTGGCCAGCGCGCCGCCATCCAATTCCTACCTGACTGAGCGCACCCTGCATGCGCCGGAAAAGTGGTTTCCGCTGCGCGTGCTGGTTTGCGAAAAATGCTGGCTAGTGCAGACCGAAGACTTCGCCCAAGCCGAGGAACTGTTCGACGCCGACTATGCCTATTTCAGCGGTTTTTCCTCCAGCTGGCTGGCGCACTCCGAAAGCTACGTGAGCGACATGGTTGCGCGTTTTGGCCTTGGCCCTCAATCGCATGTCGTTGAGGTTGCCGCCAATGACGGTTATCTCTTGCAGTACGTGAAGGCGCGCGGCCTTCCTTGCACTGGTATAGAGCCTACCGCGAGTACCGCTGCTGCGGCCCGCGCCAAAGGCATTGATATCGTCGAGGAATTTTTCGGCATGCACCTGGCCAAGACGCTGGTCGCGCAAGGCAAGCAGGCCGACCTGACGGTTGCCAACAACGTCCTCGCGCACGTGCCGGATATCAACGATTTCGTTGCCGGCTTCGCGCTTTTGCTCAAGGAGCAAGGCGTCGCCACGTTTGAGTTCCCGCACCTGCTCAAGCTGCTTGCGGAAACGCAATTCGACACCATTTACCACGAGCACTTCTCTTACCTGTCATTGATCGCCGTCGAGCGGATCTTCGCTGCCAACGGTCTGGTCGTGTTCGATGTCGAAGAATTGACCACCCACGGCGGTAGCCTTCGCGTTTATGCTCAGCGTTCCGACACCGGTCGACATGAGGTGCGCGCGCGCGTGGCTCAGGTGCTTGAGGCCGAAAAGGCCAGCGGCATGCTGAGTACCGATCACTATCGTGATTTCCAGGCACGCACCAACCGTATCAAGTACGAACTGATCCGCTTCCTGCTCGACGCCAAGCGTGACGGCAAACGGGTCGCTGCCTATGGCGCGGCGGCCAAAGGCAACACGTTGTTGAACTATGCCGGTATTCGCGCCGACCTCATTGATTTCGTGGTGGATCGCAATCCGGCCAAGCAGGACAAATATATGCCAGGCAGCCGCATTCCCATCCTGCCTGAGGAGCGCCTGAGGCAGGAAAAGCCCGACTACGTTCTGATTCTGCCCTGGAACCTGAAGAAAGAACTCGAAGTCCAACTCGCATACGTCAAGAATTGGGGTGGCAAGCTGGTGACTGCGATTCCCCGATTGGAGATCACATGAGCCAGCGCATCTACTACACCAAGCCCTCGATCGGGCAGCTGGAGATCGAGTACGCCAGCGATGCGGTGCGCAATGGCTGGGGCGATCGATGCTACGAGTACATCGTCCGTTTCGAAGAGACGTTCAAAAAGCACCTGGGTGTCAAGTATGCGATCGCCACCTCGAGCTGCACCGGGGCGTTGCACATGGGCATGGCTGCGCTGGGCATAGGTCCGGGCGATGAGGTGATCATGGCCGACACCAACTGGATCGCTTCCGCTGCCCCCATCGTGCATCTGGGGGCCAAGCCGGTGTTCGTCGACATCCTGCCCGACAGCTGGTGCCTTGACCCGGATAAGGTCGAAGCGGCCATCACGCCCAAGACCAAGGCCATCCTGGCCGTGCATATCTACGGTAATCTCTGCGATATGGATCGCCTGCTGGCGATCGGCGCCAAGAACGGTATTCCGGTCATCGAGGATGCTGCTGAGGCGATCGGTTCACAGTACCAAGGCAAGCGTGCCGGCAGCATGGGCGCCTTCGGCAGCTTCTCCTTCCACGGCACCAAGACGATGACTACCGGTGAAGGCGGTATGTTCGTAACCAACGATGCCGAGCTTTATGAAACCGTACTCACCCTGTCCAATCATGGGCGCGCGCGCGGCCAGACCAAGCAGTTCTGGCCCGATATGGTCGGCTTCAAGTACAAAATTTCAAATGTGCAGGCCGCCATCGGCTGTGCCCAGGTCGAGCGAATCGATGAGTTGATTGCGCGTAAGCGCGAAATCTTCGCCAAATATCGCGAGCTGCTGAAGCAACACGCTGAAGTCTCGATCAATCCTGAGGCGGCGGGTAACGTGAACGGCGCATGGATGCCGAGCGCAGTTTTCTCTCATGCAAGCGGGGTTACGCGGGAGCGCCTGCAGGGCGCATTCGCCGCAGACAATATCGACGCGCGTGTTTTCTTTTATCCGCTGTCTTCGCTACCCATGTTCGAGGAGCGGAAGCAGAATCGCTTGGCTTGGGATATTCCCGGGCGCGCCATCAATCTGCCCAGCTTCCATGACATGCAGTTGGCGGATCAAGAGCGGGTCGTGGCCGTGATTGCTAACATCCTTTCCGGGAGTCGTGAGGCCTGATGAAGCTGCTGCTGATGTGCGACGCCCAGGTCGGTAATGCAATTGCCGAATGGCTGCTGGAGCTTCACCCAGAGGATATAGGCGCGGTGGTGACCGTCAGCGAGAGCGACGTATGCTTGGCCGCGCGCAGAAAAGGCATTCCGAGCTTCGTTTTCGAATCGGAGTCGCAGCTTCAGGCCGACTTGGCCGACTTGGTGCCTTTTGATCTCGGTGTCCTGGCCTGGTGGCCGAAGCTGATCTCGCCGGCCGTCATGGCTCTGGCCGAGGTCGGTTTCATAAACACCCACCCCAGCTTGTTGCCCTACAACAGAGGCAAGCATTACAACTTCTGGGCCCTGGTCGAACAGGCGCCGTTCGGCGTGAGCCTGCATTTCGTGGACGAAGGCATCGACAGCGGCGATATCGTCGCTCAGCAGGCCATCGGCTACGATTGGGAAGACACCGGCGAGACTTTGTATAGGAAGGCCAGTCAGGGGATGGTCGAGCTGTTCAAGGTGGCTTATCCGAAAATTCGGAATGGCTCTATCTGCCGAATTCCGCAAAATCCGAACAAAGGCAGCCTGCACTACGCTAGGGAAATCGATGCAGCGAGTAAGGTCGATTTGGACAAATCCTATACCGCGCGCGAGCTGATAAACCTTCTGCGCGCCAGGACCTTTCCCGGTCATCCCGCCTGCCGTTTCGAGGAAAACGGTGAAACGTACGAAATCAGTGTGAATATCAAGAGGAAATCCGTATGACTCCCTACGAACAATTCAAGCAGGAATGCGATCGGGAAATCGAGGCAATCGGCCGCGACGAAAACCTGATCGTTGCCACCCGTGACTGGGTCAATCGCGCCAACGCGCAGAAGTATTCCTATCACTTCGAATGGATGGGTCGCCCGATCATCCAGTATCCGCAGGACATCGTCGCGATGCAGGAGCTGATCTGGCGCGTGAAGCCCGATCTCATCATCGAGACGGGCATCGCGCACGGCGGCTCCTTGATCTTCAGCGCCTCTATGCTGGCTCAGCTGGATATGTGCGACGCGATCGAAGCTGGCACTACGCTGGATCCCCGGAAGTCGTCTCGCCTCGTGATCGGCTTGGACATCGATATTCGCACCCATAACCGCGATGCCATCGAGGCCCACCCCATGGCTTCTCGCATCAAGATGTTTCAAGGCTCCAGCGTCGACTCGCAGATCGTTGCCGAGGTCAAGAGAATCGCTGCTAACTACAAGCGCATCCTTGTTTGCCTGGATTCAAACCATACCCACGAGCATGCCCTGGCAGAGCTCGAAGCTTTCGCTCCCTTGGTTACGCCGGGCAGCTATTGCATCGTGTTCGACACTATTATTGAGGACCTCCCCGAGGACAGCTTCCCAGATCGTCCATGGGGTCGCGGCGACAACCCCAAGACCGCGGTCTGGGAATATCTGAAGTCGCACCCCGAGTTTTCGATTGATAAGTCTATTAATCACAAATTGTTGATCAGTGTGGCGCCAGATGGTTACCTGAAGAAAGTGGGCTGAGCATAGCCTGCTCGCGACGTGCCCCGTCTCATCGCCGCGCCGACGATCATCCTTGCGGGATCAAGCCAATGCTCGCACGCAATCTGTTCGCCAACTACGCAGGACAGGTGTGGACGGCCCTGATGGGCTTTCTGTTCGTCCCGATCTACGTCCACCAACTGGGTGTGGAGGCCTATGGCGTGATCGGAATGTTCGGCGCCTTGATTGCCTGGCTTGCCTTGCTCGATGCAGGGCTCAAGCCCGCTCTTGGCCGTGAAATGGCCCGCTTCACGGGCGGCGGGGCCGACGTTGAGGCCACGTGGAACCTGCTGCGCAGTGTCGAGATTCTGTGTATTGCGATCAGCCTGCTGATTGCTGGGGCTGCTCTGGCCTCCGCGAACTGGATGGCTTCATCCTGGGTGAAAGCCGACAAACTGTCTCCCCAGACGATTGCAGAAGCGGTGTCCTATATGGGAGCTATCGCCGCTCTTCGGTTCATTGAGGGCGTGTACTCCAGCTGCCTGAGCGGCCTGCAACGCCACGTGTCCATGAACGTGGTGTCGGTCGTCATGGCCACGGTTCGCTCCGTGGGGGCTGTGGCGGTTCTCGCCTGGGTTGAAGCTTCGCTCAGCGCCTTCTTCGTGTGGCAACTGGTGGTGTCGGTGCTGACGGTGTTGGTCTACTGGTGCATCGCCTATCGCGCCATGCCCGCTTTATCTAGCCGCGCCCGTTTTTCGGTGGCCGCCCTGAAGAACAGCTGGGGCTTTGCCGGCGGCATGCTGATGATCACCTTCCTGGCCCTGCTCCTTACGCAGGTCGACAAAGTTCTGCTGTCCACATTGATTCCGCTGGAGGATTTCGGACGATACACATTGGCCAGCGTCGCCGCTGGCGCCATCTTCACGCTGATTTCGCCCATCTCCGTCACCTTCCAGCCCCGGTTGACGCAGCTGCACGCCGCAGGCCAGGAGCGGGAGTTCACGGCCACCTTCCACCGTGGTGCCCAGCTGGTGGTGGTGCTGGGGGGCAGCGTTGCAGCTATCGTCATCTTTCATTCCGAGGCCTTGTTGCGCATCTGGCTGCACGACAACGAGCTGGCCCGTCAGACGTCGAGCCTGCTCGCCTTCCTGTTGGCCGGCAACCTCATGAACGGCCTGTGCCATATGCCTTATCAAGCACAGCTGGCCCATGGCATGACCCGTTTCCCCCTGCTGGTAAACACCCTGGCCGCCATTGTTTTGGTGCCATTGATTTTCATCGTCGTGCCTGTCTACGGCGCCATCGGTGCTGCTGCTATCTGGGCCAGCTTGAATTTCGGTTACCTGGTCGTCATTGCCGTCTTCGTCTTTCGTTCGCTGCTACAGTCCGAAAGAAAGGCATGGATCTTGGGCGACGTGTTGAAGCCCTTGCTGCCCAGCATGGCGGTGGCCGCGTTGGGGCGTTGGCTGATGCCAGACGATCTGGGCGTGTTCTTCACCTTGGTGAGTCTGGCGCTGCTCACCGCACTTGCCAGTGCGGCTTCCCTGTTGGTCAGCGGTGAGCTGTTTCGCCGCTTGCTGCAGCGCCTGCACGCCAAGCCCTCGCTTTTCTGAAAGGCAGATGCATCCATGACGTCCCATACCCAGACGGCACCCCGACTCAGCATCGGCATGCCGGTCTACAACGGCGAAGCCTACGTACGCGAGGCCGTGGAGTCCCTCCTCGCCCAGACCGCTGGCGATTTTGAGCTGGTCATTTCGGACAACGCCTCGACCGACGCGACGTCGGCCATCTGCCAGGCCTATGCGGCGCAGGACTCGCGTGTTCGCTACATCCGGCAAAGCACGAACCTGGGTGCGGCGGGCAATTTCAGGTTTGTTCTTCAGGCCGCACAACAGAGCGAGTACTTCATGTGGGCGGCATGTGACGACACCTGGTCGGCCAACTGGGTGGAAACCCTGCTGAAGGATTTCAGGCCCACCGATGTCGGCCTCTTTGGTGGGTATCGTGAGGGGAGTGGGGAGTTGATCCACCCGCCAACCTACTTGCAGGGCGACCAATGGCGGTTATTCCTTGATTCGGACCGTAACGGCAAGTGTCTCTACTCCTATGCCATCTTTCGGCGAGACGTTTTGCTGCGCTCAGACAAGCGTTTCTTCGAATGTCCCGTGGGCAGCGACCAGGTGTACCTGCTGCACCTGCTTTCCTTTGGTGCCCTGCGCTGCGTGCCCGGCGGCATCCTGAACTACCGCATTCACGACGCCAGTGTGTCCGTACAGCAGCGCAGCACGCGCAATCGATTGAAAACCGTGTTCAGCCGCTTCCCCTTTGTCTACTACCGCATGGCCTTTGAGGCCGTGCCCGACCGGCTGAAACTGGCAATGCCACTGCTTATCGCCTGGAAGTACATCAAGGAGCAGACGCCCTTGATGTTGGGTCTGGTGCGTTCCGTCCTCAGGCGCAGCCGCATGCTTTTCAGGGCTTGACATCCTTCGTGAAGACAGAATCGAAACCGCTCCTGCTGGTTCTCACGGCTAGCTACCCGTTCTCGGTAGCGGCCGAGAGCACATTCCTGGCGCCTGAAATCCACCGCTACCGGGACCACTTCTCCCGGATCGTGCTGGTGCCGCAAGATGTGCGCGGCGGGCGTGCGCCCATTGCCGAGGGCGTTGAGGTGGACACTTCGCTGGCAGAAGGGCTGCAAGCCATGCGGCGCCTGCCATTGCTCATAATGGGCCTGTTGTCCTGGGGCTTCTACAGTGAGCTTTGGGCGCATCCCTGGCTGATGAAGACGCCCTCTGCGGTGTTGCGCATGGCTCTCACCCGCGGCCGTGTCGAATGGATGGTCCGGTGGTTTCAGCGCCTCCGATCTGCCGGCCAGGCGCCGACGGTTGTGTATGCCTTCTGGCTGGATATAGCCTTCCTGGCAGCGGGTATCTTTCGCTCGAGAGGTGGACGGGCCGCCCTCGTGGCACGTGCGCATGGGGGAGATCTTTATGCCGAACGTCATTCGCCTGCACACATCCCCTTTCAGGAAGAGATGATTGCTTTGGCAGACCACATTGCCCCAGACTCTACGGCGGGGGCCGTCTACCTCAAGGGCAAATACCCGCAGCATGCCGGCAAGATTGAGATGGCACTGCTTGGCACCGATGACCCCGGGTTTCGCACGGCTGCATCCACCGATGGCGTTGTTCGCATCGTGTCCTGTGCGTTTCTCGTCGGTGTCAAGCGGATTGGCCTCCTTGTCCAGGGCATCGCGCTGCTGGCCGAAAGAAACCGGGGCTTGTCCATCGAATGGACACACTTTGGCGATGGCCCCCTGATGCCCGACATCCGCTCGCTAGCGAATTCGCTTCTGCCGAGCCAGGTGCGATGGCAGATGAAAGGGCACGTCGAGACGCGCGCCATCTACGACTGGTACCGTGAGCAACCGGTCGACGCCTTCATCAATGTCAGCAGTTCTGAGGGCACTCCGGTGTCCATCATGGAAGCCATCAGTTGCTCCATCCCCGTGATAGCAACGAGCGTCGGCGGCAATCAGGAGATCGTCAATGAGTCGCTGGGTCAACTGATCCCGGCCGACCCAACAGCACTCGACATCGCCGAGGGCATCGAAAACGTTTGCCTTTGCGGCGAGTATCGCGACACCTTGAAACGGGGAAGCCGCGCCCAATGGGAAGCCAACTACAGTGCAGAGAAAAATTATTCGGCCTTTTGCGTGCTCCTGAGGCGTCGCTAATCGCTCGAGCACAATAAAATGGTATATCGGGGATGACATGGCACCTCTCTCAACGCACAAGCGAATAAGTTGCCTACTGACAGGCGCGAACGGCAATCTCGGCCAGGCCATCCAGCGCACGGGCGCCTTCGACGTTACTTGCGTCACGCGGGCTACATGGCCCGCGATTCGACGCGATGCCAGTGTTCGCTACGACTTGGTCATACATGCCGCTGGCGCCTTGCGGGTTCGTCCCGGTGGCCAGCCTACGGCCTTCGTCGATTCAAATGTCCGGGCCTTGACTGAGCTTCTCGAATGGATTGGCCCGTTGTGCAAGCCGCGCATATTTTTTGTCAGCAGCGGGGCGATTTACGGCGATTCGACTTCCACCTCAGAGTCATCCCCTGCCTGCCCAGTGTCGATTAATGGAATTGCAAAGCTTCTCTCGGAGAGACTTTTGCAGGCCTATTGCGACGAACATGGCATGGACTTCGTTGCATTTCGCCTTTTCAACATATTCGGTGGCAACGACCAGTTTTCAGTGATTCACCACCTTCAGCAGGCGGCCCTTTCTGGGCGGCCCTTCGTGTTGAACAACCAGGGGCGAGCACATAGGGATTTCGTGCACGTCGATGACGCAGCGTGCGTGTTGGCACGGTTGGCCTCAATCGATAATTTACCTCGCTATATGAACTTGGGAACGGGTGTGACTACCCGCATATCGGATGTGGTTGATGCCTTCCGCCGGTATTTCCCGGCTTTGAAGATCGAACACCGAAACTGCCCCGAAGCCGAATATTCGCGTGCAGACATCAGCTTGCTCCAGCAATATCTAACGCACTCATTTAAGTCGGTGCTGGATCAAATGCCCATCGTGACTGCAAGTGCACAAGCCGCTGTCGCCCTGCCTGCGAGGACTACATGATTGCCATACTGGACTATGGCGTGGGTAACTTGGCATCTGTCGGCAACATGTTGCGCAAGGCTGGTGGCGATGTGCTGATATCGCGCAATCCCCTCGATGTGCTGGCGGCCGACAAGCTCCTCTTGCCTGGGGTCGGGCACTTCGACCATGGGATGAAGATGCTGAATGCCTCGGGGCTGCGTGAGACGCTCGACCACTTTGCGCTGGAGCTGAAGCGCCCGGTACTCGGCATCTGCCTAGGGGCGCAAATTCTTGGCCGGGGCAGCGAAGAGGGGGATGCCCTCGGACTTGGCTGGCTGGACATGGAATGCCATAAATTCCAGGCCATGCCGGGAATACGTGTGCCGCACATGGGATGGAATCAGATCGTGCGCAAGAAGTCCTCGCCCCTGCTGGATCATATGGGCGATGATGCCCGGTTTTATTTCGTCCACTCGTACAAGATGCACTGTGCAGATGCCGGGGATGTGCTTGCGACGGCAACCCATGGCGTCGAGTTCACGTGCGCGGTCCAGCGGGGGAATATCTTCGGCACCCAGTTTCATCCGGAAAAGTCCTTGCGGCACGGCCTGGCCTTGATGAGGGCGTTTGTCGAGCTGAAGCCAACATGAACAAGACGCGTGTCATTCCGGTCCTCTTGCTGCGGGGGAAGGGCTTGGTCAAGACTGTGAAGTTCAAGGATCCCAAGTACATCGGGGACCCCATCAACTCGGTCCGGATCTTCAACGAGAAAGAGGTCGATGAACTGGTGTTCCTCGACATCACCGCCACACCTGAAGGCCGGGGGCCGGATTTCGACCTGCTGGCCGATATCGCAGGTGAGGCCTTCATGCCCATGGCCTACGGGGGCGGGATCACGACGCTGGAGCAGGTGAAACGCATCTTTGCCTTGGGTTTCGAGAAGGTTGTCATCGACACGGCGGCCTATGCCGCGCCCCAGCTGATCCGCGATGCCGTCGCCATCTACGGTTCCCAGAGCATCGTGGGCTGCGTGGATGTCCGGCGCACCCTTCTGGGGCGCTACGAACTTAGCTCCCATGCGGGCAAGACCAAGCATTCCGTCGGCCTCAAGGAACATGTACAGGAGCTGGAGCGGCTGGGCGTGGGGGAGATCATCGTGAATGCCGTAGACCGGGATGGGACCCAGTCTGGCTACGACCTCAAGCTGATCCGTGAAGTGTCGTCGGCAGTCAGTGTCCCCGTGGTCGCGTGCGGTGGTGCGTCGGGCATTGACGACTTCGTCGCGGCGGTGCACGAGGGCGGAGCGTCCGCGGTGGCCGCTGGCAGCCTTTTCGTGTTCGTCGGCCCGCATCGGGCTGTCCTCATCAACTACCCGGCGCGCGCGGAGCTGACCAGGCGTCTGCCCTGACGCTGGCGGCAGGCCGCTGTCGCGGTTCGCGGATAATCCTCGGGGCCATGGACAGATCCGCGGCCGCCCCTGAATTCCTTATTTGATCTCAAGCTTATGCATCAACCAGACTACAGCCATCCTGTAGACGCGATCCGCGCCCCTGTGGACGGTCGTCCGATCCAGCAGGCTGCGTTTGTGCCCGTGGGGCGCCCGTACCAGGTCTGTACGCGTTGTGTCATGGACACGACTGATCCCGAGATCAAATTCGACGAGCAGGGTGTTTGCAGCCATTGCCATTACTTCGACAATAGCGTCAAGCCGACCTGGCCCTCCCTGCAGGGGGACCCGGTCAAGCTGAAAGAGATGATCAGGGCCGTCAAGGCCTACGGCAAGGGCAAGCGCTACGACTGCATCATCGGCCTGTCCGGTGGCATCGACAGCTCGTTTATCGCGGTCAAGGTTGCCGAGTGGGGGCTGCGGCCTCTGGTGGTGCATGTCGACGCCGGCTGGAATTCGGAACTGGCGGTGATGAACATCGAGCAGATCTGCCGTCGCCTGGGCTTTGATCTGGTTACGCACGTGGTGGACTGGGAGGAAATGCGCGACATGCAGCTGGCCTTCCTGCGTTCGAACCTAGCCAACCAGGACGTGCCCCAGGATCACGCATTTTTTGCGGCTCTGTATGGCTACGCCGAGAAGGCCGGCATCAAGTACGTGATCAACGGGGGCAATTTCGCGACCGAGAGCATATTGCCGGCGACCTGGGGGTATGACGCCATGGATGCCACACATGTGAAGGCCATTCATGCCCGTTTCGGCTCCCGGTCCCGGGGCGATTTCCCGGTGGTCAGCTTTTTTGATCTGTACGTGAAATATCCCTTCATCCTGAAGATGGAGGTGCTGCGACCGTTGAACCTGCTGCCCTATAACAAAGAAGAGGCGATCCGGATTCTGGAGAAAGATTACGGCTGGCGCTACTACGGCGGCAAGCACTATGAGTCGCGCTGGACCCGCTTCTTCCAGGCCTATTACCTGCCCTACAAGTTCGGCTACGACAAGCGCAAGGCGCATTTGTCCAGCCTCGTGGTGTCCGGCCAGATGACCCGTGCCGAGGCGCTCGAGGCCTTGAAGGCGCCGTTGTATGACCCGAAGCTGTTGGCGGAGGACAAGCTATTCATCGCGAAGAAACTCGGCTTGTCCTTGACCGAGTTCGAGGCGCTGGTCGAGCAGCCTGCCCACCATTTCAGCGAATTCCCGAACCACCAGCGCAAGCGCCGTTTGGCAGTGCTGGTGTATCGGCTTGCCAAGCAGGTGCTGGGACTCCCGGCGCGGGGTCTGGCGAAGATAGGGCGTACGTTCAGAGGCTAGTTTTCTCGGCGGCGCCCACCGGGTGCGCGAGACATGAGGCGGGGAAGCCGGGGTTGCTTTGAATATCCATATCTATCCTTCCACCTTTGCGAACGAATCTAGGATCCTCAAGATTGTTCGCAGCTTGAGGCGCCATGCCGTGTTCCCGCGGGTGATGGTGCTGGCGCTTTGGAAGGATGGTTTTCCCATGCGCGAGGTGCTGGCCGACGGCATCGAGGTGTTGCGGGTGGCGCCGCTCTTCGGCGGATCGCTTCAGGGTGCGGCCGGGCGTCTGATCAAGGCCGTCGGCTGGTACCTCGGCGTCCTGTGGGCGTTGCGGGGCATCAAGGTGAGGTGCTTCAACTGTCACAGCCTGCCGGTCCTGCCGCTCTCGGTGTTAGTCAAGCTCTGGAAGCGTTGCGTGCTGGTCTATGACCCACACGAACTGGAGACTGAAACGGCCAGTCTGCGCGGCCGGCGCCAGTGGCTTGCGCGCCGGGTGGAGGGCGTCCTGATCGGGCGGGCGGATGCGGTCTGCGTCGTGAACCGTTCGATCGCTGACTGGTATGCCGCCCGCTACCGGCTCAGGCGGGTCTGGGTCGTGCGCAACGTGCCTTACCGCAGCGAGTCGGAGCCGGCGCGTAGCGGGCGGTTGCGCCAGGCGATCGGCCTGCCGGCCGATGCGCGACTCTTCATTTACCAGGGCCTGCTGGCACCGGGGCGCGGGATCGGGCTGCTGATCGATGCATTCTCACAGTTGCCGCCGGACCAGCATCTGGTCTTCATGGGCTACGGGGAGTTGGAGGGGCGCATCCGGGAAGCGGCCGCGCGGTATCCCCATATCCATTTCATGCCGGCCGTGCCGCCTGAGCAAGTCAAGGATTACACGGTGGATGCCGACGTCGGCATCTCCGTCATCGAGAATGTGTGCCTGAGCTATTACCTTTGTCTGCCCAACAAGCTGTTCGAATATGCGGCCTGCGGCGTGCCGGCGGTGGTCAGCGACTTCCCGGAGATGGGGCGTTTCGTGGATGAGTACGATTGCGGCTGGACGGTAGCGCCCGACGTACAAGCCCTGCGCCAGCTCGTGCGGAGTTTGAGCGCCGCGGAGATAGAAGCCAAGCGCGCTAACACCAGAGGTTCCAGCCGGCTGTATTGCTGGCAGGAGGAAGAGACGATGCTGCTGGCGATGTACCAGGCGCTGGGTTTCGATGCAGGAGGCGGCCTTCATGCGCCCCGTTGAAACCGGTAGGGAGGAGCTGTGAGTCGTGTCGTTCACCTGACATCCGCGCATCCGCGCGACGATATCCGGGTCTTTCTGAAGGAGTGTCGCAGCCTGGTGGCGCACGGACATCAGGTCGTTCTTGTGGTGGCCGACGGACGCGGTGACGAGGTGCGTGATGGTGTCAAGATCGCCGACGTCGGACGATCCACGGGGAGGTTGGACCGGATGCTCAAGGCGACCCGGCGGGTCTTCCGCAAGGCGATCGAGCTGGATGCGGAGGTCTACCACCTGCACGATCCCGAGCTACTGCCGGTCGGACTGAAGCTCAAGCGCCGCGGCAAGAAGGTGGTGTTCGATGCGCACGAGGACGTGCCCAAGCAGATCCTGGGCAAGCATTACCTTCACGCCTGGGTGCGACGCTTCCTGTCCTGGGGCGTTGCCCACTTCGAGCGCTACGCCTGCGCGCGTTTCGACGGGGTCGTGACGGCGACACCCTATATCCGGGACAAATTTATGCCGATCAACCCGTGTTCGGTCGACGTCAACAACTTCCCGATGATCGGGGAGCTCGAAAGTGCAGTGGCGTGGCACGACAAGGCGGACGAGGTCTGCTACGTCGGTAGCATTGCACAAATCCGTGGCGTCAAGGAGCTGGTGCGCGCCATGGAGTCCACGCATACGTCAGCGCGCCTGAATCTCGTTGGTGGTTTCGCCGAGGCCCAGGTCGAGGCCGAGGTCCGGTCGTACCCGGGCTGGGGCAAGGTCAACGCCCTGGGGATCCAGGACCGCCTGGGTGTGCGCGAAGTGCTGGGACGTTCCGTGGCGGGGGTGGTGACGCTGCACCCAGTCTCCAATTACCTTGATGCGCTGCCGATCAAGATGTTCGAATACATGTCCGCGGGCATCCCGGTCATTGCCTCGGACTTCGATTTGTGGAGGACAATTGTCGAGGAAAGCCAATGCGGCTTGTGCGTGGATCCCATGGATCCGGTCGCCATTGCCTCGGCCATCGACTATCTGGTGAGTCGCCGGGACGAGGCTGAGAAAATGGGAGGAAACGGCCGCCAGGCCGTCCTGTCCCGCTACAACTGGGCTCGCGAAGAGGCCAAGCTGATCGAGTTTTATGATCGGCTTCTTTCCTCTTGCGCGTGAGCTGTCTATTACATCTGCTGGATCAATCAAATGTGCGGAATTTTCGGGGTCGTTTCATCCTCGCCAGTCAATGAGGGCGAGTTGAATGTTTTGGTGAAACATTCCCAGCAGCGGGGGCGCGACTCCAGCGGGCTGGTGACTTTCATCAACGACGCCTATCAGGTCTACCGCGCCGACCACCCGGTCACAAGGCTGCTCAAGGAAGTCCGGCCCCAGGCCAGCCATCTCGTTCTGGGGCACAGCCGGCTGATCACCAACGGTTTGTCGGACAACCAGCCCGTCGTGCGCGACGGCGTGGCCGTGCTGCACAACGGCATCGTCGTCAATGACGAGGCGATCTGGCCCGAGATTGGAAAGACCAGAACGCAACAGATCGACACGGAAGTGATCGCAGCCATCGCGGCGGCGCACCTGGAGGCCGGGGGCGAGCTCGCGCAACTGCCGGCGCGCATCTTGGGCCTGTGCCGCGGCGTGGTCGCCTGTGCGCTCATTCTGCCGCGCCTGGGCAAGCTCTGCCTGTTCTCGAACAACGGCAGTCTCTACGTGGGCCGCAAGGGCGGGGCGACTTTTTTTGCTTCGGAAAGCTACCCTCTGACCGTCATCGGCTGCGAAGACGTCCAGCAGGTAAAGGAGGCAGTGTTCGTCGACATTCCGGCCTCGCCGGCCGCGCTGGACATCTCGGACCGCAAGGAACGAAAGACCGACCTGATCCCCGCCTTGTCACTCTCGGGCGCCGAGGAGAAGTTGCTTGAATACCGCAAGCACGATCTGCGGCGCTGCACCAAGTGCTTGCTGACCGAGACCATGCCCTTCATCAAGTTCGACAGCGAGGGCGTCTGCAACTACTGCCGGCATTACAAGCCGCGCAACAAGCCGCGGCCGAAGGAAGAGTTGTTTCGCCTGGTTGAGTCCTATCGTCGGGACAAGGGCAACGACTGTATCGTGCCATTCTCCGGCGGACGGGACAGCTGCTACGGTTTGCATCTGATCGTCAAGGAACTCCAGATGAAGCCGGTGACCTACACCTATGACTGGGGCATGGTGACGGATCTGGGGCGCCGCAACATCAGCCGCATGTGTGCCGAGCTGGGTGTCGAGAACATCATTGTGGCGGACGACATTGCCAAGAAGCGCGATTACATCGCCATGAACCTGCGGGCGTGGCTCAAGTCGCCGCACCTGGGCATGATCAGCGTGCTGACTGCAGGCGACAAGCACTTTTTCCGGCATGTCGAGACCATCAAGCAGCAGACCGGTATCAGCCTGAATTTGTGGGGCATCAATCCGCTGGAGGTAACGCACTTCAAGGCAGGGTTCCTGGGAGTGCCGCCGGATTTTGAGGAAGAGCGCGTCTATTCCCATGGTGCGATGAAGCAGCTGCGCTACCAGTACCTGCGGTTGAAGGCCATGTTGCAAAGCCCGGGTTATTTCAACCGGTCGCTGTGGGACACCCTCTCGGGCGAGTACTACCGCAGCTTCACCAAGAAGTCCGACTACTACCATATCTTCGACTACTGGCGTTGGGACGAAAAGCAGATCGACGATACGCTGGCCGAGTACGACTGGGAAAAGGCGCCGGACACCAAGACGACCTGGCGAATCGGCGATGGAACAGCGGCGTTCTACAACTACGTGTACTACACCGTCGCTGGTTTCACCGAGCACGACACCTTCCGCAGCAACCAGATTCGCGAGGGCGACCTGACCCGCGCGGAGGCGCTGGAGATGGTGATGGAAGAAAACACACCGCGGTATCCCAACATCAAGTGGTATCTCGACGCCGTGGGTGTGGACTTCAAGCAGGCCATCCAGGTGGTGAACGCGATTCCCAAACTTTATTGAGTGGTCTGTGAAACCCTGCGTCTGGTACGTTTCAAAATACGTTGCTCCGCCGGCCAAGGCCAGCGCAGGTGGCCGCGGCTACCTGCTCATGCGCGAGATCGCGCGCATGGGCTACGAGAGTGTGATCATCACCTCCGACTCCAACCAGCTGGCGGAGGTGCCGCAGCTGACGCAGCCCTATCTCTTCCAGCAGGTGGATGGCCTTCAGCTGTGCTGGGTGCGTACGCTCAAGTACCAGGTGGCGAAATCAATGCGCCGCATCCTGAGCTGGCTGGACTTCGAATGGCGGCTGCTGCGCCTGCCCAAGGAAAAGTTGCCCAGGCCAGACGTGGTGGTGGTGTCCAGCCTGTCACTGCTCACCATTCTCAACGGCTTTCTGCTGAGGCGGCGTTACAAGTGCCGCCTTATTCTGGAGATCCGCGACATCTGGCCGCTGACCATCACCGAAGAAGGCGGGTTCAGCCGGCGCAATCCCCTGGTGCTGGGTCTGGGGCTGATCGAGAAGCTGGGTTATCGCTACGCCGATGCGATTGTCGGCACCATGCCGAACCTGGGCGAGCATGTGGCGCAGGTGCTGGGGCGTCCGCGTCCAACCCATTGCATCCCCATGGGGGTCGATGAGGTCTCTCTGGCCGCTGGTGAACCGTTGCCGCCGGACTACGAGGCGCGGTACATGCCGAAGGGCAAGTTTGTGGTGGCCCATGCCGGAACCATCGGTATCACCAACGCGCTCGACACCTTTCTGGATTGCGCCGAGGCGATGAAGGAGGACAGCCGCATCCACTTTCTCGTCGTGGGCGAGGGAGACCTGCGTGCGCATTACCAGTCCAAGTATGCCCACCTGACCAATCTGACCTTCGCGCCGCGGGTGCCCAAGCAGATGGTGCAGTCCGTACTGGCGAAATGCGATCTGCTGTATTTCTCAGTCCACGTGTCCACGGTCTGGAAGTTCGGCCAGTCGCTGAACAAGGTGATCGACTACATGCTCGCGGGCAAGCCTGTGGTCGCGTCCTATACAGGTTATCCCTCGATGGTCAACGAGGCGCAGTGCGGCACATATGTGCCCGCGGGCGACGTCGAGGCCTTGCAGCGCGAAGTGCAGCGTTATGCGGATATGGCCCCCGTCGAGCGGGCGGGCATTGGCGCCCGGGGGCGGGAGTGGATCCTGGCACACCGGCGTTATGAAACCCTGGCGCGGGAATACCTTGCCATCATGTTCCCTGCTGGCCAATCCGTGAGCCTGAAGTCATGAAACGCCTGTTCGACCTGATCGTGGCGATCGTCCTGCTGCTGCTGCTGGCCATACCCTTGTTGTTGCTGGCGGCGGTCATCCGTCTGCGGCTGGGAAGCCCGGTGTTGTTCCGGCAGGTGCGGCCCGGCTTGCAGGGGCGGCCGTTCACGATGGTCAAGTTCCGCACGATGACCGATGGACGCGGGCCGGACGGTGAGTTGCTGCCCGATGCGCAGCGTCTCACGCCATTCGGACGCTTGTTGCGATCGACCAGTCTGGACGAGCTGCCCGAACTCTGGAACGTCCTGTGCGGCGAGATGAGCCTTGTAGGTCCGCGCCCCCTGCTGATGGAGTACCTGCCGCTGTACACGCCCGCGCAGGCCCGCCGTCACGAGGTGCGCCCGGGCATCACCGGCTGGGCGCAGGTGAACGGCCGCAACGCCCTGAGCTGGGAGGATCGTTTCAATCTGGATGTCTGGTACGTTGACCATCAGACGCTATGGCTGGACCTGCGCATACTCTGGCTGACGGTGCGCAAGGTACTGGTGCGCGAGGGCATCAGCGCGCAGGGTGAGGTCACCATGTCCAAATTCACAGGGGGCAAGCCGTGAGGCGGCTTGCCTTGCTGGGCGCCAGCGGCCACGGCAAGGTCGTGGCTGATGCAGCCCTGGCCAGCGGATGGAACTCTGTCGAGTTCTTTGACGATGCCTGGCCGCAGCGCGAGCGCAACGGGCCCTGGCCGGTGGTGGGCGATAGTGCCGCCCTGATCAAGCGGGTGACGCATTACGAGGGCGTGCTGGTGTCCATCGGCGATTGCGCGGTCCGCTGGGAGAAGCAGCTGCAGCTGCAGGCCGCCGGCGCTCAACTCGCAACGGTGGTTCATCCTGCGGCAATAGTGAGTCGTCATGCCATTCTTGGGCCCGGCACAGTGGTGATGGCGGGTGCCGTAGTGAACATCGATGCCGAGGTCGGGGCCGGGGGCATTATCAATACCGGCGCGACGGTGGACCATGACTGCCGGCTTTCTGAGGCGGTGCATATCTGCCCGGGCGCCCATCTTTCGGGCAACGTGCAGGTGGGAGTCTGCAGCTGGGTGGGTGTGGGGGCTGCCGTGAAGCAGGGCATTGTCATTGGGGGCAATGTGGTGGTTGGCGCGGGTGCCGTCGTGGTTGCCTCCATCGCAGACGGCCAGACCGTGGTGGGAAATCCCGCGCGGCCGAAGATCACGCGCTCTTCCTGAATCTACGATTGAATCATGCTCAACACGCCATTCTCTCCCTGGCCCAGTTTCACCAAAGAAGAGGCGGCGGCCGTGCAGCGGGTGCTGCTGTCGAACAAGGTGAACTACTGGACGGGCAGCGAGGCCCGCGAATTTGAAAAGGAATTTGCGGCGTGGTGTGGCACGAGCCATGCCATCGCCTTGGCCAACGGCACCGTGGCGCTGGACCTCGCGCTCAAGGCTTTGAACATCGGGCCCGGCGACGAGGTGGTGGTGACGCCGCGTACCTTCATCGCCAGCGTGTCCTGTGTGGTCAACGCGGGCGCGACGCCGGTTTTCGCGGACGTGGAGCCTGACAGCGGCAACCTGTCGGCGCGCACCATAGCGCAGGTTGTTACGCCGCGGACGCGTGCCGTAATCTGCGTGCATCTGGCCGGCTGGCCCTGCGATATGGATCCGATCATGGACCTGGCGGCAAAGCATGGGTTCAAGGTCATCGAAGACTGTGCCCAGGCGCACGGTGCGCGCTACAAGGGGCGCAGCGTGGGCAGCATCGGTCATATCGGTGCCTGGAGTTTCTGCCAGGACAAGATCATGACCACGGGCGGTGAAGGCGGCATGGTCACGGTGAACGATGAGCAGTTGTGGCGCGACATGTGGGCCTACAAGGACCATGGCAAGAGCTATGCGGCGGTGTTCGAGCGCTCCCATCCACCGGGCTTCCGCTGGCTGCACGAGAGCTTTGGCACCAACTGGCGCATGCTGGAGATGCAGGCGGTGATCGGGCGCATCCAGCTGCGCCGCATGGACGACTGGCACCGGCAACGGACTGCGAATGCCAATACCCTTCTCCAGGCGTGCCAGGCCCATGCCGTGGTACGTGTGCCGCAACCCCCGCAGGGCAGCGAGCATGCGCACTACAAGACCTATGTCTATGTACATCAAGAGCGGCTTGCTGTCGGCTGGAGTCGCGACCGTATCGTCGAGGCGATCAATGCACAGGGCGTGCCCTGCTACCAGGGGTCTTGTTCCGAGGTGTATCTCGAAAAGGCCTTCGACGGGACGAACTGGCGCCCCGCGCAGCGCCTGGCGGCGGCACGCGAGCTTGGCGAGAACAGTCTGATGTTCCTTGTGCACCCGACCCTGACGTCCGCCGAGATTCGCAAGTCTTGCGATGTGATACATGCGGTGCTGGCGCAGGCAGGTGCCTGAGATCTGCGCGATACCACCACGCCACAACGACACGAGGAGCCGAGCATGGGCAATCTGATCGAGATCCAGAGCCAGATCGAGAAGCTGCAGAAGCAGGCCGCAGAGATCAAGGCGCGTGAATTCAACAAGACGCTGCGGCAGATCGTCACGATGATGTCGGCGTTTGGCATCACGCTCAAGGATCTCCAGCGTGCGATGGGAGACGCGGGGGGGCGAGCCGGCGGCGCGGGGCGCAGGGGGCAGGCTGCCGCCAAGAAGACAGTGGCGCGCAAGGCGGATGCGAAGAAGGCGGGTGCTCTGTCCTCCCGCAAGGGCAGCAAGGTCGCTGTCAAGTACCGCGGCCCCAATGGCGAGACCTGGAGTGGCCGGGGCTCGATGCCGCGCTGGCTGGCCAGCCTCGTGGCGGCCGGCAAGAACAAGGAAAGCTTCGCCATCAAGGGCGCGGCGTAAGCACTGTCAATGCGTCAGCGCATCCTCGCCTGGTCTCGTCCTGTCAAGCGTCTGGTCGTCGTGACCATGGACGTGGCGCTGTCGCTCGTCGCAACATGGCTGGCGTTCAGCCTCCGGCTGGACAGTCCGCATTGGCCGGACGCCAGCCAGTTGCGGGTGTACCTGCTCGCTCCCGTTCTTGCAGTGCCGGTCTTCATCCGTCTGGGGCTGTATCGGGCAATCTTCCGTTACACCGGTCAGGCTGCCTTGCTGACCATGGCCAGAGCGGTGGGCCTCTACGGGATACTTTTTTTTGGCCTGCTCTTGTGGACGCGCTGGGATGGTGTGCCCCGCAGCTTGGGCTTGCTGCAGCCCCTGCTGTTTCTGCTGCTCGCCGGGTCTAGCCGGGCGCTGGCCCGTTTCTGGCTCGCGAGCCGGATGCCGACGGGAGAGGCGCGCTTTCTGATCTATGGCGCCGGCATGGCCGGTGCACAGACCGCGGCCGCGCTCGGATTGGGCGGGCAGTACAAGCTGGTGGGCTTCGTGGACGACGATCCGTCCAAGGCAGGCCACAGCATCAATAACGTGCGGGTCTACGCTGGCAGCGAACTGGCGGACCTGGTGGAGCGCCACGGGGTGACCGACATTCTGCTGGCCTTGCCCAGTGTGGGGCGTGAACAGCGCAATCGCATCATTCAGCGCGTGAGCCACCTGCCCGTGCACATACGCACCCTGCCCGGCATGGCGGACCTCGCCAGTGGTCGGGTCACTGTGCAGGATTTTCGTGAGCTGGACATTGAAGACCTGCTGGGGCGTGATCCCGTGCCGCCGGATTCGGCGCTGCTCGCGCGTGATCTGACCCAACAGGTGGTGCTGGTCACGGGCGCGGGTGGCAGCATTGGCAGCGAACTATGCCGGCAGATTGCCGAGCAGCGGCCGAGCCGGCTGTTGTTGCTGGACCATAGCGAGTACGCGCTGTACGCCATCCATCAGGAGCTTGAAACGACCTGCCGGTCGCGCAAGCTGGAAGTCGAGCTCCTGCCGCTTCTGGGCAGCGTCAACAATGAGGCCCGGCTGCGCGAGATCTGTCTGCATCACCGGCCGCACACCGTCTACCATGCCGCCGCGTACAAGCATGTGCCTATGGTGGAGGCCAATCCGGCCGAAGGGATCCGCAACAACGTGTTCGGCACCTTGAACATGGCCCGTGTGGCGCGGGACGCCGGGGTCGCGCGGTTTGTGCTGATTTCAACGGACAAGGCGGTACGCCCCACCAACGTCATGGGCGCCAGCAAGCGCATGGCGGAGCTGGTGCTGCAGGCCATGGCGGCAGATGCGCGGGAGACCTGTTTCAGCATGGTGCGTTTTGGCAACGTGCTGGGCTCCAGCGGCAGCGTGGTGCCCCTGTTTCGCAGGCAACTGGCTGCGGGCGGGCCGTTGACGGTGACGCACCCCGATGTGACGCGCTATTTCATGACGATTCCCGAGGCGGCCCAGCTGGTGTTGCAGGCCGGTGCCATGGCCGCAGGCGGCGAGGTCTTTGTGCTCGATATGGGGGAGCCGGTGCGCATTCTGGATCTGGCGCGGCGCATGGTCGAGCGCTCCGGACTCACCGTACGTGATGAGGCACATCCCCATGGGGATATTGAGATTGCAATCACCGGGCTGAGGCCTGGCGAGAAGCTGTATGAAGAGTTGCTGATCGGTGACAACCCGACGCCGACGGCACACGCTCGCATCATGAAGGCCCATGAGGACTTTTTACCCTGGTCAGTTTTGGCGGTGCATTTAGAGAGCCTTCGCGGAGCCACTCAGAATGACGATGTGGCAGCGATCAAGTCGGTGCTGAAAACTTGTGTGCATGGCTTCGTTTCCGGGGCGCCCATCTGATCTGATGGCTGCCTGAATCAACTGTACCGAGAGTTTTCATTCCTCATCGTGACTTCCGGTTGACTGGATTCTCTTCGGGCTATTTGTGGCGACGGCTTCCAGGCCCCCATTCTTTATCAGCATGAGTTCGCCGATCGCCTTGGAAATCTGCCGATCAAGGGAGGTTTGGTAGCGTGCCAAAAGGGTCAGTTGGGGGACTGGCGGCATGGCGCTCGCTTTGATTAGCTCTTTGTCCATGCCCACGTATTGAACAAAACGCTTGTTCATCAGCTCTTCGCTATCTTGCTGCGCTTTGGCATAGACGGCATTCTCCAATTCATGCAGGCGCCTGAGCTTGGTCATGCTCATGGCAATGCGCTCGATCATGATGCGTTGAGTGGCTGTCTCGGGCTGGTATTCCGCTTCCAGGTCTGCAATCAATGACGCCAGACTCTGCTGCTCATCTGGAGACAGCCAACGGCTGGACAAAAGGCCGTGTTTGACGGCATTGAGCGATGAGCGTGCCTTGCCTTTTTCAGTCTTGGGACCGGTGGATTTGGGCATTTGTATCCTTGAGAATCCTTGTTGGCCGATCTTAAGACCAATTTTTCCAAACGAACTATGCTCAAGCTAATGTCGGGCCCCCGGCTGGGTGCGGGGCGTTCGCGCGTTGCGGCACAATTCGCCCATGACAGCTATCCAAGACGTCCCTGACACCCTTCCGCCCGGAGTGGCCGGGCTGCGTGCCGTGCTGTCTAAGTTTCCCGGCTTGTCGTTGGCGCTCGTGTTTGGTTCGGTCGCAAAACGGCGCGCACGTGCCGACAGCGACCTGGATGTGGCGGTGCTGGGCCCTGCGCCTTTGGACAGCAGCACCAAGATGGCGTTGATGGCGGCGTTGGCGGGAAGTACCGGGCGTGCGGTGGACCTGGTCGACCTGGCCACGGTTCCCGAACCCTTGCTGGGCGAGATCGTGCGCACCGGCTACCGGCTGCTCGGCAGCGACGAGGCGTTTGCCCGGTTGCTGAGCCGGCATCTGGTGGAGCAGGCCGATTTCATGCCCTACCAGATGCGGGTTCTCGAAGAAAGGTGTCAGTCATGGACCGGCAGGTAGTGCTCCAGAAGCTGGATTCACTCCGTCGTTGCATCCAGCGCATCGAGGCCAAGTGTCCGGCCGACGTGAAGGTTTTGCAGGCTGATGTGGACCTGCAGGACATTGTGGCCCTGAATCTCAGTCGGGCCGTCCAGCTTGCGGTGGACATTGGGGCCCATCTGATTGCTGTCATGGATGTGCCCCCGCCCGGCACCATGGGGCAGACCTTTGAGTTGCTGGGCCGGGAGGGCGTGGTGGACGCCAGTCTGGCCGAGCGCTTGAAGAAGGCCGTGGGCTTTAGAAACATTGCAGTGCATAGTTACGAGTCGATCGACTGGGCCATCGTCCACAAGATCGCCCGGGACCACCTCCACGAATTTTCTGACTATGCCGGGGCCGTGTTGCGCTGGCTCCAACGATAGATCTGCTTTTCACTCGATTTATGACTTCCTCTCCCACCATCCCCCCTCGCGAGAAGGCCGAAATCCTGGCCCAGGCCCTGCCCTATATCCGCAAGTTCCATGGCAAGACCATGGTCATCAAATACGGCGGCAATGCCATGACCGATCCGCTGTTGCAGGCGGCCTTTGCCGAGGATGTGGTGCTGCTCAAGCTGGTGGGCATCAACCCCGTGGTGGTGCATGGCGGCGGGCCGCAGATCGAGACAGCGCTCAACCGCCTGGGCAAGAAGGGCGAGTTCATCCAGGGCATGCGCGTGACCGACGCCGAGACCATGGAGGTGGTCGAGTGGGTGCTGGCCGGCGAGGTGCAGCAGGACATCGTGGGCTTGATCAACCAGGCCGGCGGCAAGGCCGTGGGCCTGACCGGGCGTGACGGAGGCCTGATCCGCGCGCGCAAGTTGCGCATGGTGGACCAGAAGGACCCGAGCAAGGAATACGACGTGGGCCAGGTCGGCGACATCGTGGGCATCGACCCGGCCGTGGTCAAGGCACTGCAGGACGACCAGTTCATCCCGGTGGTCAGCCCGATCGGCTTTGGCGAGCACAACGAGAGTTACAACATCAACGCCGACGTGGTCGCCGCCAAGCTGGCCACGGTGCTGCAGGCCGAGAAGTTGCTGATGCTGACCAATATCCCGGGCGTGCTGGACAAGCAGGGCCGGCTCCTGACCGAGCTGACCATGAAACGCATCGACGAACTGGTGGCCGACGGCACCATTTCCGGTGGCATGCTGCCCAAGATCGCCGGCGCGCTGGACGCGGCCAAGAGCGGCGTCAATGCTGTCCACATCATCGACGGCCGGGTGCCGCATGCCATGCTGCTGGAAATCCTGACCGATCAGGCCTACGGCACGATGATCCGCTCCCACTGAGTTGGCGACCGGTCCGGCCGGCGCAGCATGCCCGGCCCGTGGCACGATCCCTGCATGATCGAACCGCCTGCCGACCTTGCGCGGAGTGGGCGACCACTAAGGACTTACCCCTAGCCGGCACTGTGCGAGAATCAAAAAAAGGGATAGCCGAACACCATGTCTGACGCAGAACTCAACCCCGCCACCGACGCCACGGCTGAAGCCGCGGCGCCCACCCGCAAGCGCCCCAAGCCGGGCGAGCGCCGGATCCAGATCCTGCAGGCGCTGGCCAGCATGCTGGAGCAGCCGGGAGCGGAGCGCATTACCACGGCCGCGCTGGCCGCCAAGCTGGAGGTAAGTGAGGCCGCGCTTTACCGGCATTTTGCGAGCAAGGCCCAGATGTTCGAGGGCCTGATCGAGTTCATCGAGCAGGCGGTGTTCTCGCTGGTCAACCAAATCGCCGAGCGCGAGTCCGGCGCCACCGACCCCGCCGCCGGGGCCCGCCACGCGGGCAAGGTGGTCACCATGCTGTTGCAGTTTGCCGAGAAGAACCCCGGCATGGTGCGTGTGATGGTGGGTGACGCGCTGGTGTTCGAGAACGACCGCCTGCAGCAGCGCATGAACCAGTTCTTCGACAAGATCGAATCCACGCTCAAGCAGTGCCTGCGCGAAGGGGCCCCGGGCGGCGCTGCCACCCCCACGGCCGATGCCCAGGTACAGGCCTCGGTGCTCACGGCCTTTGTGGTGGGGCGCATGCAGCGTTTCGCCCGATCGGGTTTCCGCCGCCTGCCGACCGAGCACATGGAAGCCAGCCTGGCGCAGATGCTGCGCTAACTAGCCCGACGGTTCAGCGCCGGTTCCGCGTTCGCGGCGCCGGCGCTTCTTCATTGAATACCAGGAGACCCCCTATGAAACTCGTACGTTATGGCAATCCGGGCAAGGAAAAACCGGGCCTGATCGACGCCGCCGGCAAGCTGCGCGACCTGAGCACCGTCGTGCCGGACATCGGCCCGGCCCAGCTGGGCGATGCGGCGTTGGCCAGGCTGCTCAAGCTCAAGACCGACAAGCTGCCGTTGGTGCGCGGCAAGCCGCGCATGGGCGCGCCGGTCAACGGCATTGGCAAGTTCATCGCCATTGGCCTGAACTACAGCGACCATGCCAAGGAAGCTGGTATGCCTATTCCCAAGGAGCCCATCGTCTTTACCAAGGCGATCAGTTCCATCCAGGGACCGGACGACGACGTCATGCTGCCCATGGGCTCGGTCAAGGGCGACTGGGAAGTGGAGCTGGGCGTGGTGATCGGCAAGCAGGCCCGCTACGTGACGCAGAAGTCGGCACTGGACTATGTGGCGGGTTACGTGCTGTCCAACGACGTGAGCGAGCGCGAATTCCAGCTGGAGCGTGGCGGCCAGTGGGACAAGGGCAAGGGCTGCGACACCTTCGGTCCGCTGGGCCCCTGGCTGGTCACGAAGGAAGAAATCCCGAATCCGCAGAAGCTGGCGATGTGGCTGGACGTGAATGGCCAGCGCATGCAGACCGGCAACACGAAAACCATGATCTTCTCGGTGGCCAAGATCGTCAGCCACCTGAGCGAGTACATGACCCTGATGCCGGGTGACGTCATCATCACCGGCACCCCGCCCGGCGTGGGCATGGGCATGAAGCCGCAGCGCTTCCTGAAGGCGGGCGACGTGATCACCCTGGGCATTGAGGGCCTGGGCACCCAGACCCAGCGGGTGGTGCCGTTCAAGCGCTGATGTAACAACGCCGGCGTCCCGCCGGCTTTTTTTTGCCCGCCGGCGCCATGGCGTTTGACGGACGGTTTTTTTCGTGCAAAATAGCACGACCGTTCGTTTTTGTATCCCGCCATGTCCCTTGCCTCCCCGGCCGCCAAAACGCGCCGCAGCCCCGATAGCGACAAGCCCCGCGAAGGCCGGGCCCTGCACAAGGGTCAGCAGACCAAGCTGGCCATTATTGATGCCGCCCTGGGCCTCGCGGCGCAGATCGGCCTGGAGGGCCTGAGCATCGGGGTACTGGCCGAGGTGACGGGCATGAGCAAGTCGGGCGTGTTTGCCCACTTTGGTTCGCGCGAGGAGCTGCAGATCTCCGTGGTGCGCGAGTACTTCAGCCGCTTCGAACACGAGATCTTTTACCCGGCCCTCAAGGAGCCGCGTGGCCTGCCGCGCCTGCGCGCCCTGTTCTACAACTGGATGAAGCGGGTCACCGTCGAAATCCAGTCCGGCTGCATTTTTATCAGCGGCGCGGTGGACTTCGACGATCGCCCGGGCCTGGTGCGCGACGCACTGGCCAGCTCGGTCAAGACCTGGCTGGCCGCGGTGCAGCGCGCCGTGGTGCAGGCCAAGGAAGAGGGGCACCTTTCCCCGGACGCCGACGAGCGCCAGGTTGGTTTCGAGATCCATGGCCTCATCCTGGCCGTGCACTACGAAGCCCGATTCCTCAAGGCGCCGGGTTCGATCGATCGCGCCACCAAGGCCTTCGAGCAGATCCTCACGCGCTACGGCGCCGAGACCCACGCCAGCAACACCAGCAAGACCGTCAAATCCCCGGCGCCCAAGGCGGCGGTGGTCAAGATGGCCCGCAAATACAGTTCCAAATCCACCACCAGATCCAACCAGGAGTAAACCCATGCCCAGCTACAACCCGCCCCTGCGCGACATGCAGTTCGTGATGCACGAGGTGCTCAACGTCGCCGAGTCCCTCAAGCAGATTCCCCGCCACGCCGACACGGATGTCGACACCATCAACGCCGTGCTCGAAGAGGGCGGCAAGTTCGCGGCCGAGGTGGTGTTCCCGCTCAACATCAGCGGCGACACCGAGGGCTGCAAGCTGGACAAGGCGACCCACGAGGTCACCACGCCCAAGGGCTTCAAGGAAGCGTACGCGCAGTACGTTGAAGGTGGCTGGGCTGCACTGTCCTGCGACCCCGAGTACGGTGGCCAGGGCCTGCCCTTCGTCGTGAACCAGTGCTTCTACGAGATGATGAACTCGGCCAACCAGGCCTGGACCATGTACCCGGGCCTTTCGCACGGCGCCTACGAGTGCCTGCATGCCCACGGCACCGACGAGCAGAAGAAGCAGTTCCTGCCCAAGCTGGTGAGCGGCGAGTGGACCGGCACCATGTGCCTGACCGAACCGCACTGCGGCACCGACCTGGGCCTGCTGCGCACCAAGGCCGAGCCCCAGGCCG